>CAYNFH010000014.1:0-32794 GCA_964396385.1 uncultured Chthonomonadaceae bacterium | reverse complement strand
GAATCGATATGTTCTTTGTTTGGTGCTCCTCGCTGCCGCGCAGTGGGGCATCTTTCAGATAGCGGAGCCGGAGGTGGCGAACGCCGCCGATGCGCGTACGCCCGGAAAGGCGGCTGCCGTGGCTGCGAACCCACAGGAGCCCCAGGGGAATGTCACGCGTGCCGCCGGAACGTCCACCAACCTGCGGGACGATCCCGCGGTCGAAGCCTTCTACACGGACCACCGCGCCTGGCAGCACGGAATGAACCTGCTCAAGGTGGGCTCTCGCTATCTGCTGGTGTGGAGCAGTTGGGGCAATCCGCCCAGGCCGGTGATCAATCCGGAGGGCAACTGGGAGCACGACGTTTTCTACTCCTGGCTGGACCCCTCCAATCCACAGCTCAATCCGCAGACGTTGGTTACGGATGAGGAGGCCCAGGAGCCCGCAAGCGCGGCTATCAGCTCCAGCGGGCGCATCCTCATGTCATGCGAGGATGGTAAGGGCGACATCAATCAGCACGCCGGACTGTGGGATTCCAGCCTCACTCCGATCGTGCAGTATCCCTTCACCATTCGTGACGGCGGCCACTCCGGCCACGTGGCGGCGATGGGAGACCGCTTCCTGGTGGTCTACTCCGAAGGTTGGATCGACGGGGGTGGCGTGGACGGTCTGGGGACCGGCGACGATGTGTGGGCGCGCATTGTGGACGGAGACGGCAACATGGGCGACGAGATCCCCGTCTCCGTGAGCAAGGACGACGACAAGCGCGACTGGTGGCCCATGGTCGCCGCTTCCGACCACAACTGGCTGGAAGTGTGGCAGCGGTATCCGTCCGACACCCTCCACGGCGTTATTATTGGCGCGGATGGCACCGTTCAGTCGCGGTTTCAGATCACGGACAACATCGACTACTACCACTACAGCGCGACCTACCTGCCCAGCCTAGGGCTCTACGCGGTCACAGGTACCCGACTGGATGGCGGTTTCATCTCCCTTATCACGCCGGACGGTACGGTCATCAGCACGCAGACGGGCCTGCCCGCCGCTGTTCGCGAGAGCAAGCTCATCACGCAGGCCCGGGGGGGCGGCGTCATCGGCGTCTATCCCACGGAGCCCAACGGCGCGGCTATTGTCCGCATCAGCTACGGCGGAGTGGACCTGGTTCGGACCGCGCCGGACCTCTATCCGTGGGACTACATGGGCACGGACGGCATGTTTGTGGGTCGCCACCGCGTCCTCTTCGCCACCCTTTCTAAGCACGGCGTCCGCTTCGTGCCGGTGGCAGTACCATAAGGGCAGTGTGGGAGTATGGGGGTGTGGGGGTGTGGGGGTGGCCGGAATCCGGACTCCGCGCCCCCTGCCCCCATACTCCCATACTCCCATACCCGTGTTATAATCCCCCGTATCACTTTCCATCCACCGGGGTATTGTATTGAACCTTTGCCTTCTTGTTCCGCTCCTGCTTACCATGGGGCTGGCACCAGCCGGTTCCGGCGCCGCGCCGCCCGAGGTGAGCGCTGCCTTCCTGCAGCAGCTTGCGCAAGCGGCCAACCACAAGGATACCGCCGCGCTCACTAGCCTCACCGCGCCGGAAGTGCAGGCGGACTACTCATGGGCCGCGCAGCCGCCGGGGATGCTTTCCAGACCGTTCCCGTGGCAGGTGAAGACGCTGGACCTCCCGGGCTCCGACCAGACCCGCTACGCGGTCTTCACCAAGTACCACCCCTGTGAATCCAACGGCGACCACCTGTTCCCGGTGATATCCACGCCGGAGGGGCCGCGGCTAGGCGCCGAGATTCCGGAATACGAAACGGGCGGCTACCGCGTGCGGGACCACAAGCTGGTGGTCCATTTCGACGTCCCGCACCCTGTGGTCCACATCCGCGACCACGTAACGGTGGAGCGGCAGGAGAACTCCCTGCCGGCGGCCGTGCTCCGCATCAACGCCATCTACACTGTGGATTCGGTGAAGCAGGACGGGGCACCCGTGCCGTTCCATCAGTCCGGCGGCTTTCTCGCCATCCAGCCGCCCGCGCAGGACCGCGCCAGCTACGACCTGGCCTACCATACCACTCTGGCCAGCGGCACCGACGACTATATCCTGCCGAACCAGGCGGCGCTCACCTCCTACTGGTACCCCCACACCGGCCGTCTGCCCGCCACTTCCGAGGTGCGCATCACCGTCCCGCGCGGATGGACCGCCATCGGCCAGGGCGATCCGGCCGGGAAGAGCGTGGAGAGGGGTGAGACAACCTACCGCTGGAAGAACACGCTGCCGGTCTCGTTCCTCACGGTGGCTGCCGGCAAGTTCACGGTCACCACGCAGAACGTGAATGGCATGCCCATCGCCGCCTACCTCATTCACCCCAGTGCGGCGCGCGCCCGCCAGGCGATCTCCACCGCGGCGGGCGCCATCCAGTGGTTCTCCAGCCACTTCAGCCGGTTCCCCTACTCGCGCTACGCGGTGGTGGAGACGGACCAGTTCCCCGCCGCCCTCGAGTGCTACTCATTTACCCTGGTCGGCCGGATGCTCATTCCGATCGCGGAGGTGCACGAGATCTCCCACACCTGGTGGGGCGGCATCATGCCGAACACCTATACGCGCAGCATGTGGAACGAGTCGTTCGCCGAGTATTCGGACGGGTTGTACGGCCGCATCACCGGCGCGCCCGGCATCCACGAATTCAATCCGAAGGTGGTCACCATGCCGCAGTTAGGCGCGCTGCTGGGCAAGACGAGCCTCCTGCACGCGCACGACGCGATGGACATGGCGGAGAGCGCCATCGGCTACGGCAAGGGCAGCCTGGTGCTGGAGAACCTGGAGCGGATGCTGGGCACGGACAGGATGCTAGCGTGCATGCGCAGGTTCATCCAGAGCCACAAGCTCGGTGAGGATGCCGAGTGGCAGGACTTTGAGGACGCGGTCGCGGCCGTGGCGGGGCCAGAGTGGACGGCCTACTTCGGCCCCTGGCTCTCGCGCACGGACTTCCCCCGCCTGCGTCTGGAGGATACGCGCGTGGAGCGGCAGGGGAGCCGGTTCATCGTGACCGGTACGGTGACGCAGACCGAACCGGCGTTCTGGGTGCACGTCCCGCTGGTCGTGCAGACCAATGCCGGCTCCGTCAAGAGCGCGGTGGACGTGAAGGGCAGCTCCGCGCCGTTCCGGATCGAGACCACCGGCCGGCCCACTACAGTGCTGCTGGATCCCAACCGGGAAGCCCTCCGCGCCCCCAGCCCGGACGGCGACCAGGTAAAGCTCGCCCTCGCCTCCAACTGATCACAGCCGGACACCCTCTGCGCCGGAGGGCGCCAGGCGCCCCAACTGCTCGTCATACAGCCGCCGGTAGAGCCCATCGGCTTGGAGGAGCTCGGCGTGAGTACCTTCCTCGACCAGCTCTCCGAGGTCCAGGACGTAGATTCTGTCCGCGCTGGCCGCCCACGATAGCCGGTGCGTGACGCTAATAGTAGTGCGGTCTTGCGTAAGGCCGCTCAGTGTCTCCAGGATTCCGGCTTCGGTGTCCGCATCCAGCGCGCTGGTGGCCTCGTCCAGCAGCAGGATCCGGGGCTCACGCAAGATGGCGCGGGCGATGGCCAGCCGCTGCCGCTGCCCCCCGCTCATTCTCACCCCCCGCTCACCGAGGACCGTGCCATACCCTTCCGGCATAGCCATAATGGAATCATGCAGCCGGGCCGCCTTTGCCGCGCATACAATCTCCGTCTCCGAGGCATTCGGACGACCAACGGCGATGTTGTCGCGGACCGAGGTATCGAACACGATGGTGTCCTGGAAGACGATACCGAACTGCGCACGGAGATCGCTCACTCTGATATCCCGCAAATCGTAGCCATCCAGCGTTATCCGGCCGAGATCGGGATCCCAGAACCGCATGAGGAGGCTGACGACGGTGCTCTTGCCGCCACCGGAGGGTCCCACGAAGGCAATACTAGCGCCCGCGGGAATATCCAGAGAGAGGTCGCGCAGTACCGGCCGGCCCGGCTCGTACCCAAAGGTCACGCTTTCGAACCGTATGCTCCCCACCGCGCGTTCCAGGGGCTCCGAGTCCCTCTGATCCGTAATGATGAGCGGCTCCTCCAGCAGCTCGCTCACCCGGTCCATCGCGGCGGAGGCCTGCTGTACGGTCTGCCCGACGGTAGCGAATGATGCGACCGGTCCCAGGATGTTCTTGGTCAATAGCACCGCCGCCACCAGGGCGCCCACATGTTCTCCGCGGTAGATCACGAGCCAGCCACCGACCCCCACGATGATCAGCATGGCCAGCGCGGTGGCGGCATCCTCGCTCAGGTCGGTGAGGGCGCCCAGCATGGCCAGGCGGATCTTGGAGGCCCGCTGCGCATCCAGCCGGCTCCTGAACTCGCCTATCGACTTCTCTTCCATGCCAAATGCCTTGATGACCGCGTGCGCCGACAGGCTCTGCTCGGTGGCTATGGCGGTATCGGCGATGCGTTTCCGCTGCTCCCGGCTGGCGGTCTTGTTCCGTGTGCGCAGCCCCGCGTAGCTCAGCCAGAACAGAGGAATAAGGGCCAGGATGAGCCCGGAGAGAAGATTGAAGCCGGATCCCCAGATCAGGGCCACCACGCCGAGCGCGAGGAGGAATACCTGATACAGCGCCTTGTTGGTGAGCTGGGAGAGCGCCTGCTGGACGCTGTCCACGTCGCTGGTCAGACGGAGCATGATGTCGCCGAGCTTGGCCCGGTTGTGGAAGGCGTGCGGCAGGCGGATGACGTGCTCGTACATCCGAAGCTGAAGGCCGTTGAGTATGCTCTGGTTGAGACCGCTCACCACATACGCGCGCCGCAAAGAGACCGTTGAGCCAAGAGCGTAGAGAGCGGCGAGCTCCAGTGTGGCGAGCAGAATCCGGTGGTACAGCTCTGCGTCCTGCGCCGGGCCAGCCCCGTGCTTCAGCGCGTCCAACGCCCGCTTGACGACGATGGGCGCCGCATTGCTGCACGCGGCGGCGACCGCAAGAACGAGCATCAGCTCCATCTGCTGGGCGCGGTAGGGCCTTAGTAACGGCCGGAGCCTGGCCAGGAGATTCGTCCGGGCGTTCGCCTCCAACGTGGCGCCTTATTTTCCAGCCGCCTGCAGCGTCGAGCGCAGGGAGTCGAATATCCGGTCCTTGCGGAGCCGATCCCAGAACTGAAGGAATCGCGCGAACTCCTCGTTCCGTGCATTGTGGAGGCATTCCACCAGGCCGGCCAGATTCGGGTAGGCCATCACCTCCGGGACCAGCACGTCGAGATCGTGGATCCTGCCCATCCTCCACTGCACCTCCTGGATGCACTCCAGCGCACCGGCAAACTGCTGCCCCAGCGTGGTGTAGGTGGCGTAGACAGGCGCAAAGATCTCCATGGCATAGCGGAGCCGCTTGGCGGCTTTGCGCAGGTCATGATGCTCGCGCGCGTGGTCCGCGAAGGCAAGGTGAGGCTCCCACTCGAGCATCTCATCCAGCCGCGCCTCGATCATCTCAGCGGCGACGGCGAGGAGGGGCCGGGAGGAACCGGACCGGTCCGTGGTCGGGCTATTCGCCCCGGCCCGGCCGGCGAAGATGCGGTTAAACCGGCCGAGAACGTCGGCCTGCTCCAACCGGTCCAGAGCCTTCACAACGGAAGCCTGGGCGGCCCGGCGCCGGCTGTGCAGCCCATTGAGGAACTGTCTCGCCCCCGACAGTTGTTCGCCTGACAGAGAAACCATTTGGTTGGAGACCGTCTCGATCATCACGTCCAGGTCGCGGGCACGGCCTAACGTCCGTGCGGCCCTGCGCACCCGTAATCTCAGCTCCTCGTATTCCGGAGAGGCCGTGCAGCTCTCCATCAGGTCAAGCGCGACTCGAGACCGGCGGGACCAGACGCGCATCTGGTGTAATGCTTCTGGTGTGTCGCCTCTTCGCACTTCATCCGCGAAGGAGAGCATCCGCTCCAGCCTATCAGCCGCCAGTGCGGAGACATGGTCACAGAAGAGCGGCGGTTGCTGGCCAGGATTGGCAGAAGCGCTCCTTTGCTCCGGCGGTCTGGCTGCGAACGGGCTTTTCATACTCACTTCTGCGTCTCCCGCAGCTTGTTCAGTTCCCGGATTCGTTGCTCGCGGATCTCCTCCATGGCAGCCTCCCAGGTCGGCCGGTAGGACCGAAGAGTTTCAAGGAGCGTCTGCCGTACGGCCAGGTTGCGGAACCACTTGTGGTTTGCCGGCACGATGTACCAGGGGGCATGCGGCGTGCTGCATCGTGTCACCGCGTCCTCGTAGGCGCGCACATACTCATCCCAGAATTGCCGTTCTTGCCAGTCGGAGATCGAGATTTTCCAGGCCTTTTCCACGCGCGCTTCGCGCGCCAATAGTCTTCGCTCCTGCTCGTCTCGGCTGATGTAGAGAAAGAACTTGAGCACAAGCGTACCGGAGGCGACCAGCAGCCGCTCGAAATCGTTGATAAAGCCGTACCGCTCTTCAATGATCTCAGGAGAAGCCAATTCGCGCACGCGGACAATGAGCACGTCCTCGTAATAGGACCGGTTGAAGACAGTGATGCAGCCCTTGCGCGGGGTGACCCGGTGCGCCCTCCAGAGAAAGTCGTGGTCCGCCTCCTCCTCGGTTGGAGTCCGGAAAGACTCCACCACGCAACCCTGCGGGTTCAGGTTCTGGAGAACGTTGCGGATGGCGCCGTCCTTGCCGCTCGTATCCAGGCCCTGGAGCACCATCAGGACGCTGTTCTGGCGGGTCGCATACAGCTCACTCTGAAGGTCGGCGACCTCCGTGCCCATCTCCAGGAAGATGGGCTGCGCCTCCTCCTCCGTGAGCCCGCCATCCGCGTTCGGGTCGATATCCGCCAGGCAGACGCTGGAGCCCGGCTCCACTTTATGGATGTACGGCATGTGTCCGTGTCTTCCTCATTCTAGCTGGCCAGGCTGCAAGCGGCCGGGATCGGCAGCGGGCTCTGGCTGTAGTGGGCCTGGCATCCCATGCTGCCAAAGGTCTCCAGTATAACTCCCTGGCGCAGTCCGCGGTCGCTCACCACGAGACCCGGAGCACCCGTAACGTCCATCATCGCCATCAGGGTCGCGGCGCCACCCAGGATGATGTCTGCCCTCACCGGATCGAGCCCCGGCAGGTGCCTCCGCTCTTGCAGGGGCAGGGCCGCGAGCGTCGCCACAGAGTCTCTCAAGTCTTCAGCGGCAAACCAGCCGTTCCGCCAGTCACCGTTGGGCGCACCCAGCCGCCGCGACGTTACTCGGGCAAGACTCCGGGACGTGCCACCGGCCGCGAAGATCACGTCGGCCGGTCGGAATTGATGGGAGCCGGCGGCGCTTCTTATCATGGCGCGCGCGAAGGCTACCATTGCCGCGAGGCAATCGGCCGGCACAGGATCCGTGGTAGGGCCGAGGAATCGCTCCGTGAGGCGGATGGCACCAAGCGGAAGACACAACAGCCGGTAGGGTCCTTCCGCATCCGCCAGCGTCAGCTCTACGCTTCCGCCGCCCACGTCTATGAACAGGCCGAGGCAGTCGCCCAGTGCGAATCCGCTCAGGACGCCCAGGTAGGAGAGCCGTGCCTCCTCTTCACCGGGCAGCACTCGAACGTGAAGGTGCGCCTCGCGGCGCACTCGCTCCAAGAAGGCTGTCTGGTTCGCCGCATCCCGAACCGCCGAGGTGGCAACACTAGCAACGGTTTCGGCGCCGAGGTCCCTCGCAGCGGCAGCGTACCGGCTGCACACCTTCGAGCCGGCGTCCAGGGCTTCTTCGGAGATTATGCCCGTCTGTTCAAGCCCCGCGCCCAGTCGCACCATCTTGCGGCGGCGGGCAATGGTGGTAACCAGGCCGTCCGGCTCAAGCCTGGCTGCTTCGAGCCGGATTGCGTTGGACCCGATGTCCAGTACGGCTACTACCGGCATGGCGCTTTCCTTCGCGTGTTCGCGAGACCAGCTTGCCGTCCTGCACCAGAAGGTTCTCCGGCGCTCGCGCGGTAACGATTGCGCCATCCCGCAACGTCACCGCGAACGGGCCGTCTGTCCGAGGGTTATAGCTCAGATGCTGGTTAACGCCGTTCGGCCGGAGCAGCTTGATCTCGCCAGCCAACCCGAAGTCCTGGATCATGCGGTCTCTCCTGGACACAAGCTTCTCGAGCAGAAGCCGGCCAGTGGCCGCGTCGTACCCTGCACCGACGAGCGCCTGCTTGAGCTGCTCCTCTGTAAGCCGGGCAATCAATCTTGCAGCCCAGCGGGCATCGTCGATGTTCAGCTCGTAGAACGGTTCAACGCGCGTGATAGGCATAAAGTCGTGGATCGGCACGGACTGCTGGCCGCGCACAAGCGGACGCGTGAACGACCACGCGTACAGGTTTGGCGCGTCCGGAATCGGTCCCAACAGAAGCTTGCCATGGTTCATCCGTATCAGGCCGGACGAGTTGCCGAACGCCGTACCTACGTCGCTGACCACGTGCTGGAGGCGGCGCTGGCCGTCGTCATCTTTGACCAGGTTGAGGCGGTTATTGTTCCAGCGGACATCCCAATTGTCGAGCCACGCGCAGAGAACCGCGAGTGCTCTCACCTCCCGCAGCCTGTCGTGACCCAGCGCGTTAAAGTCCCAGGACCCAAGCGATGAGCTTTCTTCGCGCCCATTGACCTCTGCTTCCTTCATCACCAGGTAGTCGATGCGGCTCTCAAAGTCCGTGTCATAGAGGTTCGCATTGCGCTCCGGCCGGCGGGGCACGTTCTTACCTCTGAAGAGTTGCCTCCGGAGCTGGGCAGAGGGGACGCGGCTGCCATCTGTGAGCACACCGTACTGGATGTAGTTGAACGGGTTGAGATACTCTTTGTCGGTGAACCTGGCGATGGGGACGGCGGCGAAGGTCAGCTTCCATGCGTTAGTGCGGCGGGAGTTGAACTCCGTGAGAATCCGGCGGTCCCAGCGGATCTTCACCTCTGGAGCGAAGTCCGTCACCAGCGCGGGGTAGCCGAGGGCCCAGAAGATGCGCGACGCAAAGGGCTCCGTATGCTCTTCGCCATACTTGGTCCTCCAGCGCTCGCCCTTCCACTTTACATAGAGGCTGGCATGCTCGCCGTAGCCGGTATGCGCCCTATCGTACGTGCAGACGTCTTGCGCGATGCCGGGCAGCTCTGTCCGGTCGAAACCATAGTAGAGGTCCCGGGCCGGGATGTCTGCGGGACGGGCCCAGAACGTGGAGGGCTTGGGGTCTACGCGGCTAAGGTCGCCTGAATACGTGGCAAGGTTGGTGGCCGGGTTGGCGCGGCTCCCTCGCCCTACCGGGTTGAGGAGCACGTCCCGAAGGTTGACGAGGGCCCCCAGAACATCAACCTCGTCGCGCCAAAGCCAGGGCCGCACCGCTTTGTAGCGGGCTGCCCACGCGACTTCCTGGATCGCCTGAATACCGTCGCCAGCCGGTTCCTTGCGGTCCAGCATGGCCCTCGCAATGCGACGGATCTCTTTGGCGTGCTTGCGCGGCAGCGCTCCTTCGTCCCTGTCGGTCACGTCATCAGAGCTGCTGTCCGCGGTCTCTTTGCCAACGATCCGGTCGAGCGCCCGGACCATCGCCTCAAGGTCCGCCTTTTTGGTCAGGTCGTACTTCGTTCGGCCGAGCGGGAGGGTGACCGGCGTTAGGCGATTCTTCTCGCCGGCGCGTGCATGGTGCCGCCCGTCGACCGGTCCCGCGATGCACGAAGCAGCGAGAAGTGGCGGGAGCAGGATGTGGAGAGGCTTAGCAAACACGTTAGGATCCTCAAAAGACCTTGAGCCCGACTGCGAAGCCGCTTGTGTCCACACCGCCCACGGAGCCGTTGGCGTGGTACCTGGCGGTGAGAGCCCAGTACCGAGCGAACCTGTACTCTGCGCCAATGGTTGCCGCAGGCACAACTCGGTGGGCGCTGAAGTTCTGTCTGTACGACCCGACGTCTCCGTAGTAGACTCCCGCCTGGATATAGGGAGATATATGGTTCAGGCGCCTCTCACCCTGTACGCGGAAGCTGAGGCCGGTCATGCTGAAATGGTTTCCGCCGGAGAATGGCTGCCAGTGGTCGCTCGCTCCAAACGTCTGGAAACCGCCGTCAATGGTGTACGCACGGAAGCGCTTCACTTTGAGATAGATATTCAGGTTGCCGGAGAACTTGGGCGTTCCTAGCGCGTTACGGGCAGAGCTATCCGTGAAGAAGTAACCTCCGATGCCGACGATCTGCGCGGCTATCTCGCGCCACCAGGGGCGCGCCGCAGTGGCTGGCGTGCCTGCCAGCGCGGGAGCTGCAATAGCGATAACGGCAATAATGCGTATGGCAAATCTGGACAGTCTACCGCTTGTCTGCATCAGAGCCTCCTTTTGATTGAGCAGGCGGTGGGAACCACGCGACTCTTAGTACGTTCTTGCCGGGCCCTTGTCCTCATTCGCTCTTCTCGTGCGCTCACCGTGCCTCCAACGTAGAGGGGTGGCCCGTCCCCTTAGATGAGCCAAGCAAGACTGGTGCCAGGTTCATACGGGAATACGGACGGAGTGTCCTGGGGCCAGGGCGAAACAGCCGCGGGGAGTACAGCAGGTGGGCACAAAAAAGCCCCGCTGTCGCGGGACAGCAGGGCGTTGGGTAAAGGAGCGGGACCTTACAATGCGTATGGTCAATCTTGCTTTGCAAGCTTGCAGTACTGTCCCGCGGGACTGCTCTCCTCCCAGTGCTGAATGAAACTGCGCTGGTTGGCCGGCATGGGCAGCTTGATAAAGCCAAGATACGCTTTCCGGAAGTTGCCGACCTCCTTCATTATTGTCGCGTTGTCCCAGCCGTCGAAGGAGTAGCGGACGAGCGCCGACATAATGCCCGCGCGCCCCTCCCCACCCTCACAGTGGACGAGCACGGGCCAATTACTTGGATCGGCCACGATGTCCAGGAACTTGCGGGCTTGCTCCGCGGTGGGAACGCCTTGATCCTTGATCGGGATCCAGAAGTAGTGCACGCCAACCTTCACCAGATCCCGCACGTTCTGTTCTTCCTGCGGGTACTCCACCCTCAGATTTACAATGGTCTTGACGTGGAGCTCCTCAAGCGTCTTGTATCCGGCAGCGGTGGGTTGTCCCGAGCGCCAGACATGGTCGTTGAGCTTGCCGAAGTTAGGGAGACCCGCTTCCACGCTTCTATGCGCGGGCTGCTTGGAAACCTCCCAAGCCAAGATTTTTGACGCGGGAGCCGGTGTCACGCCATCTGCGCGCGAAGCGCCCAGCGCACCGGTGGAGAGAGCTGCCACTATAACAGCAGCCAGAAAATGGATTTGTGTCTTTTGCAACTTCCACTCCTCGCCCGACCCTATTACCCCGAATAACGGCGGCTTGGACAAGCCTTCGGGGGAATGTGTGGTCAGACCCTATATTATACAGCGATTCCGTGTCGGCGGGTGGACCTTAGCCTCTGCCCTTGCCGAAAGCCGGACATCGGCGAGCGCGAGCTCGTGGGGTAGTCTGGTGGCCTGGCGGAGCGGGCAAAGGTGAAGAGGAAAGGGAACGGAGAGCGGGAGACGGGCATCGAACCCGCGACCTCTTCCTTGGCAAGGAAGCGCTCTACCACTGAGCTACTCCCGCACGGTCAAGACCCGGTCCGCGCCCTGGGAGGTGGTGGGCGAGAGGAGAGTCGAACTCCTACGCCTTGCGGCACTGGTTCCTAAGACCAGCGTGTCTGCCATTCCACCACTCGCCCGGAGGGACCGGCTCCACGTACGACAGAGCATTATAACACAGCCCCGAATCGCCAGTCAATAATCCTCAAAAACGGTCTTGACGGGCCTTTGTCTAACCCAGTATAATCCTCTACATCGACGGAGATGTGGGCGCGCCGCAAGCGAATTTGGCGGTAGGTGGCGCCGCAGCTTGCGTGCCGCGCGGCCCCGGGACAAGGAAAGACGGTGTTACGGGGTCCTGCGCTCTGTAGATGCCTGACAGCGCACGAGGATGTAATCCCCCGCAGCGCCGCTTCCTTGTACTCATGCCGATGCCGTCCCCGAGGGCGGCGTGTCCATCAATAGGAGAAGAAGCGATGTGGGAACGGCCAGAGAACGATCAATTCGTCGATGAGCTCTACCTAGCGGGTGAGAGGGTGCCCTCCGGCGTCTACAAGCAGATCGGCGGCAGCCGCGAGGTACACCTGGACCGGGAGGACTTCCTTCCGGCAAGTCTGGACGGACGCGTGGCCTGCTATATGCGGGTGCGCCAGCCCTGGGCGGCCAGGGAGCGGTCCCACGCGGTTTAGTGGTTACCTGAACTCTTTTCTTAAAAGGCCGGGGCAGCGCGCCCCGGCCTTTTAACATGCTGCTGCCCGGCTACGCCCGCACGAACTGATAGTATTTCTGGCCGTGCCGGTAGACTGTTTTGCGCACGTACTTGTGCCCGTCCTTGTAGAAGTATCCCTTGCTGAAGTAGGCCGCCCGCGCCCGGTCCGTCTTGCTCTGGCTCTTGCGGTCCTGCTCATAGCGGTTGGCCGAGTAGATGGCGCCTGCGGCCCCGGCGAAGGTGAGCGTGTTGTCGTGCTTCAGCAGCCCCAGCAGCCCCAGCGCTCCCGACCCGATGGCGATGTTCCGCCACTGGTTCTTGGTCTTCTGCCGGTGCGCGGATTGCTGCTCCAGCGATCCTTGCGCGCCTGCGGGCGCCGCAATCACACCGCCGCCAAGCACGCTTGCCGCCAGTGTCACCGTGCAAATAGCTTTCCAATTCATAGCCGACTCCTTCTCGCGTCTCAGAGACCGTTCCAGCAACCTGCGCATAAGCTCCAGGAGCCCGCGCAGCGGCCCCACTCTTCAGTACGCTCGGATTCCGCGCCGCGTTCGAGCTATCCGGCGTGATATCGAATCTCTTTCCACCTTTCAGTGCCCAGGTGCGCCCGCACTCTCCCCTGCCTCCTACGCCTTAGCACACGAACACCCGAAAGCCTGTACGCCTGAACGCCCAACGCAGCCTACCGAAGTCGTACCCAGATGGGACTCGCCCACGCGAGCTGGCCGTCTGCCTGCTGGATGCGCACGTAGTAGTGCCGCTCCCAGGGGCTATGGTCCATGTCTGTAAAGCGCAGGCTGATGTCCTGTTTGCCTGGCTTGGTCGTAAAGACGTACTGTTCGTTTCGGATGACGTCCACCTCGGCGATGGGCGCCGTCCCGCGTGCGCGGATCTCCAAGGGCGGGATACGGTCTGATGCAAAGTCATCACCCATGAGTCGTCCAGTAGCGCGGCCTCCACGGAGACCTGGCGGGCGGCCGGGGCCTGTCAGGTCCGATGGTCCGTGGCCCAGGCCGTCCAAAGCCTGCCGCGGCTGCTCGCAGATAGCAACCGGGCTCTCCGGCAGCACGGCATGGACATCCGCGGCCGGCTGGACGACTGCAGGTGTTTGCGTGGGTGCGTGGGTGCGTGATTCCGGAGTCATATCCACACGCATACACGCACACAGTTCGCCCCGCGCTCAGCCTCTCCTACCGGCTGCCTACTGCGGGGTGAGCAGGAACGCACGCTGCTGGCCGGCGTGGAAGCCGTAGCCTGTTACCTGGCCGGAGTCGTTGATGGCCAGGGCATAGGTGAGCTCCCAACCGCTTTCCGGCGCGATCAGGTCGTTCAGGTCCACCATCGCGCCTATGGCCGGGTCGTAGAGGAAGGCGTGCTGCCGGTTGTCGACGGTGTAGGAGTAGCCGACGGTTTGCCCTTGCGCGTTCACGCCGTTCGCTTCGCTTTCGGCGCCGCCCAGGGTACCCAGGTCCTGCATCGGCGGGTCTGCTGTTGCATCGTAGAAGAAGGCGTGCGGATGGCCCCCGCTGACCAGGTAGGAGTAGCCCACTATCTGCCCGGAGTCGTTGATGGCGTTTCCGACACTGGAGCTGCCCCCGAGGGTGCCCAGGTCCTGCATCGGCGGGTCTGCGGCAGCATCGTAAACGAACCCATGATAGGCGGTATTGCCGGTAAGTTGCGACCACCCTGTTACCTGCGCCAGGTTGTTGATGCCGTTGCCTATGCTGACGTTCCCGCCCAGAGTGCCCAGGTCCTGCATGGCCGGATCCGCCGTGCCGTCCCAGAGGAAGGCGTGGCTTCCGCCGCCGGCTACAGCCGCGTATCCGGTGACCTGGGTCAGGTCATTGAGGCTGTAGGCGCCGCTGTAACTACCCCCGAGGGTACCCAGGTCCTGCATGGGAGGATCGGCGCTGCCGTCCCATAGGAAGGCGTGGCCGGCGCCACTTGAAAGATACGACCATCCCACTACTTGCACGGAGCTGTTCACCGAGTAGGCGACACTGTAGGTTCCTCCCAGTGTGCCCAGGTAGGTCATGGTATCGCTGTCGTAGGTAAGAAATGCGTGGTAGGGGCCGCTCCCTGTATAGGAGTATCCGACGATCGCGGCAGAATCCTGGTTATTGATGCCCAGGCCGGTGCTGGCGGTGTCGCCCGGCAGCACGCCCAGATCGGAGACCGCGTACAATTGGCCGGCCGCCGGCCCGGTGGAAAGGGCCAACAGTCCGAGGGTGCAGAGAAGCAGGTGAGGCCTGCGCGGCTGGGGCAGCATAGGGTTCTCCTCTCAGTATGTGCGCCACTGGTACCTTGTTCGCTGCCATCACGGACCTTCCTACCTGGAAGGGAGCGGAGGGTGAGGGCAAGAGGAGTTCCGTTGCTCCATCGCGAAGCGAGGGAATCAAGCGTCGCCGAGCGGCGCCGCTCGCCTCACCGCCCCGCCGCCCGTCACAGTGCCCGCCACCGGGCAGAAGGGAGCCTGCCGCCGTGTAAGCCCGCCGTTTCCTCATTGCCCCATCGGGCAGTTCATACACCTATTCGGTCCTGCATGCCTTCGCCCACTCCGTTGAGGGAGCCTACCCGGTCGGCTCGCTCCTCCTGGCTACGGACGGCAACAATGCGTACCTGTTCGGCGTCTGTTATGCCGGAGGCAAAGCGGGCGCCGGGACCCTGTTCCGCATAGACCCAGCATCCGGCGATTCCGCGACGCTGCACTCTTTCGATGCCCTGACCGACGGGCATCATCCCACCGGCGCTCCCCTGCTGGGCGGTGGTAGCGCAATCTATGGAACCTGCGGTACCGGTGGCGGCCCCTCCGATGGAGGTACGGCTTGGAAGTGGGCGAACGGGGTCTTCACCGTGCTCCAGGTGTTGACTCCTACCACTGGACAGGATCCGGCAGGCGGGCTGGTTCAGGATAGCACGGGCGCTTTCTATGGCACCACCCAGACGGATGGACCTGCGGGTGGGGGGACGCTGTTCATGATCACAAGCCCGTAACGGACGCCTGTTGAGCGCACTTGAGTCGGACGCTACGGCTGTCTTGAGTGCAGGACGCGGGAGACGCCGACGAGAATGGCCTCCTCGTCCAGGCCCCGTTAACCGGCTCACGAGACCTCCTCACTATGGCGTATACGCCTCCATCGAGCGGGAGAGCGTCCCCGCGCTATAGCCTCCAAGCGCGTATATCGTTCCGTCCAGGCCCGCTGTCACCGCTAGCGCATATCTTCGAGCAGTCATCGGCGATACAGCCGACCAGACATCCGCTACCGGATCGTACGCTTCGGCCGTATTGAGCTCACCCTGGTCGTTCCCACCGCCGATTGCGTAGATGGTCCCGTCCAGGCCGGTAGCAGCGCCCAGTGTCCATCGGGCGGTCGGCATGGGGGCGACCTGCGACCACGTATCCGTGCTCGGATCATAGGCTTCCACCAGATTGAGGTAGGCTCCGTTGGAGCCACCAATCGCGTAGACTCTCCCGTCCAGACCGCTCGCCGCCGCGAGGTCCGCTCTGGCCGTCGGCATGGGAGAGACAGTGCTCCACGCGTCCGTTGTAGGGTCGTAAGCCTCCACCGTGTTCAAATAGCCGTTATTGCCGCCGCCTATGGCGTAGATCCGTCCGTCCCCGCCGACGGCAGCCGCGAGCGCAGATCGGGCCGTCGGCATCGGAGCCATCGAGGTCCACGTTCCTGTTGTGGGGTCGTAGGCATCGTTATTTTTGAGAAATCGAGTGTAGTCGTAACCGCCGATGACGTAGATTCTCCCATCCGGGCCCGTGGCAGACGCGGCGCCGTACCGGCCGGGCGACAGTGGAGCTACGGTTGACCAGGCGTCCGCGCTGGGATCATAAGCCTCTGCAGATCGAATGGCTGCCCCTATGCCGTCGAAGCCACCAAGCGCGTAAATGGTTCCGTCGGCGCCTGTGGCGGCGGTGAAGATGTAGCGTCCCGTGGCCATTGAGCTGCGTGGCGACCAGGAGCCCTGCGCATACGTGTTCGTCGAGCAGGCGAGGACAAGTTGCACGACCAGGAGCAGAGCCGACTGAAAGCGATTGCGTGGGCACATAGCGCCTCCTCCTCGATTTGGTTAACAGTCCGTGAACAGGTCCGGCGCCTGGCCGTTTGGGCACTTTCTCAGGGTGTAAAGGCTCGGGTTGCACGGTGCGCTTCTTCTGCCTCCGGCCTCCTGCCTCCTGCCGACTGTTCCCTACCCCGGCGCCGGCTTGCCGTTCACGGTGCGCTTGCGACTAAGCTCCTTAGAGCGGGTCTCCAGCCAGCCCTTAGCCGTTCTCACCCACGTGTCCTGGTCCCGTGACTCTACTACCAGGCGGGCCTTCTGGTTGGGATTCCGTGGGTTCGTGAGAGTCAAGGCGGAACGGTCGTGTACGAGCACTACCGCAGTCTTCCCGTGCAGTGCCACCTTGTCGATGTAGGTGACGCCCGAGATGTTACTCGCCAGCTTGAACATCTGTGTCAGGGACTGCTGCATCTGCGGCGCCGTCACCTGCTGGCCGCCCGTGACGGCTACAAAGTCCGGCGACATGATAGAGAGCATCGTCCTGACGTCCTTGCGCGCCGCCGCCGCATTCTCCTTGTCATACTGCGCCTGGATAGCCTTCCGCGCGTCCGATGTAGCGTCCGCCCAGACGGCTGCCGCGATCGCGGCGCCTACTCCTATCATGATCGAAATGCGTACCTTGCTCATCTCTCCTCCTTCTGGTCCGGGCCACCATTGAGCCCGCGATCCCACGCATTACCATTATCCACCGTGCAGCAACGATTCAAGGTCCAACTCCGATCAGTGCATCTCCTATTCCCGTCCACTTACGTTCATTCGCGCCATGAACTCCTGGATTCCAGCAGCTACTTGACACCTGCTGCTCGCCGCCACGTAGTATCTCCGGCGGCACACTCAGGCCCGGCCTCCGGCAGCGGATTCGAGCCCGCCCGGAGGAAATTGGCCACAATAAGGTTAAAGGTGCGATACCAACCGGGCGCCGTGTGCCGCGATGCAGCGCCGCTAATTCACTTGAGGCGGTTCATCCGGGACCGTCACCGTGGCACACTGTGGACTCCGGGCAACGCGGCTCCGTCTGTTTTCCGTCCTCCGTCCCCGGTCCACACAAAGAGAGAATCGAAACCATGCGAATCAAGACGAGCGGAAAGATCGTCATTGTAATCGTCGTTGTCGGCCTGGCCGTTGGCGCCTGGCGGCTCTGGCAGCGCTTCGGCAGCTCTATCGCCCCGGAAGCCTCCACCACCTCGTCCGCGGTCCCGCCGAAAGCGGATCTGCCCGAGCGCGAGATCACCAATGCGGGCGCCACCTCATCTGGCGGCGTCTCCCTGCCCGGCACCGGCTCGGGCTGCGCCAACCGGCCGGAGGTGCGCATGCTGGGCTATGCCTGGAACGCCCAGATGGGACTCCTCTTTGCGAATGGCGGACCGCAGGCCACCAACGGCAGCCTCATGTGCAAGCACGGCGTGAACCTCAAGTGGTCCCGCCAGGACGATAACGGCAAGATGCAGGAGGCGCTGGTCGCCTTCGCCACGGAGCTCAGCCGTGGCAATTCCAATCCCGCCAAGGGCGTCCACTTCGTCACCATCATGGGCGACGGCGGCGCCTCCTTCCTCAAGGGGTTGAACGATACCCTGCGCCGCCTGGGGCCGGAATACATGAGCAAAATCGTGGGCGTGGCCGGCTACTCCCACGGCGAGGACAAGTTCATGGGTCCGGCGGAGTGGAAGGCCAATCCGGCAGCCAGCCGCGGTGGCCTCGTGGCAGGGGTCATCCGTGACGGCGACTGGAACATTGCCCAGAAGTGGCTGGCGGACAATGGCCTCCGCAACAACCCGGACGAGCACACCTGGGACCCGGATGCTCTCAACTGGGTGAACGCCTCCGACTACATCGACGCCGCCCAGAAGTACGTAGCGGGCTACTCGGAGGACCGCCCGGTGGTCCGCAACGGCAAACGCACCGGCGAGACCAAGCACGTGACTGTCAATGCGGTGGTCACCTGGACCCCGGGCGACGTCACGGTGGCGGAGAAGAAGGGCGGCCTGGTCTCCATCGTCTCCACCCACGAGTATAGCTCCCAGATGCCGTGCACCATCATTGGCATCGACAAGTGGATGCGCACGCACCGCGACATCGTGGAAGGGATGCTCCAGGCCATCGCGGAGGGTGGTGACGCGGTGAAGGCGCACCCAGAGGCGCTCCAGAGGGCCGCGCAGATCAGCGCGGACTGTTATCAGGAGAAGGGCGCGGGCCCGGACTACTGGGAGAAGTACTACAAGGGCACGCAGGAGCAGGACAAGACCGGCCAGACGGTGGATCTCGGCGGCTCCAGCGCTTGCAACCTGGCGGACAGCCTCCTCGCCCTGGGTCTGGTGCCCGGCTCCGCCAACCTGGTTGCCACTACCTACCGCGTCTTCGGCGACGTGGACGTGGCCCAGTACCGCAACCTGATGCCCAGCTATTACGCTCCCGACCAAGTGATCGATACTTCCTATATGAGCGACATTGCCCACAAAGCGGCGCCTACGTCCACGGCGGTGGCAAGCGCCAAGCCGAAGTACCAGTCCAGGCAGCAGCAGGTGAAGAGGGTCGTGAGCCGCAAGGCATGGGACATCCACTTCGATACCGGCAAGGCCACCATCTCGCCGGAATCCAAGAGGCTCCTGGACCAGATGCGCCGGGATCTGCTGGTCGCCAGCGGCGCGGTGGTGGATATCCACGGCCACACGGACAACCAAGGCAGCCCGGATAGGAATATGCAGCTCTCCGAAGAGCGAGCGTTCGCGGTGAAGAGCTGGCTGGAGCATTCGTCCCCGATCAACTTCCCGCAGGGTCGCATCCGTGTGTTTGCCCACGGCCAGACCAATCCGGTCGCTCCGAACTCCACCCCGCAGGGCCGTGCCATGAACCGCCGCGTGGAGGTCGTGGTCGGCACCACGGGCACATAGTCATGGCCGAAGCGCAGCAGGCAGAGGGGGAGAAGGGGAGAAGGGGAGAAGGGGAGAACTCGGCTTCCGGACCTTCAACCTTCAACCGTTACAACCGAGCCTCCCATCCCCACCGGCAACGAAGCGATGGCCGTTGGCGACCTCACCCCTCGCCAGCGGCGCGCCGCCGATACGCCCCCGTGGCTGGCCGCCTTCCTGCCCAACCGGGCGGTCTCCGCCAACACCATGCGGATCATCGTGCTGGTGGAGATCGCCATCGCCCTGCTGGTGTGGCTCAACTCGCCGTTCAAGGTTCTGCCGCGCCCGGACGAGGTGCTCCACGCGCTCCGCAACCTCTGGCTGCACGAGGGGCTCGGGCCCGAGCTGTTCGCCAGCTTCTGGACCAACGTCCAGGCGCTTGCCATCACCGCGGCGCTCTCGCTCGCGCTCGCCTACCTCACGGTCATCCCGGTCTTCCGGCCGATCGTGGCAGGCATCTCGCGCGGCCGTTTCCTGAGCCTGGTGGGCTTCTCGTTCATCTTCATGCTCATCGTGGGAGGGGGCCACCCGCTCAAGGTGTCGCTACTGGTGTTCGGCATCACGGTCTTCTATCTCACCTCCATGGCCGCCGTCGTGGTCTCCATTCCCAAGGCGGAGCTGGACTACGCCCGCACGCTGCGCATGAGTGAGTGGCGCGTGGTCTGGGAGGTGGTGATCCTGGGGACGGCGGACAAGGCGTTTGAGGTGCTGCGACAGAACGCGGCCATCGGGTGGATGATGCTCACCATGGTAGAGGGGATCGTACGATCGGAGGGAGGAGTGGGAGCCATGCTCCTGGCCCAGAACAAGTTCCTCCGGCTGGCGGATGTCTTCGCCATCCAGATCGTTATCCTGGTGGTGGGTCTGTTGCAGGACTACGGCATCGGGATCACCCGCCGCTTCTTCTGCCCTTACGCCGATCTCACCGTGGAGAGGAGATAGGACGGACGCGGCGATACGGCGAGTGGGCGACGAGGCGAATCCGGAGTCCGGCCTTCAACCTTCAACCTTCAACTTTCAACCATGTCAACAGAATGCCAATACGGCGAAGTCCTCCTGCGCGTCCAGAACGTCTCGGTCAAGCTGGGCGGCGTTCAGGTCCTGAGGGACGTCAACCTGGAGATACGCGATCTCATCCGGCCCGGCATGACCCAGGGGCAGGTGGTGGGCCTGCTCGGACCATCAGGTATCGGCAAGACCACCCTCTTCCGGATCCTGGCCGGCCTGGACGAGCCGGATACTGGCACCGTCACCATCGAGAAGGAGTGCAAGCCGGTCCACCGCGGCATGGTGGGCGTGGTGGCGCAGAACTATCCGCTCTTTGCGCACCGCACCGTTCGCAGCAACCTGCTGGTAGCCGGCGCGCGGGCCGGGCTGCGCGGCAGCGCGAACGCCGGGCGCGCCCAGGAGCTCCTGACCAAGTTCGGCCTGGAGGACCACGGGAGCAAGTACCCCATCCAGCTCTCCGGAGGACAGCGACAGAGGGTTGCCATCGCTCAGCAGTTCATGTGCAGCGAGCACTTCCTGCTCATGGACGAGCCGTTCTCCGGCCTGGACCTCGTCGCGGAAGGGCGGGTCTGCCAGCTCATCCGGGAGATGGCCTCTTCCGACGAGCTCAAAACCTTCGTCGTGGTGACGCACGACATCCCGGCGGCGCTCTCCGTCTCGGACACCATCTGGCTCCTGGGACGCGATCGTGACGCCAGCGGCAGCGTCATTCCCGGCGCGCGCGTGAAAGCAACGTATAATCTGGTGGAGCGCGGCATCGCCTGGCAGCAGAAGGACCGCACTTCGCCGGAGTTTCAATCGCTCCTCCGGGAGATTTACGAGATTTTCCCGAACTTATAGGATGACATGGTGACAGGGTGACAGGGTGACAAGGTGAACCCGGAATCCGGATTCATCCTTCATCCTTCATCCTTCATCCTTCAATATGTCGCGATCCAGCCGCTACATCGAAGCGTTCAAGGAGAGCTATAACGCCGTCGGCCTCGCTACGGCCGTGGCCGCCTCGGCGGTGCTGCTCACCCCGATCCCTTTGCTCGCAGGCGCGGTGCTGGAGGCGGTCTACCTGCTCTTTGTGCCGGACTCCAAGTGGTATGAGGTGCGCCTTGCGCGCAGGTTCGACGCGGAGGTGCAGCAGCGCCGGACCAAGCTGAAAGACGAGACGCTGCCGCTGCTGCGCCGGGAGATGCAGGACCGGTTCGCCCGCCTGGAGCAGATGCGCGCCCAGATTGACCTCCAGTCGCAGGACGACAAAACCTGGTTCCGGGAGGTGCTGCGCAAGCTGGACTACCTTCTGGAGAAATTTCTGCTCTTCGCGGCCAAGGAGGCACAGTTCCGCGCCTACCTGCTCTCCCTGAGAGACGAGGTGCGGGGAGAGTCCCGCTCATCCGGCGAGCCGTTCCAGGCGGTTGATCGCCGGCAAGGTACCCGGCTGCGCGTGGAGACTCCTTCACGCTCGAGCACCCCTGCCGGTCCGGTAGAGGATCCGAGCGACCGCTGGGTCCGGTCCACGGTCCAAGAGGTGCAGGACCACTACGCGCAGGAGCAGCAGCAGGTGGAGGCGGACCTCCAGCGCCAGCCGGACGACGACACGAAGGCAGTGCTGGAGAAGCGGCGCGACGTGCTCGCGCGGCGTACGGAGTTCGCGGGCAAGATCGGCAAGATCCTCCTGAACCTGAGCCACCAGCTCCAGCTAGTGGAGGACACCTTCGGCCTGATCAACGACGAGATCCGGGCCCGCTCGCCGGAGCAGATACTGTCGGACATCGACGAGGTAGTGGTTGCCACGGACTCGATGTCCACCACTCTGGAGGAGCTCGCCCCGTACGAGCAGATCGCCGCCCGATTGGCAGGATAAGAAGGGCGCAGGTTCTGGCTTCTCACCTAACACCCATCACCTATCGCCTCGGAGACAGTTGATGAGTCTACGACATACCCTCCGCAAGGCCGCGGAGCTCCTGGTGGAGCTGCCGCCCGAAGAGCCGGAGCCAACCCGGCAGTCCTCCGCGTCCGCTTCGACCGCGGACGCGGCCGGAGCGGCGGCCGACAAGATCTGGGCCGACCTGGAGCGGCAGGCCAAACCTGCCGGGCCTACGAAGACCGTCGAGCAGATCGTGCAGGAGAGCCCCGGCCCGAACCTGGACCAGGTGCGGGTCTCGGCGGACCCCGCGCCGCAGGTGGTCAGTCCGGACGGCAGCGTGAACTTCCAGGCCATCTACCAGTCGGCCAACCTACCCGCGACTCCCTTCACCGCCGAGCAGGTGCTGGAGATGATGGCCGCCCTCCCCGCGGACGTGCCGCTGGAGACACGGCGGCAGATGATCAAGGTCTCTATCGGCGCCATGGGCAAAGCTATCGGCGCCACGGCGGAAAACATCGTGGCGGACGCCTCCCGCAAGCTGGCCGCGCTCGCTGCCCACACGGACAACCTCACGCACCTAACGGACCAGTACTGCTCTTCCGCGGAGAGCAAGATAGCCGAGCTCCAGGCAGAGATAGAGAACACGCGCAAGAGCATGGAGACGGCGCGCGCCAAGCAGCAGCGCGAGGTGGACGCCTGCACGGCCGAATCGCATAGCCTGGACGACGTCCTGGAGTTTTTCAGCCTGGACGTTCCCCCGTCCCGCCACGCCCCCGGACCCGAAGCGGGTAAACCGCCGGAGTGAAGTAGTCAGTAGCCAGTAGTCAGTAGAACCGCCCGGATTCCGGTGTCCGCCTACTGACTACCGACTATTGACTACTGACTACTTATGCCGCCAGCTCCCACTTTGCGTATACTAAAGTATGGAAACTGCAATACCCACCAAGTACTGGCACACGCTGGAGGACGACCGCGTGCAGTGCGACGTTTGCCCGCGCGCCTGCCGCCTGCACGAGGGGCAGCGCGGGCTATGTTTCGTGCGCGCCCGCGAGCAGAACCAGATCGTCCTCACCACCTATGGGCGCTCCAGCGGCTTCTGCGTGGACCCCATTGAAAAGAAACCGCTCAATCACTTCCTGCCAGGCTCGTCCGTTCTCTCCTTCGGCACTGCCGGATGCAATTTGGCCTGCAAATTCTGCCAGAACTGGGACATAAGCAAGTCCCGCGAGATGGACACACTGGCGGACTCCGCGTCGCCGGAACAGATAGCCCGGGCGGCGAAGCGAATGGGCTGCCGGAGCGTAGCCTTCACGTACAACGATCCCGTCATCTTCCTGGAGTACGCCGTCGACGTCGCCCGGGCTTGCAGGGAGGCGGGGATCCGCTCGGTTGCCGTTACGGCCGGTTACATCAGCGAGGATCCGCGCGAGGAGTTCTTCCGCGCCATGGACGCCGCCAATGTGGACCTCAAGGGGTTCACCGAGCGGTTTTACCACGAGGTCTGCGGCGGACACCTCCAGCCTGTGCTGGACACGCTGGTCTATCTGAAGCGCCACACCGATGTCTGGTTCGAGATCACCACGCTCCTGATTCCCGGGGAGAACGACTCGGAGCGGGAGCTGGAGGAGATGACGCAGTGGGTGGTGGAGAACGTCGGTCCAGACGTGCCGTGGCACTTCACCGCGTTCCACCCGGACTGGAAGATGGTGGATAAGCCGCGGACACCGCCCTCCACTCTGAGCATGGCCCGGCGGATAGCCATGAAGAACGGCGTGAGGTACGCCTACACCGGCAACGTCACGACGACGCTGGCGGCAGCACGTACTGCCATGGTTGCGGCGCGCGTGTCGTCGGCCGGGACTGGTACGAGCTCACGGCTTGGAGCCTCACGCCCGACGGTTGCTGTGCTTCCTGCGGCACGCCCTGCGCCGGCGCATTCGATGGACCGCCCGGCCGCTGGGGCGCCCGGCGGATGCCGGTCGTGCTGCAGTCAAGGCTGTGATACTTGCCGGGTTGAAGGAACAGCCTCAGTCGTGGTATAAGTAGGTAACGAGAGGGATCGACACAACGAGACCATGTATTAGGGCCTGAATTACAAACTGGCGACTGAAGCGGAGCGGCGGCTTCACCGGGAGAAACCTTCCGGTGCGGTCGGCGCTTTTTTGCGTTCAGGACATTGGAAACACTCGCCCCCGAAGCCTTGTGGCGAGGCAGGGGTCTCTAAGCCCCGAGGCGAGTTCGACTCTCGACGGGGGCATCATCTCAACAGAAGGAGGGCCGCGCAATGCGGTAGCCGCATACCATCAGACCACCCTGAGTCTCCCCTGCTCGACTCACCGATGGAAATCATTCGACAAGAGGAGACACAGATGAACACGCTTCCAAGACAGATAACGTGCCGGTTCTTCCCGGATGAGGCCGCGTATCAGGCCCTCATCAGCCACTGGGCCGGCTTGGTGAACGACCGCGTCGCGCGCAAAGAGCTGACGTCGGCGCACCACCTGCTCTACCTACTCCTCCGCGGAAAGGACTGGAGGAAGGGGTTCAGTTCCTGCACCAATCGGCGCAAGCTGGAGAACGGACAGCGGAAGTGGGGCGGCGCCGCGCGCACTATCCGGCGCCTGCACAACCCGAGCTACGAGGAGCAGCTTCTGGCGCCGTTCCGCGGCTTTGTGTGCCAGGCGTCGATTCCACTCGTGCGGCATCTGGTGCCGAAGGACGATAGATGGGAGTGGGACCCGGACATGAACGCGATGGATGCCTATACCGACATTCCGGAGGAAGTGGCGCCATGACGTAGGGAGCCGCGACCACGTACCTCAGGGTCCGCACGGACCTGCCGCTGGCGGACCAGATAGTCCAGGCGGCTCATGCGGCGCAGGCGGCCGGCGCGCAGTGGGGTCTACCGCCCCACTGCCGCCTGGTCCTGCTGGCCGCGCAGGACCGCGGCGCGCTGCTCAAGGCGCTGGAGTACTGCGGCCAGTACGGCGTTCAGGCCGTACCGTTCTTCGAGCCGGATCCGGCGGAGCCTGGCTCCGAACCCATGGGCCTTACCGCCGTCTGCACCGAGCCCGTGCCGCCCGGTCTCCGCCGCGCCTTCCGCCGCTTCCCGATTTGGAGGGCATACACCAAACAATGACTGAACGACTACCATGTCACATGGAAATCCTGCATGGGCAATCGGTACCTCGCTGCGCCCACCGGGCAGAACAACGCGCCTGGGCGGGACTCCGCCCGATTCGGGACTACCGCGCATCGTGCGCGTGAGCGCGGCAGCGCGCATATCTTGTTCGCGCCGGACCCGTGGGGGAGCTGGATCTACGCTGCCGCGGCAGGACGGGCTTCCAAGCTGCTCCAGCCGTACGATCCCGCGCTGGCAAAGACCTACCGCGATAGCGCGCTGAAGCCCATGCGCTGGGCGGAGGCCGACCGGGCCAGCCGGCGCCGATCGGCCTCACCGTCTACTGGAACATCGACATCATCCACCGCAAGGACGAATGGCTCACCTGGCCCATCAAGTACCACCTGGCGGCCGTATGTCGCCCGTCCGCGTGGGACTGGCCTGTGATCGAGGCCTACTTCGGTATCTTCCTCTACGTGGCGCAGACCGAGTTCACCGTGGACGCTTGGACGCCGAACGTCTGGGGCTGGGGCTATCTCGCCGCTTGGAGATGACGAATACTGCCAACGGTTCAAAATGCTGCCGTTATTTTGAAATCACTGCAGTCTGACTCATATGCTACAGAATGGGGTAAAATGGGTGGAGCGCATTTGCCGGGAGGAACGCAGGGAATGGCAGACAAGCGAGACACATTTGTAAGACTCGCCACGGCGCGCACGAACGCCGTCATAGAGAAGATTCGCGTTCTTTCGAATTGCTCCAACCCATACGCGTACGAGTACACCGAAGATGACGTCAAGCGCATATTCGCCGCCATCGATAATGAGCTGCGGATTGCAAAGGGTAAGTTCAGCAATCATCGCAAGATAAAATTCAAGCTTGAATAGCCGCCGCTCTGCACATCGTCCGACTAACTCTGCTTGAACAGACTACAGATCCGATGACTCTCGAACTACAGCGCATCCCAGAAGAACTCTACGACGGTCTCCCCCTAACGGACCTGGCGGCCTACGCGATGGCGGTGATCGAGGAACTCGGGCACCCGCTCACATTTGAAAATGTCACGGTCGCTCTCTACCTGCTCTTTCCGAGCCGGTTCGCCATGGTCGGCTACCCTCAGTATCCGGACGCGGCGCGCTCTGTGCGCACTTTGCTTCAAATGCAACCAAAGTACCGCAACATGGCGACCGGTGGGGCGACGACTGGCTACTCATTATCGCCAGCAGGAAGGAGGGCCGCGGAGCGGCTCAGCGCCGCGTTCGGGCGGCACTCGGCATCCGCTCAAGCAACCCCGCCAGATGTGGAGGTAGTAAAGGCTGCCCGCGGCACCGGACGGGCCCGGTCGGTCCACAGCGAGGACCAGGTGGCGAGGGTCAGAGACTCGGAATTGTTTCGCCGGTACCGAGGAGGAGAAGCGGACTCCGCCCGCGGTGTCGACTTCCTATCGATTGTGGATGCATTTTCTCACACCCCACGAGCCGTGATTCGCCGCCGTTACAACGAGCTAGTCGCGGCAGCCCAGGACGTCGGTGACGAGGACGTGCTCAAGCTCCTCAAGTACTGCAAGCAACGGTTTGCCGCGCTCATGGCTCCTTCGGAAGGGGCACACCGATGAAGACAAGGACCGAGACCCTGTCGCTGCAAGTGGCAGCGCGGAAGTGGGACCGCATGTTCGCTGATGCCGTCGCGAAGAGCATCGCGAAGGCCCTGACGGAGCCGATCACCAACTCGTGGGACAGCTACAAGCGGTTGGGCAAGCTGAAGCAGTCCTCCGGGCTTGTCAGTGCGATCCTCGACCTGAGCCCAGGAGCCCTGGTGGATCATCAATCGCTAGTTGCTTCATTACCCCGTGCCGTCCGAGCGAAGATTTGGGTACAGGTCGCGGCCGTTGCAGGATGTGGGCTTGCGAAAGGCGAGTGCCGGGTCATAGACAATGCGGAAGGTATGACCTACGACCAGTTAAAGGGCAATCTGGCCCAGTATGGCGCTGACAAGAGCGGCCAGGGTGCAGGCAAGCCTGTCCGGGGCGTGTTCGGCCAGGGCTTGGCTGACGTACTTTTCGGACACGAGCACGGAGAGGTCAAGACGGTCAAAGGAGACGAAGTAAGTGTAGCACTCGCCCAAAGGGAGGCCGGACACCCGGGGTTCCGACTCACAACAGCTCAAAGTACGGTCAAGGATCGCCAGAGTATCCACGGGTCAGAGCACGGAACTACTGTTTCGTTCCGTTGCGGCGATAGGTGTAGCATACCTCAGATTGAACCGCTATACGCTCGCCTCTGCAGCTTTTATATGCTGCGGCTTATCAACTCGGACCCATCTTGCGAGGTGTTGCTTGAGCAGTATCGGTCAGGTGGGAAGAGTCTCCAGCAGAGGCTCGCCTATGCTTTTCCTCCAGGCATTGTCGTAGGGCGATCCTCCACCGCGATAAAGTACCGCGACTACCCGTCTGTATGTGTTGATTGGGTCGCCATCAGGGCGGATGAGGCCCTGAGGCAGGACCGCAACGACGACCGTGAAGGCGGGTTCCTGGTCGTTGACGAGTGCGACACGGTTTACGATTTGACGCTCTTCGACTTTGAGCAACAGCCGGGTCTGGAGAGGCTCTATGGTGTGGTGAGGCTCTCCGGAATCCGTAGCGTCATCAAGGACCTAATCGACAATCATAGCGAGTCTCTTATTCTCGACTCCAGAGACGGCTTCGACAGAAGGAAGGAGTTCGTCAGGGACCATCTTTGGCCGCGCATGCGCGCCGAGCTGGATCCAGTTGTCAAGGCTGAGAGATCGGCCCCGAAAACCGGTGGCGACGACCTATCCGACGACGCGCGCAAGCGCCTTCAGAAGGGATTTGCAGAACTAAACGCGCTCTACCGCAATGAGCTCAGCGAGGATGGGGCGACTGGACCAGAATCGTCGGAGCCCCTTGTTTTCCAGCCTCCATCTCTGGCTCTAGCCGTCGGGATGCCAGCTCAAGTAAAGCTTGTTGGCCTCGCCTCGTCACTTAAGGCAAACGGGTCGATTCTGCTCGATAGCAGCAATCCAGACATAACCGTAGAGCCGGAGGAAATAAGCGTGGGCAAACTTCCAGCTAACGTGGCGAGGAAAACCTTCATACTCACCGTCACCTCCAAAGCGGAAGGGGCGCGGGGGCGAATAACGGCCGTGGCGGAAGGTGAGCGTGGGAAAAGCCTGTCTGCGGAGCTAAATGTGCGCCCGGTAGCGCAGCCGCGTGAGGTAGTTCCGCCGGAGGACGGGATGGAGTTCCGTCCGCCATTTAGCTCGTCACGGCCGCACAGGCCTGGCAGCGCCTACCTTTACATTGATACTAAGCGCATCCCGGCTGGAACCGAAGTCCATCTGTCGCTTGATGCCAAGCACTCGAGTGGCATCCGTTTGATCAGCCTCAGCGAGCATGAAACTGTGTCTTATGTGGTCCGGCTCAGTCACGGGCACAGCATTCCCGGAACAGACGTCGCTCGGCTCCCTGTCCGCTTTATAGGCACTGCCAAGGGCCAGAGCGGCCGGGTTGAGGCGAAGGCCAAGAGCAAGACCTTCGGTAAGTTCATGTCAGAGGCGGAGATTCGGATTCGAGAGCCAGATCCTAACGAAAACGAGGGCCGTTTCAAGCGGCCTGAATATGAGGCACTGGACCGGCACTCTGTTGCAGAGCTCGACACAATGGACGGGATCATATATGTGAACAGCCGTCATCCGCTCAATAGGACAGTGTTTGGACCGGATAAAGCCAGTTGGAAGCAGAAGCTGGACGAGGACAGAGTCGCACAGGCCCGACTCGCGGACATCTGCCTCGAGGTCGCACTTTTTCACGTCATGGCAGAAAAGTCGCAGAGGGGTGGCGCACAGGGGCTGCAGCTTGACGAGCATGACCCTATCGGTTCAGTTCGTAATCAGATTGAGGAATGGCGATTCAAGTACGGACCACGCGTGTACGAGGCCATAGTTCCGTCCCTTGGTGCTACGTGAAGCTAACACTCCGGCACTTCCTGACGAACGTTGATGTTGCTTAGGATAGGAGGGACACCCCTGAGGCCGTGGGACCTCCACCGCTTGTCTGTTGCTTCCGTTCCCCATTGAGCCACGGACATGTAGCGATCGGCCCACCAAAAACGCCCGCGTCTATATAGTGACAGCTGCCGAAGTTCGAGTGGTGAGGCTGTCAGAAGGGCCTGGGCTCTGCGAAGTGTGAGGATGTCGATATCAGCTTCAATCCCGAATTTCGAAAGTGGAGGCCGCTCCGCAAGGTGGCGGGCAAGTTCAAGAATCCTCAAATGGTCCGCATGGGCCCCCGCCTCGTCGTCTATCACGAGAAGGATCCGCTCCTTGAGAAATCGCTGCTTTGACGGCACAAATCCATCCACCTGTCCAATGGCAATCACCGAGTTGACACATGTCCAGAGCTCGCGGGCAGCATCATGCCTCAGGAGAAGGCGAGCAAGTTGCTTCGGATATTTGAGCTGGCGGAGCAGCGGTATCGTAACCGCCAGCCGACGCCGATCGTTCTCTGCCGCCTGCCGCTCCAACAACCCGGCTTCCCACCTGCGCTGAGCTTCCGGTCTCACTTCGGAGCAATACATGTCGCGGTACTGACTGTTGAGGTCGGTCCCGACCGCTTGCCGCCCCATGCACTCCGCTTGTGCGAGAACCGTTCCGCTACCGGCGAACGGATCGAAAACGAGGTCGCCCTCATCCGAGCATAGGTCGATGATCCGCTCAAGCAGACCGAGCGGGAAAGGACAGGCGTGCCGTAACTCCGAGCCAGCCCAACTACCCTGAGTGGGGATAGTGTATTCCCATACGTTAGTCGGAACTTTTCCGGTTGCCGAGTACCGCTCGGGATACCTTACCCACCACGGACGCAAGGATTTGGCCTCGACGATCCTGTCGATGTGGTACTTATACTCATCCGTCTTGGTGAAGAATAGCAGGTATTCAAACGCATTGCGGACTTGGCCTTTGCGGGACCATGGAAGTGTCTTGCGCTTGTGCCAAATCACTATGTCCCGGAGCCTCCAGCCCGTACGAGCAATGGTGCTCCCCAGGTCAAAAGGCAGCATGCGGACGACCCCCCCTACTACGGAGGTGTCAGCGGCTACCCACAGGCAGGAAGTATCGGTGCTGACGCGATATACCTGACGGAAGACCTTTTCGATATCGCTAAGATAGGACTCATAGTCCTGTCCGAAGCCAATCTGCTGATTTCCGCATCCATAGTCCTTCATGTCCGCATAAGGAGGCGAGGTGATGGTCAACTGGACTGAACTTGCCTGGAGCGCCGTCTCGAGTTCGCGAGCGTCCCGTATGAGATATCCAGTCGCCATCCGTTCCTCCTACCATGCTCACGGCTCACCGTTTCGAGCTGCGTTAGATGCGGGTTCGACTCCGGGTTGCCCGGATCCTTCATCCCTTACGACTGATTCCGGACCCGACACCGTCCTATGTTGGAACATTCTCTGTGGAGCACGAAGATCCTGCAAGCTGGCGTCGGGACATTTCGGTCAGCACCTAATCGGGGCCAGAAAGTCGCCCCGGTAGCGTCTCTTCACGGCGGCCGGTGAGGCACGACGTCCGTCGAGCTGAGGTCAGCGCAACAATCGCAAAGCCCAACAACGCTACCACGGAACCAAGAACACGTCTGCGGATTCGTAATGCCACCCTGTGATGGCAGCACGGGTGACCCTCACGACGTGCCCGCGGCGCTGGGCATAGGTGCGGAAACTCGGATGGCGAAGAAAGCGCCGAGTGAAGAGGGCTACGTCTAGCTCGTCTACGGCGAGTAGCGCTAGCCCGTATCGCGGGTGGCACAGCCGGCTGTCGTAGAAATGCCGGTCTTGGGTGAAGAATGTCGGGTGCGGAAGGGATTGAAGCAGCGGAAGGATTTCGTCGTCCTGCATACCTTTGCGGCCGACTTCGTAGCCTATCTGCCGAATCGGGATACGCCAGCTCTTCAGCAGGCGGCGCTGATCGTCCGTGTAGTTCTCATCCAGGACGATCACGCCGCGCGGTTTCCATTCAGGTACTCCGGTCCATGGTCCTCAAAAGCCTTGCCTGCGAGCCGAACTGCCTCGGCGATCGCCTCCTTGGAGATGCTTCCGCGCCATTGCTCTATGATGGCGTCCCAGTCCATGCCTCTCGCGACCTGCTCCAGCACCTGCCAAACCATAATGCGCGTGCCGAGGAAGGTAGGGGTGCCGTGGCAGATCCTCGGGTCCGCGACGATGTAACCCGCTGCGGGGGTTCCCTCCATGCTTCACTCTCCTGTCAGTGACGTCTGAACCCATTATACACGGCATGATTCCCATAGCAGGCGGCGAAGTAGGAGGCATGCATCCTGCACGGGAGAGCCTGTACCCATGCCACTGAGCCCGTTGGCGGGGAAGCCGCCGCCGCCTGAGCTGCTGATAGACCCGGCGAGGCTGCTGGAGCAGTACTACGTGCTTCACCCGGACCCATCCGATCCGGCGCAGCGCGTCAGCTTCGGGACCTCCGGGCATCGCGGGTCGGCCGAACGGGCCAGCTTCAACGAAGATCACATCCTGGCCATCACGCAGGCCATCTGCGAATACCGTGCGGGGCAGGGGATAAGCGGGCCGCTCTACCTGGGGATGGACAGCCACGCCCTCTCCGCCCCGGCGCAGCGGAGCGCGCTGGAGGTGCTGGCCGCGCACGGAGTGGAGGTCTTCCACGCCCGGGGGGGAGGATTTACCCCTACGCCCGCCGTCTCGCGGGAGATCCTGGTCTATAACCGCGGGAGAGAAACCGGGCTGGCCGACGGAATCGTCATCACGCCCTCCCACAACCCGCCCGAGGACGGCGGCATCAAGTACAACCCGCCCAGTGGCGGACCCGCCGACACGGACACTACGGGCTGGATCCAGGACCGCGCCAACACGCTGCTCCGCGAGCGGAACGCCGGGGTCAAACGGATTTCGTACGAGGCCGCTCTGCGCGCTGCCACCACGCACGCTCACGATTTCATCACGCCCTACGTGGAGGATCTGGCCAGCGTCATCGACATGGAGGCGATCCGCTCCTCCGGCATCAGGCTGGGCGCCGACCCGCTGGGCGGCTCCAGCGTGGCCTACTGGGAGCCCATCGCTTCCCGCTACGGGCTCAACCTCACGGTAGTGGACGCCACGGTGGATCCCACTTTCCGCTTCATGCGCGTGGACCACGACGGCAAGATCCGGATGGACTGCTCCAGCCCGTACGCCATGGCCGGCCTGGTGGAGCTGAAGGATCGGTACGGGGTCGCCTTCGGAAACGATACGGACGCGGACCGGCACGGCATCGTCACCCGGAGCGCCGGCCTGCTCAACCCCAACCACTATCTGTCGGTCGCCGTCTGGTATCTGTTCCGCAACCGGCCGGGCTGGCCGCAGGACGCCGCCATCGGTAAGACGCTGGTGAGCAGCAGCATGATCGACCGGGTCGCGGGCTTCATCGGCCGCCGGGTGGCGGAGGTGCCCGTGGGATTCAAGTGGTTCGTAGACGGCCTGCTGGACGGCTCCTACGGCTTCGGCGGGGAGGAGAGCGCAGGCGCCTCGTTCCTGCGCCGCGACGGCACGGT
>CAYNFH010000013.1:20485-55334 GCA_964396385.1 uncultured Chthonomonadaceae bacterium | reverse complement strand
GATGCCCTGGTCGGTGACGTAGGTATCGCCTTTGACCTGCATCGGCACGATCTCGCGCTCAAAGCGACCCTCCTCATCGACAGCATCGCCGCGCGGGAGACGCCGGCCACGCACGCGGCCTGCGCCGTGGCGCTGAGGCTGCGCTTCGACCGCATCGAGAGCGGGGAGCACAAGGTGCGCATGGACGTGGTCAACGACGACGGCCAGCTCGTAGTGCCTTCGCTAGACGCCAATGTGAACGTCCAGATGCCGCCGGGCGCGCCCTCCGCAGCCATCAACATGGTGGTGAACTTCCAGCAGCTCAAGTTCGAGCGGTTCGGGGTCTACTCCATCGATCTGGCAGTGGACGGCCGGCACGAAGCTTCACTGCCGCTCTTCGTCAACCCGGCGCCGCCCGGACCGCCCGCGCTGGGTCCCGGGCCATCATGAGCCGGCCGCTCATCGGAATCACCTGCGGGACCAGCGCCTTGGACACCAAGGCCCCTAACCCGCAGGACCGGCTGAACTGCGCCTACTCCCGTGCGGTGCTCCAGGCCGGCGGCGTTCCCGTGATCCTGCCCAACCTGGACGACGCGGCGGCCATAGAGACCTGGCTGAACCGGCTGGACGGATTGCTCCTCTCCGGCGGGTACGACCTGGACCCGTGCCTCTTTGGCGAGCCTACCCTGAACGACACGGTGGAGATAGACGGGCCACGCGACGCGGCAGAGCTGCCGCTGATACATCTGGCGCTGGAGCGGCCCCTGCCGCTCTTCGCCATCTGCCGCGGCATCCAGTCGCTCAATGTCGCCCTGGGAGGCACGCTGTACCAGGACCTGCCCGCGCAGCTTACGACGGCCGTGTGCCACCGGCAGGAGGCGCCGCGGTCCGTCTGCACGCACGCGGTGCGGGTCACTCCCGGTTCGCGGCTGGCGGAGATAGTGGGAAGCCCCACCCTGGAAGTGAACAGCTTCCACCACCAGGCGGTAAAGGATCTGGCGCCCGGGCTGGAAGCGGTGGGTCATGCGGAGGACGGCGTCATCGAGGCGCTCGAGCGGCCGGGTCCGCGGTTCCTGCTGGCCGTGCAGTTCCATCCGGAGGAGATGGTGGGGGATTCGGTTGCTGCCAGGAAGTTATTCAGCGCCTTTGTTGCAGAATGCCAGAACGGATGAGGGGGTGAGGGGGTGACCGGAGGCGCGCGCCGGGCTGGACCCCGGCGCTATCGAAAGGAAACCCGGCTGAAGCCGGCTCCGCAGCCCGAAGGGGTTGCCTTTCAATAGCCCGGCGGGTTTAGCCCCGGGCTATTGTGTTTCACCCCTTCACCCCCTCATCTGTATCCGGTACGCGCACATGTGGTCGCCGGCCGGGATGTACTTGATGCGCTCGACCTGTACTCCCGGGCCCAGCAGACGCTCAATGAAGTCCAGCTCATACGTGCAGATCTCCGGGTTATCCACCACCAGCTTGCGCACGGGACAGTTATGCTCGATGAAAAGCAGGCGCCCTCCGCCTTCCTCTTCCCGGCTCTCCGCCATGAAACCGCGGTCGCTCATGATGCGTACGAGCTCAGCCACCCGCGCTTCCAGGGACTTGCCTGCGATCCGCGGTTCGGCGTCTCCCATCAGGCGAGCGACTTGCCGCTCCAGGAACGCGTTCACGGCCTCCGGCCCTGATGCTATGCGGATGTCGGCAAGCAGGCCGGCGGCGTACAGGTCGTAGGTCCGGGTGAATGTTTCGTCCCCGGCTTCGGTGAGCGTATAGCGGTGGACGGGGCGGCCCATTCCGCGCCGCTCCGGGGTCGCCTGGACCATCCCTTCCGATTCCAGCCCGGTGAGGTGCTGGCGCGCCGCCACCGCGGAGATACCGAGCTCACGGCCCAGGCCATCCGCGGTCATGTAGCCGTTGACCTTGATCAGGCGCAGGATGGCGCGCCGGGTAATGCCGTTGCCTTTGTGCACCGTCTGATTCCTCATCATTACAGTATATCCAACATGCGATACGTTTGACAGGAGTTCCATATACTATAGAAAGTATCCTGCGTACTTTGGTATCAGGCGGGGCCCGCGCCGTTCAGAATCCGGTGAAGGAGGAAGTCCGTGCTCACCTCGCCCCGGCGGTAGAACGGATTGGCGATGATCCGCTTCTGCAGCTCCACGTTGGTCTTCACCCCCGTGATCTCCAGCTCCTGGAGGCAACGGGCCATGCGGGCGATGGCCTCCGCGCGGGTGGGCGCCCAGACGATGAGCTTGGCAAGCATGGGGTCGTAGTAGGGCGGCACCTCGTAGCCGGCGTACACGTGGCTGTCGATGCGCACGCCGGGCCCACCGGGAAATAGCAGCGTCTGGATGCGGCCGGCAGATGGCGTGTAGTTGCGCTCCGGGTCCTCCGCGGTTATGCGGCACTCGATGGAGTGGCCGTTGAAGCGGACCGCCTTCTGGGAGATGGAGAGTCGCTCCCCGGCCGCGATGCGGATCTGCTCCTTGACGATGTCCACGCCGGTGACCATCTCCGTGACCGGGTGCTCTACCTGGAGGCGCGTGTTCATCTCCAGGAAGTAGAATTCGCCGCGGCCGTTCACCAGGCACTCTATCGTCCCGGCGCCCCGATATCCTACCGACTTCGCCAGCTTGACCGCCGCCTCCGCGATCTTGCTCCGAAGCCCCTCCGGAATCTCGCTCGAGGGGGCCTCCTCCACCAGCTTTTTGTGCCGCACGTTCTGGACAGAGCACTCGCGCAGCCCCAGGTGGATCACGTGGCCGTGGTTATCGGCCAGGACCTGCGCCTCGATGTGGCGGGGCTGCTCGATCAGCTTCTCGATGTACACCTCCGGGTTGCCGAAGGCCGCCTCGGACTCCGACCTCGCCATCTGGAGCGCGGTCGGCAGGTCTTCGTCGTCATCCACGCGGCGAATGCCGGTCCCCCCACCTCCCGCCACCGCCTTGATGTAGACCGGATAGCCCACCCTGTGGGCCACGCGGAACGCCTCCTGCTCGCCGGGCAGGGTGCCCTCCGCGCCCGGAACGATGGGTACGCCGGCTGCGCGCGCCGTCTCCCGTGCTCGCGCCTTGTCGCCCATGCGTTCAATCACGTTGGCGGGCGGACCGATAAACGTGAGGTGGGTGGCTTCGCACGCCTCCGCAAAGCTGGCCTGCTCGCTCAGGTATCCGTAGCCGGGGTGGATGGCCTCCGCGCCCGTGATGTGCGCGGCGGAGATGATGTTGGGAGCGTGGAGATAGCTGTCCTTGTTGGGCGGGGGTCCTATACAGACCGCCTCGTCCGCAAGCTGGACGTGCAGGGAGTTCTCGTCTGCCGTGGAGTGAACCGCCACGGTACGGATGCGCATCTCCTGGCACGCACGGATAATGCGTACGGCAATCTCGCCCCGGTTGGCGATGAGAATCTTCTTGAACATGGGGTTCAGGGTTCAGGGTTCGGGAGGAAAACCCGCGCAACCAGCGCGGACCAACTCCGAGTAGGAGGATACCCGCTGGGACCGTTCCACTGAACCCCGAATCCGGAACCCGGAACCCTCAGAAGTTCTGGTGGCCGGGATGGGGGCAGCGGACCTCGCCTGTCTGAGGATTGTACACGTAGGGTTCGCCGCCGACCGGGCAGTGGGTGACTTCATACGGCAGCTTGAGCTCCGCGAGACTGCGCGGGTTGGCGGCATCCGCGTCCGTATCCATGTTCTTGTTCATGGAGATGGCCATGCGCACCTGCCCCAGGTACTCCTGGCAGATGGTGTCTTTGGCCATGGTGACGGGAGCACGCACCTTCTTGCCGTCGGCCGTGACGCCGCCCAGGTAGTGCGGCAGCAGCAAGGCCGCGAGCGCCATGATAATGACCAGCACGATCAGGATCTCGATAAGCGTGAACGCGCGCCGCGCGAAGTTTGTTCCCTTCATGTGCATCGCTCCAAAGGAGAGTAAATGGGTAAATGAGTGTACACCCCGGACTCCCCCAGCATTGGGGGCCGGAGGCCTCCGGCATACACCCATTTACCTATTTACCCCTCCCAGCAGGAACAGCGGCTGGCCGTACTCAACGGGGCTGCCGTCCTCCACAGCCGCCTCCAGTACCAGGCCGGCGCGCTCGCTCCGAATATCGTTCATGAGCTTCATGGACTCGATGGCGCCCACAATCTGGCCGCTCTCCACCCGCACGCCGGGCGACACGGGCGGCTCCGCGTGGTGGAACACGCCGACCATGGGGGCCGTGACCCAGTTGGTAGCAGGACCCTCCTCCAAAGCTTCGGCGGCCTCTATATCTAGTACGGCCTCCGCGGTGAGAATTGCGGCGGGCGCCGGCCTGGGACCTGCGGGGCCCTTCTCGATAGTGACGCGCCGGCCGCCCGCCTCCAGGGTAACGGCGGACACACGGGAAGCGGCCACAAGGTCGATCAGTTGTTCGAGCTCATCGTACATGGCTTAGTTGGACGGAAGACGGTCGACGGGGGACAGACTCCGGAATCCGTCTCCCGTCTTCCGTCCTCCGTCATATCTTCAGCTTGAACACCGCGTACTCCAGGCCGCGGAGGACCATGGTGGTTGCGATAACCACCAGGCACCCGATGATCAGGTACTCCGCGATGACGCTGGTGGAGGTGATGCTGCTCATCACCCCGGCGTTGGTGGCGTTGGCCTCCGGTGAGAGCCGGGCCATGAGCTGGTCCATGGCCTGAAGGATATGGTTGAGCAGTCCGGTGATGGTCTCGATTTTCACGTACGCTAGCGCCGGAACCCCGAGGACGACGATAGGGGCCAGGAACTGATACTTCAGCCGCTGGTGCTCATTGTAGATGACGCAGTTGCGGCACCGCTCCCGCTTTACGGTATCGGACAGGGTACGGTTGTACGGGATCTTCACGTGCTTGGGAGGCACAGCTCTGGCAATGGCCGGGGGCGCAAATTCCTCCGTCCGCTCCTGGGCTGTCGCGGTGGCCGTTGCGGCCGCGGCGGGAGCAGAGGAGGCCGGGGCGGCCTCCTCCAGGCGGCGGTCGGCGGGCATGTCGATGCTGAAGCCGATTATATCCGGCTGCGCGCGCGGCCCGGACGCCGCCGCCTCCGACTTCTGGGCGCCCGAAGCGGGCACGGAGAGACCGGAGGGCGGCGCTGCCTGAAGCGGCCCCGCCGGCTCCGGTGCAAACGGCGCCTCCTCCTTCGGCTTGTCCGTAGAGATGATCTCTTTGTTGATGATCGCGTCCATGGCGTGCCGGATCACGTTCTCCTCGCACATGCAGCCCACCCGCTCTTTCCAGCAGCGGCTCCTGGCGTGGTAGATGGGGCAGCGGCGGCGGATGGCATCCCGGCAGAAGGGGAGCTGCCAGCACTTGGCGAGCATCCCGATGGGCACTATGCCGACGGGCGCCTCCTCTTTGACGGCGCCGCCGTACTGCATGGCGTTGAAGTCTTCCCGCTTGCGGCGTGAGCCGTCCACCAGCCGGAGGATCACGTCCCGGACCAGGAGGATGCCTCCCGGAACGGCCAGCATGATTCCTGCCAGCCGGAACTGTGACATGATGGCCAGGGCCGCCAGATTGTGGTTGGTGGTCCACTCCGCAATCTTGCCGGGCATGGCCTGGTCAAAGAGGAACGGCACGCCAAAGTAGAAGAAGACGGACCCGGCGATGAGCGTATAACCGAACGCTTCCTCGTCGTAGAAGAGGATGCAGGCTGTGATCAGCAGGATGCCGAGCACGATATCGAGGTAGGTAACAGCGCCCTGAAAGTTGGCGAGGATGCGCAGGTGCTCATCGTGGCCGAGGGCATTCCACTGCGCTACCCCTCCGGCAAAAAGGCCGTAGAGGATGTAGGCGTAGAGGCCGATGGTGAACACCGCCGCAAGCTGCATGATGCGGCGGGTCCAATCCATGATGGTGAGGTAGGTCCGCTCGGAGGAGCGGCCACGCCCACGGTAGGTGACTGGCACGGACTTCTCGATCCCTTGCCGGCAGGACCTGGCCGGCACGGAGTTATTTGACGCGCTCGAGGTAGGTGTCGGTCCGGGTATCCACCTTCACTCGGTCGCCGATGTTAATGAAGAAGGGAACCTGAATCACCGCACCCGTCTCCAGGGTGGCGGGCTTGGAGCCGCCGGAGGCGGTATCGCCTCGCACCCCGGGATCCGTCATAGTCACTTCCAGCTCTACGAAGAAGGGGACCTCTACGTTGATGATGGCGCCGTTGTGCTCCACCACCATCACCTCCATGCCATCCTTCAAGTATTTGACGGCGCTGCCGATGGCAGATTTCGGCACGGAAACCTGTTCGAATGTATTGTTATCCATCAGGAAGTACTCATCATCCTGCTGGTAGAGGTACTGCATTGGGCGCCGCTCTATCCGCGCCTGCTCCATCCGCTCGCCCGCCCGGAACGTCTTCTCGATGACGGCTCCGGTGCGCGCGTTGCGCAGCCGGGTCCGCACGAAGGCGCCCCCCTTACCGGGCTTGACATGCTGAAACTCCACAATGGTGAAGATTTCATTGTCCTGTAGGATGGAGAGACCGTTGCGGAAGTCGCTGGTGTCCATAGGGTGCGGGGAATCCTCCAAACGTCAGAAAGCGGCCCCTGGCCGCTCCGGTATTATAACACACCGGCCAGCAGGAGTATGGAAGTTTGGAGGTACGGGAGTGGGGGAACTTCCGGATTCCGCCTTCTCCCACACACCCACACGCCCATACTCCCACACCCGTTTGTTGCCCTAGGTTCTCCAGGGGTTCACCGGCCTCCTCCAGGCCCGGAATCCGCCGGCAACTCCACGAAATTCGCTTGCGTACTGTACTTTGTATAGCGGCTTGGACCACGGACCACGGACCGCGGACCGCCCGGAGGAAGCTCTTGGGGATCGTCCGCGGTCTGTCGTCTGTGGTGAGTATGGGGAAGGTGGGGAAGACATGGCAGTAAATGCGGTCTTGGAACGGCTGAAAGTCGACGGCATAGAGCAGCGTGCGGACGGCGGGATCCCTCCCGCCGATTTTGATTCGGACGACCTGCTGCTGGACGCCTACTCGCGCGCCGTCATCGGTGCGAGCGAGCGGGTGAGCCCGGCGGTGGTCAACGTGGAGGTCGAGCGCCCGGTCAAGGACCGGCGGGGCAATACGCGGCAGGCGCAGGGAAGCGGCTCCGGGTTCCTGTTTACACCGGATGGATACCTGCTCACCAACAGCCACGTGGTGCACGAAGCCTCGCGCATCGAAGTGACGCTCCCGGACGGACGGAGCAGCCGCGCGGATCTGGTGGGGGATGATCCGGCGACGGACTTGGCGGTAGTCCGCATCGACGCGGGCGGCCTCACACCGGCGAAGCTGGGCGATTCCGCCAGCATCCGGGTGGGGCAGCTCGCCATAGCGATTGGAAACCCGTACGGCTTCCAATATAGCGTGACGGCGGGAGTAGTGAGCGCCCTGGGACGGTCGCTGCGGTCAGAGGCCGGCCGGCTCATAGACGACGTTATACAGACGGATGCGGCGCTCAACCCCGGCAACTCCGGAGGGCCGCTGGTGAACTCACGCGGCGAGGTGATAGGGGTGAACACGGCGGTGATCCTGCCGGCGCAGGGCATCTCGTTCGCCATCGCCATCGACACGGCCAAGTACGTGGCGGGCCGCCTGATGCGCGAGGGGCGGGTGCGGCGCAGCTACATCGGGGTGGCGGGTCAGAACGTGCCTCTGCACCGCCGGCTGGTGCGCTTCTACAACCTGGCGCACGAGACGGGCGTACTGGTGGCTTCCATCGAGCCGGACAGCCCCGCGAAGCGGACCGGGCTGCGGGAGGGCGACGTCATCATCGCCTTTGGCGAGAGGCCGGTAACCGGCATCGACGACCTGCACCGGATGCTCACGGAGGAGCAGGTGGGCGTGGAGACAGAGATGACTGTCCTGCGCCGCACGGAGCGGCTCCCGGTGCGGATTGTTCCTGCGGAAGTGCAGTGAGGGGGTGAAGGGGTGAAGGGGTGAGGAGGTGACAGGAGCCTGCAAGTCCGGTCTTTCCCGGCTTTACCTGTACCGTGAGTTCGGGGTGATTCTGTGGGAATGCCCACATATCACCCCTTCACCCCCTCACCCCTTCACCCCTTCAGCTATACTGACTCCGCCATGCACTCTTCCTCGGACGCGGCGCTTCAGCGCGATTGGCGGACCTTCACCGCCCTCACTTTTCTCTTCGGGTTCGGCTTCGCGGTCTACTCGGGCGTCTTCCAGAACTTCCTGCGGGACGCTCTGCACGCGGGTCCGCTCCAGCTTGGGGAGCTGGAGTCGCTGCGGGAGATCCCGGGACTCCTGGCGGCGCTGACCGCCGGGACGCTGGTGGCGCTGGCCGAGACCCGGATGGCCGCCCTGGGGCTGCTGGTCACCGCGGTGGGCATCGGGCTGACCGGCCGGGCGCTCCACTACACGCCGCTGGTGCTGGTAACCGTCTTCTGGTCGGTGGGCTTCCACCTGTGGAGCACCGTCTCACCCGCCATCACGCTGGCGCTGGCGAAGGGGCGCGAGGGCGGCCGGCACCTGGGGCGGATGAACGCGGTGGGCTCGGCGGCCACGCTGGCGGCGCTGGGCTTCGCGCTGCTGCTGGCCAAGCTGCTGCCGAAGCTGAGCTATTCGGTCTACTTCTACCTGGCTGGCGGGAGCATAGTGATGGCCTCGCTGCTGTGCTCCCGGCTCTCCGCGCACGCGGAGGGCGCGCCGCGCGCCCGGATCATCCTGCGGCGGGAGTACGGACTGTACTACCTGCTCACCTTCCTGGAAGGCTGCCGGCGGCAGATATTCAGCATCTTCGCCTCGTTCGCGCTCATTCTGATCTACCACGTGCCGCTGAGCGCCATGCTGGCGCTGCAGTTCGTGAACTCCATCCTCATCGCGGTCACGGCGCCGGTCATCGGGCGGGTGGTAGACAGTCGAGGGGAGCGCGGGCCGCTGACGTTCTACAGCATCGGGCTGATCGTGGTGTTCCTGGGGTACGCGACCGTCCGGACGGCGTACGCGCTCTATGCACTGTTCCTCATCGACAACGTGCTGTTCACGTTTGGGGTGGGGTTCACCACCTATTTGCACCGCATCGTGCGGCCGAACGAGCTGACGCCCTGTCTGGCCATGGGCACGACGATGAACCACATCGCGGCGGTAACGGTGCCGGTGGGAGGGGCGTGGTTGTGGCAGCGGTACCACAACTACCAGCTTCCGTTCTGGGTGGGGGTGACCATCGCGGCGGTGGCGCTCCTGGCCAACCACTTCCTGCCGCACGGCCCCGTGCCGGAGCGGCACACCGTGCCACCGGAGACCCCGCCGCAGGAGGAGGTCCCGGCGTTGGTGGTGGAGGAGGTGGGCATTGGGGACTGCGGCCTGCTATGAGAGACGACCGGTCGCTTCGCAACCCAAGAGCTACTGCGCCGGCCGGAAATGTTAGGCTTGTTCTCTAGCTTCGGGTGAGGAGCTTTTGGTACTCATCGTGCCTCGAACTCCTTGTTGGCCTCGGCGATGAGCGCATCCAGCCGCCCTTGTTGGAAGTCACGCTCTATCTCCCTGTCCCAGACTTGCTCCTGGTACTCCTCGAACCAGCGCGCCAGTTCCGCGAACTCCGGCGGAGCCAGCGCTGATATTGCCTTTTCGATCTCGTCTACCTTCACGAGCGTCTTCCCTTTCTAGTGGCGTAATGCTCCTGCACCCCCATTGTATCCCGATCCAGCGGCCGAGTCTTTCCGGCGCGATGCTCCTCCCGCGCCTCTTCCGCCAGTTTCGCAAGGAGGTCATACGAGGCGGCAAACTGAGGCTGCCACCGCTCTTCCGATTCGAGCTCTTCCAGGATGAGAGCTGCGATGGCGTCCTGGTCTGCCTCTGGGAGTGTGGCGGTCCTATCCAGTGCACTTTGAAGTAGTTGGGGCATGAGTGCCGTACCTCCATCTAAGCTCAGACGCAGCATCGGGTGCAAGAGTCTTTCAACCATGCGCGGACAGCCTCTTCCTGCCGCTTAAGAGGCCGTAAGCACGGACGCACCATTTGCAGCCGCTTCAGGCACCATACTGGCCGATTCAGCGGATCGGCCTGTCACTTCCTGCCATAAGAGCGGATTGACGGAGGTGGTTCATGTGTGTACAATGTCAACAGAGTAGTTAATCGGTCTTGGAGAGGGGCCATGTCCCGTGTGATAAGTCTCAGGCTGCCGGACGAAACGGCGGAGCGCTTGCAGAGGTCGGCCCGGCAGGCCGGCCGCAGCGTCAACGAGATGGGCGTGCTGTCCATCGAAGAGTGGCTGCGGCAGAACGAGTTCGCTGGCATTGAGTTCCGCAGTTTTGGTGGCCAGAGGCATGCGTGCCTCAAGGGAGCGCTACAGGTCTGGCAGTTGATCATGGTGGCCCAAAGCTACGGAATGAGCCCGGAGAGGACCGCCGAGCACTTTGGCTGGTCCGTGGAGCGAGTCCTTCCGGGCTTCCATTACTACGAAGCGTACCCGGACGAGATCAACCAGGCGCTCGAAGATAACGATGCTATGACGCCCGAACGGATGAAGCGGCTGCTGCCGACACTGCACGTGTTTGAGGTTCCCGGCGACGTCGAGTCCTAGCCTCCATGCTCTCGCTCCTCCTGGATGAACAGATCTCGCCTGAGATCGCCGAGCAGGTCTGGCAGAAGCGGCCGGACATTCCTATCACCAGCATCTTCCAGTGGCGTGGGGCAGCCTATGTAGGAGCGGAAGATGCGGACATTCTGGCTTCCGCCTTCGAGGAGCAGCTCACGCTGGTGACGTACGACCGCAGCACCATTGCCCCGCTGCTCATGGAGTGGGCGGCAGCCGGCAGGTCGCACGGGGGAGTGGTGTTCATCCCTCGTAAGGCTATCCCTTCCAATGACTACGGCGCAATAGTCCGGTCGCTGGTTGCGCTCTGGGACCAGGAGCGGGATGCGGAATGGACGAACCGGCCGGAATACCTGCGGCCCGCGTAATAGCTCGACTACCGTGCTGACCTCTCTGACTCGGATGCTCGCTTCCGCCACATCCCGCTCCTCTCGGAGCGTATAAACTATCGGGCTGGCCGGGTATCCTGCGCCGGAGGTGTTCTCCAGACCTCGGAATCTGCTTCCAGACCATTGATAGTACCTGTGCGTGTGCTTGCCTTGATCGAGGCACTCCTCTTGAATGCGCATGAATCCCCGATGATCTACCTCGTCAAAGTGGGGGATGCAGTAGCTTTCCTGCTCCATGCTGAACGCGATCCATTGCGCCACGTATGGCCCGTCCACGCCGCGTGGGAAGGAGACAACCAGCCACTCTCCTAAGTCGCCGGCGCCGAACCGTACCAGTAGGACCGGACCTACTCGCTCCTTGGGCCGGAGCCAGCGCACCTTAAAAACTCCCGCGTCGCCGTCTTCCTGAAACTGGACCGAGTTGAGCCGCTTCAGCGAGCTGCCGGCGCGCGAGAATAGGTCGAGGTAGAACCGGGATTTGGGGATAGTCGTACCGGGGCCGATGTCTTCCCGGCGAACGGGACCCGGCTGGCGGTTTGGCAGCTTCTTTGGAATGACGTACAGGTGGATCAGCGCCTCGCCTCGGCTCGGCCCTATAGAGGCGGCCCATGTATGCAGGCTAATGCCGCCATTCCGCATGGGATAGGTCTGGACGGGCAGACGGCCAGCCAACATGCCGGCAGCCATACAGGTCCATAAAACCACAACGGAATGGAAGGTCATGGGATTCACCTAGTCCAGGCAGCAAAGCCCGTCCAGCACGATGGTTGGTCCAGCATCTACTGTAGAACGCCCCGCCGGGCCGCTGCGGCATAGTGCCGAAGCTCTCGGCGGAGATGCGGGGTCCTCTGCAGAAACTCGTCGATGGTCGCCTGCACCACGTGGGGGTAATGGACCTGCCAATGGCCAAGACCGTGGAGGGCACTCTCCTGGCACGGCTCCGAGTCCAGCCTGACAATCCTCCTGAGCAGGGCAAGCATCTCCCCGTCGACGTCTGATCGATCCGGCTTACCGGGATCGCCATAGATGGGGATGATGTCGAACCACATATAGCAGACGCTGTTCAGGGGATTGGAGAGGCATTCACCCAGGTGGCTGAGGCCTGGCAAGCAACGAACAGCGAAACAGCGCTCAAACAACGTGTACATGGCGCGGACAGCCTGCTGCCGCTCCGGCCACGGAACGCTTTTGTCCAGGAGGGCCAGCATGTAGTCGGAGGATGCGTTGCTGCCGATGTGCCAGAGGCCGCTGTTGACCTGAGAGTCTGAGCAAGACTGAAGCGCCTCGCCGCTCTTCTGGAAGAGGCGGGTCAGATACTGGACCGTCAACTCAGGCGTGCATTCAACCGAAATGGGAGCGGCGTTCAACGGCGTGATTGGGTCGTCAGTAGAGCAATCAAAGATGAGATTGATCCACTGGTCGAAGGTTGGAGGGACCATGATGTCTACCACATGACGTGTGGCGCTACACCTCTCCAGAATTATCCCAGCGTGCGGCGCGCCAGATTCTCTGCCTGCGCGAGGGCCTGTCGGAGGAGGGCGTCTGAGCGCTCCATCAGCTCCTCAAGCTCCTTCCGGCGCTCGGTGTGCCAGGCGTCCATGGTGGCGGAAAACCCTTGGAATACGTCCAGCTTCCAGGTCTCGCGCGCCTGGGGGTCATCTACGGGTGGTAGAGGTGGAGGCTCCAGTGCGGGCGGCGCTTCTAGCCGACCTTCGAAGTTGAGCAGCCTCAGGGCGCGAAGGATTGCGGCGATGTCGCCTGTTGCATCTCGCGCAGCCGGGTCTGCGTAGAGGCGCATGAGGGCTTCCTGCGCGTCCAGGAAAGCCTCCTCGCGCTTCCGGCTGAGCTGCTCCGTATGGCGTATCTCGTCGAGTCTGTCGCGGCACCTCGCGTGGAGGATATCCTCCTGGATGGCGGCGTCGGCTTCCTGGACGCCGGCTCCCGCGCGCCTGGCGTCGAGCAAGCGTTGAAACTTCTCGCGGACTTGCTCCGAATGGAGGCGCGCCGATTCGGCCTGCCTCGTCTGCTCCTCCTTCACTGCCACCATCTCGCGTAGCGCGGCGACAAGGTCATGCCCGGCCTGGCGTGATTCCTCAGTCATGGGTGATTCCGCGTGGCCCGAGCCACGCCGGGCTGAAACTCCCGCGCTCTTGTACGGAAACCCGGCTATCGCCGGCTCCGCAGCCCGAAGGGGTTCCCCTCCAATAGCACCGGGGTTTCAGCCCGGTGCGCCGTAGGAGTGAGCGCTCCTGGTAGAGCTACTCCACCTTCAGCAGGAGGCGGGTTTTGGAGTAATAGCCCTCGCCGTCTGCCTGGACCAGCCCCTCGCGGGTGGAGAAGAGCCAGCGCCAGAGCGGGTCCACCTTCTCCAGCGTCTCGTCCACCGTGCGGTCCTGGAACTGGGCCTGGACGCTCAGGACCGCCTGAGCAGTATCAAGTGCATCCAGGACCTGCTGCCTGCCCTTGCTGCGGGAAGGGCGGATCTGGCCGCGCAGCTCCTGAATCTCGGCATCCAGCCGCTTGTCACCAGGTCGGTGGACAGTAAGCTGTGCGTACACGCTATCGCCTACGAACAGGTTCCCGCCGTCCCGGAGGGAGTACGCGGGATCGGTCTCCTTCAGCGCCGCCTCGATATTCTCCAGCGTGATCTCCGGCCCGCTGGTCTGTATGAACCGCATGTAGTAGCTCAATGAAACACTCCGGTTGAGAGTTGAGAGTTGAGGGTTGAGAGTTGAGAGGCCCGAATGGGCGTTCAGGCGTTAAGGTGTTCCGGTGATCGGGCGCTCAAGATTTTCGCCGGCACCTGATTTACCCCTTCACCCTTTCACCCCTTCACCCCCTCAGCCTTATCCGGTACAGGTGGACGGCGTAGGGTGTGAAGGAATCCTCGAAATAGCCGTCCTTGAGTGTTACTGTCCGGGATTCGCCCAGCACTTCGGCGGTAGCGTGGGAGCCCAGGCCGCGCAGGCGGAAGCCGGCGCGGATGGGCATGTTGCGCATCCCGACCGCGAACACGTAGGCCGCGCCGCCCTGGCGCTTGAGGACCGCGTCCACCGGCCCCTGATCAGAGGGTACGACCTCCAGGACGTCCTTCACGTCCGGGCTGTTGATGACCGGCGCCAGCTCCTGGACCTGCCGGTTCAGCGCGGTGACGGCAGGGAGCATCTCCGGATCATCCAGCAGCGCGTGCTCGTCGAATTTCGGCTTGAACTGGTGGACGAAATAGATGATCCCGCGCGCCCCGTGGACAATCGCCATCCAGACCTCGGCTCGCACCTGCGCCGGGCTGGCTCGCTTGCCGCCGTCGATGGCCGTGCACTCGATGCAGGTCCAGATCGGTTTGCTTCCTCCGGTCCAATGGACGAGCCGGTCGACCCCCTTCGGCACGTACCACAGCTTGTTCTCGCCGTCCGGCCCCAGCCCCGCGACCGGGTAGACGTCGAAGGAGACGATATCCGCGCCCTTCACGTAGGTCTCGTAGTCTGAGAGCTGCGCGCCCGAGCCTCGGCCGATCCACTGGTCGTTCGCGACGCCCTGCCCCAGGTTGAGCATCACGGGCCGGGTAGGGTCTGCGGCGCGCATCTGCCGGTACTCCTCCACGATCTTAGCCGGCGGGATGCAGGGGCCCCAGCCCTCCTTTCCGGTTGCCGGGTCCTTCACCGGCTGGGCGTTATCCGGCTCGTCTCCGTGCATCCAGCCCAGGATGGTCTTGTCATCTTTGTGCGCGAGGCCGGTGCGGTTCTGCTCGCAGATCACCGGCATTCCGGCGGCCTTTAGGGCGGCAAGCTGCTCCTCCGTGGGGCCCTGCCAGAGCGCCACATAGAGGTTGATCCCCGCCGCCTTATAGCGGGCTGCGTTACTGGGACTCTGGAGCCAGACGGCGATGGGGAAGGTGGAGAGTGCTGCGGCATTCCGAATCGCGAGCCGCGCGAGCCTCGCGCGGCCGCAGGGGTGAGGGCGTGCCTCTGGATGAGGCGATGAGGCGATGAGGCGATAAGGCGTGCCGGAGCTCATCCCGGGCAAGAGGGTGAGTAGAGCACCCAAGGTTAGATACAGTGTGCGGATGGTGAAGGTCATTTGCGGAATCCCGGAAGGGTTCTAGGAATTGGAGCGACGCCATTAGGGTACACTATTAGCGGTCGAGTATCTCCTATACGTGCCATGAGGCCACGGCTCAGTCCGCAATGACGCGGTATGGGCGGGGCCTTTTTGTTTGACTGGGCTTCACCGCACCTAAATGTGGAGACATCGGCGGCCAATAAGGAGTGTGGAACTGGTGAAACTACCGGGTGGGGTGTCCGAAGTAGTAAGAAGACGGTAGGGAGCATTGCCTGATGCGGAATTCTGTGCGGCTCGTCCATGAGCTGAAGGCGTACTGGAAGGTGATGGCCGTGGTCGCCGTCCTGACCCTGGCAACGGCCGGGTTGGGACTGCCGGGACCGCTCATCGTCGAATACCTCATTAACCACCTCTACAAGCGGCTGCCGATCAACCTCTTTGCGGTGTTCCTGCTATTCCTGGGCGTAGCGGGCGCCAACGGCGCGGTGGGTTACGCGCTGACCACCGCGGTGACCTACCTGGGCCAGCGCTTCAAGCTGGACATGCGGCGCAGGCTGTACTCCCACATGCAGACGCTCTCGCTGGGCTTCTTCGAGAAGAGCCAGACGGGCAAGCTGATGTCCAACATAACCAACGATGTAGCCACGCTGGATCAGCTTATCAGCGGCGGCTTCGTTCGGCTGATGCAGGACACGGCCACGCTGGTAGGAGTGCTGTTCATCGTCTTCTTCAAGGACTGGCGGCTCGCGCTGGTGGCGCTCTCCGTCTATCCGCTTTACGTGGGCAACTACCTGCTGCACATCGGCAAGATCAAGCAGACGGCGGACGAGACGCGCGAGGAGCGGGACATCATGCTGGGCGACCTCCAGGAGAAGCTGGCGGGCGCGCTGGTGGTGAAGTCCTATGCCAAGGAGCGGTACGAGATACGGCAGTTCGCAGGTCAGAACCGGAACCTGCTGAACCTGAACGTGCAGCAGAACATGCTGGGCACGCGGCTCTGGACTTTGGCGGAGTTCATCGGGAGCGGCTGCGGCATCGCGATCATCCTCTGGTTTGGCGGCCGGGAGTGCATCCGCGGGCAGTTGTCGCCCGGTTCGCTGGTAGCGTTCATCTCTTTCATCACGGCGTACCTTTACGGCCCCACCCTGCGGCTCATCCAGCTTAACGGCGACCTGGCCCGCACCAATGCGGCGCTGAACCGCATCTTCTACACGCTGGATATGAAGCCAAACATTGAGGACAAGCCGGGCGCGAAGGAGCTGCCGCCCATCCAGGGCGCGGTGAAGTACCGGGACGTATGGTTCGAGTACGAGCCCGGTCACCCCGTGCTGAAGCGCATCAACCTGAGCGTTAAGTCGGGACAGATGGTGGCGCTGGTGGGCCAGTCCGGCTCCGGCAAGACAACCATGATTAACCTGCTCTCCCGCCACTACGACGTCACCGAGGGCGCGATCACGGTAGACGGACACGATCTGCGCGACGTGTCGCTCAAGTCGCTCCGGAAGCAGGTGGGTGTGGTCATCCAGGAGACCATCCTGTTCAATACCACCATCCGCGAGAACATCCGGTACGGCCGCCTGGACGCGACGGACGAGGAAGTCGAAGAGGCCGCCCGCGCCGCCAACATCGCCCACGTCATCGAAGCGCTGCCCAAGGGGTACGACACGCGCATTGGCGAGGAGGGGATCAAGCTTTCCGGCGGCGAGAAGCAGCGGGTGGCCATCGCGCGCGCTATCCTTTCGGACCCGCGCATCCTTATCCTGGACGAAGCGACCTCCGCGCTGGACTCGGAGACAGAGACGCTGATCCAGGAGGCGCTGGACCGGCTGATGAAGGGGCGCACGAGCTTTGTCATCGCGCACCGGCTCTCCACCATCGTCGCGGCGGACCTTATTGTGGTGATGGAGAAGGGCGAGATCAAGGAGATGGGAAGCCATCAGGAACTGCTGGCGCAACACGGGATGTACGCGGCGCTCTACAACCAGCAGTTCAAGGTGGCGCTGGAGGCCGCTGCAGCGTAGGGGCGTAGGGAAAGTACCGGAGTACTGGAGTAATGGAGTGATGGGTTCCGGAATCTGGCCTCCGGGACATCACTCCAACACTCCATTACTCCAGCCTGTGATTGACTATGGGCAACTTTGGAAGACTTCTCGGCTATTTGAAGCCGTACCGGGCGCGAGTAACGCTGGCGGTGACCCTGATGCTGTTCGTCACCGTGGCGGCCATCCCCATGCCGCGGATCACCCAGTACGTTATCGACGTGATCCTGCCGCACAAGCGGTGGGGAGCCTTGAACTGGGTGTTCTGGCTGGTGATCCTCATCTACGCCCTGCGCGGGATCATCTCGTTCACGCTCACCTACATCATCGGGTGGCTGGCGCAGAGGGTGGTGTTCGACCTGCGCTTCCAGTCCTACCGCCACCTGAACCGGCTCTCGCTGGCCTATTACGACCAGCGGCAGACGGGCAAGATCATGGCGAGGGTGGTGGATGACATCAACGTTATCCAGTACATGATCAGCGGCGGGTTCGTCAACCTCATCACGGACCTGCTCACGCTGCTGATTATCATCCCGGTCATCTTCTTGATGAACGTAAAGCTGGCCTGGATCGCTCTGGCCATGGTGCCGCTGTACGTGGTCAACTACAAGCTGTTCCTGCGCCGCATCCGACCGCTCAGCGTGGAGATCCGGGAGAAGTGGGACGCCATGCTGGGGGTGCTCCAGGAGAAGATCACCGGCATCGCCGTAGTCAAGGCGTTCGTACGCGAGGACTACGAAACCGACCGGTTTACGGAGACCGTGGCGGACAACTTCCGGCTGGGCATGGTCCAGGCGCAGCTCAACCGCAAGCTCTCCGCGTACGCGCAGCTCATCCGCGCCTTGGGCACCGGCCTCATCTACTGGATCGGCGGCAGGCTCATCTTCGGCAGCCACCTGCAGCCGGGCGAGCTGGTGGCGTTCATCGGATACGTGAACTACCTGTACGATCCGGCGGTACGGCTGGTGGACTTCAACGTGCAGGCGCAGTGGGCGGGTGCGGCTATCGACCGCGTGTTTGAGACACTGGATACGCGGCCGGAGATAGTCGATGCGCCCGGTGCTGTTACGCTACGGGACGTGAAAGGCTCCGTGGAGTTCCGGGGAGTTACCTTTGGGTACGACAAGCTGCAGCCGGTGCTGTGGGATGTTAACCTGTCCGTGCGGCCGGGCGAGGTGGTCGCTATTGTGGGTCCGTCCGGCGCCGGCAAGACCACGCTGGTGAATCTCATCGCGCGGTTCTACGACGCCACGGATGGCACGATCCTGATCGACGGCCATGACATCCGCCAGATCCGGCTGGAGTCCGTGCGTCGGCAGATCGGATACGTGAGCCAGGAGTCGCTTCTGTTCTCGGTAACCATTCGGGAGAACATACGGTACGGGCGGCAGGATGCTACGGACGAGCAGATCGTACAGGCGGCCAAGAACGCGGATCTCCACGACTTCGTCATGTCGCTGCCGGAGGGGTACGACACCAAGATAGGCGAAGACGGAGTAAAGCTCTCCGTGGGGCAGAAGCAGCGGCTGGCCATCGCCCGCGCCACCCTCACGGACCCGCGCATTCTTATCCTGGACGACGCCACCTCCGCGCTGGACTCAAAGACCGAGGCGAACGTGCAGGAAGCCCTGGAGAAGTTGATGAAGGGCCGGACCAACTTCGTGATAGCGCACCGGCTCTCCACCATCATGAACGCGGACCGAATTGTAGTGATGGACCGCGGCCGCATCGTGGACATCGGCACGCACAGCGAGCTGGTAGCCCGTGCGGGGGTCTACCAGAACCTGTACAACGAGCAGTTCAAGTCCGCGCAAGAGGAGGCGCTCGCCGCCCTACTCGGATGAAGGGATGAAAGGCTGAGATTTCGCGCTCCGGGATAAGCGCTCTGAACTCACGGTCCCGGTAGAGCGGAGAAGCTTCCAGTTTGCGGGCTCCAGTCACCCTTTCACCCCCTCAGTCCTCCGGTAGGCTGGCGTCTACGCCGATGTCCGCGAGGATCTGGGTGAAGCCGTGCTGGCAACTCCGGCGGCAGCGGTCCACAGTACAGGTGGTAGTGGTGATGGCCTCCAGGTCCGGGCCGCCAACCAGGCGGGGGAAACCATCCAGGGGAGCGGCCTCCAGACTGTCCGCCAGCCTGCGTCCCTCGTCCGAATCACGCAGCCGCTGGATCATCAGCTCCGCGAGCGCGCAGCGATAGATGGGGACCTGCATGGGAACGAATACACCGGGTACGGAGAGGGTAGCAACGGAGACGGAAAAGTGACCGCAGCGGTTGTCGCCACGGGTATCGCGGTTATCCCGGCCCGGTCCCGTAGAGCCGCCGGGCTTCTCATCGTCCGCTTTGTCGGGCGCCAACCACATCGGCGGAGCTACGCCGATATCCGTCATGGACCAGTTACCTCCAGACGTGCGCGTACTGATCGGCCTCAGGCCGCGAGCCCAGGTCTACGCGGGATATGACGCGACAGGCAGAGGTGTTGTTCCTGAATGAGCAAGGGATGAACACTGGAGTATTGGAGTGATGTATCGGATCCGGACTCCGGCCCCAGTACTCCACCACTCCATCGCTCCCACACTAGCTGCTCGGTGTCTGAGCGGGGTCCGGTGACGGAACGGCCTCCTGACAGTCCGGATCGAGGGCGTCCTCTACCTTGAAGCCGCTCAATATCTCTACGTAGGCGGGAGAGCAGCTCTCCTCACAACGGGCGCGCGTACACTTGCTGTGCTCAATCACGTCTAGATCGGGACCGTACAGGCAGTGGGGCACCTCTTCGCCCGGGTCCACGACAAGAGTGCGTACCACCTCCTGGGAATCCGGTTTGGGGCGGATGAGGGCTACCATGCGCTCCGCCAGGAGGCAGCGGCGCACCGGCAGCAGAGCGATGGTGAGCTCGTAGGGCAGCTTTTCGATGCGGGTTTGGAAATGCGGGCAGCGCTCCGGCTGGTTCATGCCCACCCTCCGTTGCGCGCGAAGAGAGCGCGCAGGACTCTGGGCGTGCGACAGCCTTGCCGGAGAAATACGGTCGACATATTCGTCCTCCGGAAGAGGCGCCGGCGGCAGTTGGCGGAAGGGCTGCACTGCGGACGCATCTAGCCTTATCGGGAACCGCTATTGGCTGCCTGTCGTCTTTGTTCGCCGGAAACGTCCGCCGGGCTGTCGCAGGTTGCGGCGGCGTCTCTCGGCGCGACGCGATGCAAGACCTGCTTCGCGCCGGCAGCCAACATATCGTAGAGGCTATTCCATCTCGGGCAGGCGCATTCCTTCCGCCTGCCCGTTGTCTTGACAGCCGAAGCAGGCAGACTGTAGACTGCGGAATGGGCGTAGGGGCGTGGCAGTGTGGAAGTAGCCGGTGTCCGGCCTCTCCCATACTCCCATACTCCCATACTCCCATACTCTCACCACAGGAGTCATCACCATGCCGCAGCTCCGGAAGGATCCGGTGACGCGCGAGTGGGTTATCATAGCGTCGGAGCGCAGCCGCCGCCCCACGGACTTCAAGCCGAGCGAAGACCTCGCCAACAAGCCCGCATTCAGCCCCAACTGCCCATTCTGCCCCGGCAACGAGCTGATGACGCCGCCGGAGATCCTGGCCTACCGCTCGGAAGGTACCGGCCCCAACACCCCGGGCTGGTGGGTTCGCGTGGTGCCCAACAAGTTCCCCGCGCTGGGCGTGGAGGGCGAGCTCGACCGCACCGGCTACGGCATGTACGACCTGATGAACGGCATCGGCGCCCACGAGGTGATCATCGAGTGCGCCGAGCATGACCTTTCCATCGGCACCCTGCCTCCCCAGCATGCGCAGGACGTGATCTGGGCCTACCGTGAGCGGCACCTGGACCTGGTGCGGGATCGGCGGTTCAAGTACATCCTGCTGTTCCGGAACCACGGCAAGGTAGCCGGCGCCTCTCTGGAGCATCCGCACTGCCAGCTCATGGCGCTCCCCATGGTGCCCAGCAACGTGCAGGCCCAGATAGAGGGCGCGGCGCGCTACTACGAGTACCATGAGCGGTGCATCTACTGCGACATGCTCAAGCAGGAGATAGCGTTTGGGGAGCGCATCGTCTGCATGAACGATGGCTTTGTGGCCGTCTGCCCCTATGCCGCCAAGTACCCCTTTGAGGTGCGGATTCTGCCGCGCAGGCACTCCGCATCCCTCGCGGACGAGGACCGCCCTACCGTCAACCAGTTCACGGAGGTACTGCAGGAGTGTTTGCGGCGCATCGCCTCGTGCCTCAACAACCCCCCGTACAACTTCACGCTGCACACAGCCCCCATCAACCAGGACCGTGAGCGGGACTTCCACTGGCACATGGCCATCATGCCCCGCCTGACCATTGCGGCCGGGTTTGAGATGGGCACGGGCATCTTCATCAACGTGACCGGCCCCGAGGAGGCCGCCAAGCACCTGCGCGCCGCCTCCCCGGACAGCGCAGCCGTGGAGAAGGCGGAGGCAGGGGTGCACTGAGTGTGGGAGTGTGGGGGTTTGGGAGTATGGGAGTGGTTCAAAATCTCCATTACACCCATACTTCCACACGCCCACACTCCCACACAGGTCCATGCGAAGACTTACTGACCTTGCAGTGATCGCGGCGGTACTGCTGGCCGCCGCTTTGGCCCAGCAGCGGGCGGGAGAGCGCAGGAATACCGACGTCCCGCGAGCGGCGGAACAGTTCCTGTTTGTTCCGGTGAGGGTACATCTGCTGCGAGCCCCGGCTGCGCCCTCCGTTGGGGTGACCCTCACCCATAGTGACATCGCGCGCATCTACCGCAAGGTCAATGAGATCTGGCATGCGGCCGGAATTCACCTCTGGGTGGAGTCCGTGCGCTCGGAGAGTCCCGCCACTCTGAGCGGCCACAGCGCCGAGACCCTCTTCCCGCTCGACTCTCTCCTGGCTCTTCGTCCATTCAGCACTCGGAACCCGGCCATGTTCCACGTCTACTACCTGGCGGCCATGCCGGTGAACGGCATCTACATAGACCAGGATGGTATCTTCGTGCAGCAGTCCGCGGTCCTGCGCAGCGTGCCCGGAGGAATAGACCAGCCGCTGCCACGCGTGACCGCCCATGAACTCGGGCACGCCATGGGCCTGCGCCACCGGCAGGCCTGGACCAACCTCATGGCATCCGGCACTACTGGAACCAGCCTCAATGAGGAGGAAGTCCAAAAGGTGCGCCACACGGTAGAATCTCTCCCCTGGGCAGAAGCTGCACCCGCGTTCCTGGAAGAGGGGGACCACCTCGCCGCGGAAGGACACAAAGCAGAGGCCGCCGGCCGTTACCGCGCCCTCCTTGAGCTGCCCGGCGACTCCGCGTTGAAGCAGAAGGCGCAACGAGGGCTTGAGGGGGTGAGGGGGTGAAAGATCCTCCGCACGATCATCTTTGCTACCTGCCCTAACGTATGGCCAGGACGATTCGGTAGGAACTCGATCATGTCACCCCCTCACCCCCTCACCCCCTCACCCGTTCAGCCCAGGGTCCCCTACGATAGCCTCACCCTCCGCTGCGCGTCGCAAGAGATAGCGCGCAGGATCGTGGGCGGGCAGGTGCAGCACGTGGCGCAGCCGGCGCAGGCGGACCTGGTGCTCACAGTGCGCTCGGGCGGCGCGAACCACCTCCTGACGCTCTCCTGCGATGCCCGGTACGCGCGCGCACACCTCACCTCCGTCAAGCGACCCAATCCCCCGGCTCCGCCCGCGTTCTGCATGCTCTGCCGCAAGTACCTGGAAAACGGGTTCGTGCGGGAGGTCCGTCAGCGTGGCTTCGACCGGATCCTGGACATTACGGTAGAGGGACCGGGTGGGACCTGGCATACCCTGGTTGCCGAGCTGATGGGCAAGCACAGCAACCTGATCCTGGTGGCGGAGTCCGGGGCCATTCTGGACGCCGCTAAACGGATCACGCGGCGCATGAGCCGCTTCCGGGAGGTCCTGCCCGGACAGCCCTACATTGCCCCGCCTGCCCAGGAGGGGCTGCGGGACCCGTTCGCCGCGACCCAAGAGGAGCTGCGGGAGGTGGGGTCCCGCTGGTCCGACGACCTGGAGGCAGGGGCGGCACGACTCATGCGGCAGTACGCGGGACTCTCGCCTTTCCTCGCGGCGGAGCTTGCTGCAAGGGCGCAAGCCCTTGGACGGGTGACGGGTGACGGAGGACGGACGGATTACGGATCGGTACACCGTCACCCGTCACCCCTCATGGTAGAGGCGTGGGAGGAGATATTCGGAGCGGCCAAGGCTGGAGAGTGGATGCCGGTGCTCATCCGGGATGATCGGGCGCAGCCTGTAGGCGCCTATCCGTTCCCCACGGTGCAGTTCCCCCCCGAAGCGCAGCACGCGCGGGACTCGCTCAATACCGCGCTAGACCACTACTACAGCGTCGCTCTGCCGCGCGCGGCGCTGGACGCGGCGCAGCACGATCTGCTCACGACCATCGACCGGGCCATGAAGTCGCGCGAAACGAAACGGGAGTCGCTGCGCCGCTCGCTGGAGGAGGCGGGCCGCGCGGAGGAGCATCGCAAGACGGGAGAGCTGCTCCTGGCCAACCTGCACCGGATCCAGCCGGAGGCGGACTCGGTGGTGGTGGAGGACGTATATGAGCCCGGCGCGCCGGAGCGGGTCATACCACTGGACCCGCTGAAGTCGCCGCAGGAGAATGCGGAGGTGTACTTCCGGCGCTACCGCAAGGTTCGCGATGGCGTGCGCATCCAGCAGGAGCAGCTTGCCGAAGCGGAGGAGGACCTGCAGGCGCTCCGTGAGGCCAGGAGACGGGCGGAAGCGACCGGCAGTGTAGAGGAGCTGCGGAAGCTGAAGGTGGAGCTATCGACGGAGGGCCTTATCCGCGGCGAAGCGGAAGCGCCGGAAGAGCCGAAGAAGTGGGGGCGGGACTTCCGCGGGAAGAAGATCCGGGTCTTCACCACGCCGGAAGGGTGGGAGATCTACCTGGGCGAGAACAGCGAGGCCAACGACTTCCTGACGGGGCGAGTCGCGGCACCTAATGACCTCTGGTTTCACGTGCGCGCCGCCGCCAGCGCCCACGTGGTGATCCGCACACGGAACAACCCCGGCGCGGTGCCCCGCTCCGTGCTGGAGCGGGCCGCCGTCCTGGCCGCTCAGCACAGCCCCTCGAAGCACGCCAAGATTGTCCCCGTGGACTACACTCTCAAGCGGTACGTCCGCCGCCCCCGCGGCGCCCCCTCCGGTACCGTGCTTTACCAGAACGAGAAAACCCTTCACGTGGATCCTCGACGGGGGACGGAGGACGGAGGACGGACGGAGAAGACATGACGGAGGACGGAAGACCGGGGACGGACGGAGTCAGTCGGTCGTCGGCCGTCCGTCAGCCATCGAGTTCCCTCCGTCCGTCCATCGTCACCCGTCTTCCGTCTCATACGTGGCCGCTTCTTCGCGGACGTACTTCTTGTCTGGGTCGAGCGTGCGCCGCATCGCGCTCAGCTTGCCGACGAGGAACTGGGCTTGGACGTATGCGGTGCTCAGAGCCTCTGGGTCGACGCCGAGCTTGCGTCTGCGGATGATGTGGAGACAAGCGACTGTTTCCATGGCCGATCGGATAGCGATTCCCAGAAAGCGCGCCTGTTCAGTGTCGGTCTGCCCCGTAGAGCCTTCTGCGATTGCGAGGCTAATCGACGTCGCCGCGCGGGTAATCTGAGACCTCAGGTTGAAGTTCTCGGATGCAGGCAACTTCTCCGCGATGGCATAGATTCGGTCCAGATACTCCAGTGAGAGCGTCCAGACTTCCAGTTTCTCGAACTTGAAGGGCATAGGGGCAGCCTCCGGCATGGACGGAAGACGGATGACGGGGGACGGACGGATAGCTCCTACTGCGTAGGGCCCTGGATCATCTTGATGAGATTGATGCCTTCAACCAATACCTGCTGCCCCTGCGGCGTCTTGCCGGTTTCGAATACCCGGTGCCAGAAGTCGTAATTCTGCTTTCCCCCGAAAACAGATGCCGAGAGCTCTCTGTTTGCCCACAGTGGCAATGCCCTCATGCTGTCAAGGAAGTTGGCAATGTTGTCCCACAAGGGTTCGTGGAAGCGATATTGGAACAGCTTTTTCTCCTGGAACGGCTTGCCGATGGTGGTGAAGTGGTTGTAGACCACACTCTGGCGTCATCGCTGGCTCCTTGGGCCGTGCGGAAACAAGAAGGAATCGGGGAACTGCCTGCCATGCCTGTCGGGTACCCGTACGGCGCCTCACACGGGATTGCGCCCGTTTGGCAAATAGGTCCAGTGCACGTTGGAGTAGACGTTAGAGGCCGTAGAGCACTGGTACTTTGCATACGCCCACGGGTCCTCCTCTCCCTTCTCGGCAAGGTAGAAGTCCAGTTCTCTCCGAACCGCCTCGACCATGTGGCGCGTGTCGTCTTCCGAATCAACCTTGAATTGGACCGCGAACTTGCCTGCTTCAGGCGGAGCGACCACAGCAATGGGCACGAATGTGTCTGGCTTCACGGCCCGAACGTCTCCATACGCAATCTCCATGTGCTCCCTCGTCACGTCAACTTTGCCGCGTTCCCACCGCCAACCGGTCTCGGCCATGAACGTATCCTATAGCTGATTACGAAGTCATGGCTGAGTTCGCGAGGATTGCCTGGGTCTCCTTCCAGTAAGCTCTTTGCTCGCGCCGAAGAGGGAAGCGCGGTCAGGGTGCCCTGATCCGTCGTCCTCCGTCTTCCGTCATCCGTCGAGTATCTGGCGGTACCATGCCAGATACTCCTCGACCTGCCGGTCCAGATCGAAGCGGGCGCGGGCGTCAATGTGGGCATTGTCGGCCAGGCGAGCGCGGAGCCGGCCGTCGGCTAGCAGGTGGCCAGCCGCCGAAGCCATTGCGTGGGGGTCGCCAGCGGGAGTCAAGATTCCTGTGGCGCGATCCGGCCCAGCAGCGGTCTCGCACGCTCCGTCCCCGATTCCGTCCGTCCTCCGTCTTCCGTCCTCCGTCACGCAGTTTCCGTCCGTCCTCCATCCTCCGTCCTCCGTCAGCCCCACCACCTGTTCCGGAATTCCGCCCACGGCCGTCGCCACCACCGGCGTGCCGCAGGCGAGGGCCTCCAGGACGGTGGTGGGAAACGTATCCGCTCGGGCCGCGTGGAGGTAGAGGTCCGCAGCCTGGTAGTAGCGGGCCACCAACGCCGTATCCGGCTGATGCGGGATGAAGCGGATCTCCGCCCGGCCGATCCGCTCCGCCGGCGCGTCCTCCCCCAGCGCCAGGAAGAGGATATCCTCCCCATTATCCGCCAACCGCTCTACCGCCCCCCGGAGAGTCGCGTAGTCCTTCCACATGTTCCGGCGGATGCCGTTGGCGGCGAAGAGCAGGATGTGCCCTTCCGCGGGTAAGCCCAGGGCGGCGCGGGCCTCTTCACGCGGCGCGGGATGGAAGATGGAGAGATCCACACCGTTGGGTATCACGCGCTCCTCTACCACGGCCGGGGCGAGCATCGACTGCTCCACCTTCTCCAGGAGCCAGCGGCAGGGCGTCGCCACGTACAGGCGGCTCCGTGCGTAAATGTCCCGCTTCCTGGTCCAGTTGGCGGCGGTCGCGTCCCTCCGGATGGCCGGCTCGATGGCAAGATCCGGGCATCGGCCGCAGCCGGTCTTCCAGCGCTCACAGCCGAAAGAGTGGGCGCAGTGGCCGCTCAGGAGCCAGGCGTCGTGCAGGGTGAGCAGTAGCGGAGCGGCGGCGCTGAGGGCGGGCAGCAAACGCAGGTCGAAGTAGCCGCCATGCAGGTTATGGGCGTGGAGGATGCCGCCCTCTCGCGCCGCCTCTAGCAGCGCGTGGCTTGCCGGAAAGTGGAAGTCCTCGCGGCCCAGCAGGTGGTCCATGCCACGGCGCGCGTTGGACCACTCGTGCAGGAGGCCGGCTGCCCGCCCCGCACCGGGCACCCGGCCATGCAAAGCGCGCGCCCTTCGCTCCAGTCTGTGCAGGCCCCGCGACCACGCTCCGCGCGGGCACTCCTCCGGCAGCGGGTGCACGTCCGGATCGGAGGAGAGCTTACGCCCGACCACCATCCGCGACTCATGGCCCTGCTCGCGGTACTCCTGAAAGAGGCTCCAGGCCACCCGCTCCGCTCCGCCGCCCGAGTCCTGTGTGCTTATCTGAGTAATGCGCATAGCGTAAGTAACCGGGGACGGAGGACGGGCGACCGACGGATTCCGTCCGTCTCTCGTCCTCCGTCCCCCGTCAGGCTCTTTCCGACCGTCCTCCGTCTCCCGTCCTCCGTCCTTCCTGCACAGAGCGGGCCGGGCCTGCCGGCGGACTTAACAGATTATCGGCCAGTTAAGGAGTAGGCACGGCTTTTGCACCCTGGAATCCGTGCACGCCGCACGTCCGGAGCCGGATATGTGCAGCTCCGCGCGATCGCGGCCATCCGCCCAGATGACAACTACTCTATCCCATCCGCGCGCCTATATCGAGTCTGACGGGTACCTCCTGCTCCCAGACGAGCGGCGCGTCCTGCAGACCATTCAGCGGGCGGAGGAGGATTACGGGCCCGAGGCCAGGGATTGGCTCCGCGCTCAGGCGCTTCTGAACCGCCTCGTGAGCGCGGCCGTCAACGGCGAGTCGCCGCTGAGCCGGAGATGGCCCTCCAGTTGGGTTTACCGCTATCTCTGGCCCGCTCAGAGACTGTGGCGCGCGCCGATAGGAAACAAGCCGGAGGGGCGCTATACGCGCGGGGTGGCCGAGCGGATGGACGGCGCCAGGGATCTGGGAGCCCTCTACCAGGCGCTGCGCGAGGGCGAGGAGCTCCTGGGACCTCCTCCCGCGGAGTTGGCAACGGAGCCACGAAGCGCCATAGCGCCTGAGCACGCCCCAGGCGAAGGGCATCCCGCCGTCAGCGCGATGCGGCGGGCGCTGGCGCCGCTGGATCAGGACGTCTCCGTCTACGTCCACGGCAGCACGGCGAGCGGAGACCGGACGCCATTCTCCGACTTGGACGACCTGGTGGTAGTCCATGCGGACGCCTGGAGCTCCTACACGCGATTTGCCGCGGCCGCACGCCGGTTGGAGGGGGTGGCAAGGCAGATGGAGGTGCTGGACCCGCTCCAGCACCATGGCCACTGGGTGGTTACAGATCTGGATCTCCGGTGCCTCGACGAGAGTGTGATGCCGCTCGTGGTTCTGGAGGGCGCGGTCCAGATCTGCGGGCCGCGCGAGCTCCGTGCAAGGGCACGAACCGATGGGGCCGGCTTCACGCGGGTGATGTGGGGCATCCTGCAGGAGGTGCGGCGCGAGACGCTCGCGCTCATGGCGGGGGAGCTCAACCTGTTCGGACTGAAAGACCTGATCTCCGGCATCTCACTGCTGCCGGCACTGACCTTTCAGAGCCGGGGCCGGATGGTGGACAAGCTCACGGCCATCCGCCGGTGCGAGGAGCTGTTCTCGGAGGAGGCCCTGCCTGCCATTCGGTGGGCCACGTGCATCCGGCAGGAGTGGGGCGCCGTTCATCCAGGCTGGATCCGGCGGACGCGGGCGCTCTACCGTGTGTCGCCCTTCCGGCGCGATGCCTTGGAGACGCGATCACGGCGCAGCTCTCCGCGGGTGGACGTGTCGGCTCTGCCGGGCTACTCCGAGAAGGTAGGAAAAGCAGTACTGAGATTGACCGACGAGTGTGGGGAGGCAATGGGAGAGTGATGTCCTGTATTCGGTTTTCAACTTTAGAATTTCGGGCTGGCACCCTATGAGCCACCGGCTGGACGACGGATTGGAGGTGGGGCGGCGGCTGGCGCCTTCCCCGGCGAACGTAGTGGACGATCTGAAGCCGCTGGAAGATTCCCACTACGCCCTCGCCGTGGAGTTGTACGTCACGGCCATGAGGATGGTGGAAGGCGTGCGGGCGGTAGGGCAGTTTGGCTCTGTAAACACGCCCGGAGTGTCCGACCTCGACCTGCTCGTGATCGTGGACGACGAACAGTACCTGGAGGCGCGGGACCGGTCCAGGAGGACAACGGAAGAGATCCCGCACGGACCCTACATTCTGTGGCACCCGGCGGCCATTATCCCCGTCTCCCTGGTGGAACACGCCGCCGTGCTGCACTCGTTTGACGGCGTGGTGCTGCACTGGGGAGAAGAATCGGCGCTCGGTCCCCTGTCCCGCGACCGGACTTGCCAAACGGCCATTCACACCGCCGTATGGAATAGCTACTTCTGGCGGCTTCTCATGGGCCTGTCCGGCGGACGTCAGGAGCTGCGCAAGCTGCTGCTCATCCTCAGTAACGTGGCCCAGAGCATCGCCTGCAACTACCGCGTGATGGACGACCACTCGGCGCAACAGGAAGCCCGCCAGTGGAGGCAGCAGACCCGCGCGGCCGTGATGGAAATGCATGGGCCGGCACGAGCCGGGGTGGCCTGCCGGGCGCTCCAGGAGGCCATGCTCCGGTGGCAGGACGCGGATTGGAAGCTCCAGGCCTGGTGGAGCTGCTACATCAACCCCATTCCGCGTATGAGCTGCCTCCAGGTAGAGATTGGCGGAGGTGACGCCGTTCGGTTCAAGTCCAGTCGAAAGGAGTGCTCTTTATCCTGGCCGGCACGCGCTGGGCAGGTGCTGCGGAGGCTCCGCCGGCCGGACCCGATCGAGCTGCCGACGTTATACCTGGACTCCGTTCTGCTGCTGCGGGACGCGCTGAAGCCCCGGCTTGCCGCGTTTGACCCATATCCGCTTCCGGCGCGCGTGGCCTGCCCGGACGCGGTGGATTCCTATCGGGACGCAATTGGAGCGATCAGACAGTTCTCCCGCAAGTATTGTAATGATGAGTTCACCATGTTCGGAGACCCGTTCATTACGCCATTCGCATTGTGAAGCACTAAGAAGTGATTTTCAATTTTCCATTTTCGATTTGTCGGCTACCCAACTGAAAACTGAAAATCGAATATTGAAAATGGAGTAGCTATGCAGTCATCGGAAGCAGCACACATCGCCCGCCGGCCGTACCTGACCATTCGTCCCAGCCGGGGCTGGCAGGCGATTAATGTTCGAGAGCTCTGGCAGTTTCGGGACCTTTTCCATACCCTCGCGCTGCGCGACGTAAAGCTGCGATACCGGCAGACGGCCCTGGGAGCCATCTGGGTCATCCTCCAGCCGCTGCTGGCGGCGGGAATCTTCTCGTTTGTCTTCGGCAAGGTCGCCAGGCTGCCGAGTAACGGCATCCCCTACTTCGTGTTCTCGTACGCCGGATTGCTGGGCTGGAACGCCTTCAGCAGCACGCTCCAGCGCGCCAGCGCCTGCCTGGTGGGCAACAGCCCGCTGCTCTCCAAGGTCTACTTCCCCCGGCTCACGCTTCCACTCTCCACCGTTCTGGCCACACTCATTGACTTTGGAGTGGCTCTGGCGATGATGGCGGTCCTGATGGCTGCTTATCACGTTGCGCCGGGCCTGAGCATCATCCTGCTGCCTATCTGGCTGACCATGCTGCTCCTCCTGGCGCTGGGGCTGGGCATGTACGCCTCCGCGCTGATGGTCACCTACCGAGATGTTACCTACGTGATGCCCGTCCTCATCCAGTTCCTGCTGTATGCCAGCCCGGTAGCGTACGCCATCTCCGCGGTGCCGCACCATCTGCGCGGATTCTACATGCTCAATCCCCTGGCCGGGCTCCTGGAGGCAATGCGCTGGTCGCTCTTGGGAGGAGGAGCCATGGCATGGGGCCCGGTGCTGTACGGTTGCGCCGTGAGCCTGGTGGTTTTCTTCCTGGGGGCGCTCTCCTTCAAGCGCATGGAGCGGAGGTTCGCCGATGTCATCTAGCGAAGTGGCGATCTCCGTGCGGGGACTCTCCAAGTCCTACACCATCGCGCACAACCAGGAGCGGCACACCAGCCTGGGCGAGGTCATTATGCACTGCGCGCGGCACCCCCTGCTCCGGCCGCAGAGGGAGACCTTCTGGGCGCTGCAGGACGTGTCGTTCGACGTGCGGCAAGGCGACGTGGTAGGCATCATCGGACGGAACGGGGCGGGCAAGAGCACGCTGCTCAAGGTGCTGAGCCGTATCACAGAGCCAACGCACGGAGAAGTAGACCTGTACGGGCGGGTAGGCAGTCTGCTGGAGGTGGGCACCGGCTTCCATCCGGAGCTGACGGGCCGGGAGAACATCTTCCTGAACGGCGCTATCCTCGGGATGCGGAGGCGGGAGATCCAGCGCAAGTTCGACGAAATCGTGGATTTTGCGGAGATAGAGCGATTCCTGGACACGCCGGTGAAGCGGTACAGCAGCGGCATGTACGTTCGGCTGGCGTTCGCGGTGGCCGCCCACCTGGAGCCGGAGATCCTGGTGGTGGACGAGGTGCTGGCCGTGGGCGACGTGGGCTTCCAGAAGAAGTGCCTCGGGAAGATGGGCGACGTGGCCCGCGAAGGCCGCACGGTGCTCCTGGTAAGCCACAATATGGGCGCGGTCACGGCACTCTGCCCGACCTCCATCTGGCTGGCGGAGGGACACGTAGCGCGCATAGGGCCATCCAGGGAGATTGTGCCGGAATACCTCTCTTACTATGCGGAGACTTGCGGCGCGGTGTCCTTCGAGCCGAAGGACAGCAGCGCCTACTTCACCGCAATGTGCATTCTGGACGAGCACGAAGAGCCGACCAACGCGCTGCAGGTGGACTTTCCGTTCATCATCCGTCTGGAGTACACCGCCCACGACGCAATCGATGGACTGGAGGTCTCCTTCACGGTCTGGAACCAGCACGGCCAGAAGGTGTTCTACTGTCCGCGCTCTATCTCCGAAGGCCACGTGAGCGAGCCGGGAGTGTACCGGTCCGATGTGCGCATCCCCGGCATGTTTTTGGCCCCCGGCACCTATACCATCACCGCGGGACTCCACATCCCGAACGTGAAGATGTACGACTACATCGACCACCGGGTCGCTTTCCGCGTGGAGGAAACGGGCTCACCGCTATACGCGTTCTTAGGAACCGACGTAGGCTCCGTGCTGGTGAACTTCCAGTGGCGAACGGAGAGACTGGAGGCGGTAGCCGCATGACTGCTGGAGCGATGGAGCGGTGGAGTAATGGAGTAATGGGTCTGGATTCCGGATCCGGGACACCACTCCATTACTCCTTCACTCCACCACTCCGTCCCGAACCCGTGCTCCGCTCGCTTGCCAGAGGAGTCCGCCGGTGGGTTCGGGCGTGTGCGCCTCACGCCATTGTGCTGCTGTACCACCGGGTGGCTGAGCTGGAGTCTGACGCGCAGTGGCTGGCCGTCACTCCGGAGCGGTTCGCGGCGCAGATGGATCTGCTGCGGTCCCGGTACCGTGTGGTAAGCCTGCGGGAGCTTACCCACTGTTTGCGGGAAGAGCGCGTACCGCGCAACGCGGTTGTCGTGACGTTTGACGATGGCTATGCGGACAACCTGCACAACGCCAAGCCGATCCTGAAGCGATACGGGATACCTGCGACGGTATTTGTCTGCACCTCCGGGATACAGGGACGGCGGGAGTTCTGGTGGGACGAGCTGGAGCGGCTGCTGCTGGAAACCCCTCGCCTGCCGGACACGCTCTCGCTCGTCCTGCATGGACGGGAGTACCGTTGGGACACGTCGGCGGAGGGCGTTCAAGCAGGCACGGATGGTGGCGCAGCGGGCAAGGCCGGGTTCCGGTCTCACGACTCACGACTCACGACTCACGACTCTCAAGTGCCAACCGGCTGCCGTTGGAACGTGACGATAGATGAGTGCCTCACGCCGCGGCGGAAGGCCTACCGGGAGCTGGCGCCGCTGATCCGAAACCTGAGCTATGAAGACCGCCAGGCCGTGCTGGACGAGGTGAGCCGGTGGGCGGGCGTGGAGCGAGAGGTCCGGCCGTCGCACCGCTGCATGACCGCCCAGGAGCTGCGAGAGCTTGCGGACGATGGGCTGGTGGAGGTCGGCGCGCACACGATGACGCACTCCGTGCTATCCCACCAGGATGCCGCCGAGCAGCAGCGGGAGCTGTGTGGAAGCAAGCTTATGCTGGAGGAGATCCTCGAGCGGCCCGTAGAGAGCTTCTCCTATCCCTTTGGAGGCCGGGAGGACTACACGCCGGAGACCGTAGTGCTCGCACAACAGTCCGGCTTCTTATGCGCCTGCTCCAACTTCCCGGAGTGGGTGACGCCTCGTACCTCTCCCTTCCAGATCCCCCGCTACCTGGTCCGGGACTGGCCGGTGGATGAGTTCACCCACCTCTTGGAGGGCTGGTTCAGCAGTTTCCACCAGCAGTAAAATGGAAACACTCAGGTTGCCCTATCGATAACTGTTCAATCGCAGTAGGGTGTAGGATGATTGAGCGGATCAGTACGACGAACGGTTTATACGAACTGGAGCGGGATTGGAACTCGCTTGTCTCCCGAACAGAGCTCGACAACGCGTTCTTATCGCACGCCTGGATAAGCGCGTGGTGGCAGATCTACGGCCAGGAACATGAGCTGTGGGTACTTGCCGATAGAATGGAGGGGCGGCTCCGTGGCATAGCGCCACTCTACCTGGAGAACCGACCGAATGGCGTACGGACGCTGGGGTTTTTGGGGCAGGGCGAAGTAGTTCCAAACCACCTGGACCTTGTTGCCCGGCCGGAAGAGCGGCGCGCCTTCGCCGGTGAGACGCTCGATTACCTCTGGCGTCAAAGCGACGCGTGGGACCTGCTGAGTCTCGATGGACTCGCGACCAACTCCGCGCTCTGCAAAGCCGTTGCACGGCTTTCGCGCTCTTACGGATTCTGGGTACGGAACGAGGTCTCTGTCTGCTGCCCATACGCTGTTCTTCCCACGACATATGATGCCTATCTTCAGAGCCGCAGACCCAGGATGCGAGCGCAACTCCGCTCGGACCTCCGCAAGCTTGAGCGTGACTTCCCGAACGTGCGCTTCGGCCTTGTAGAAACTCCGGAAGCGCTCCGCGAGACCTATGATTCGCTCATCCGAATGCACCAGGCTCGCTGGACGCGCCGGGGACAGGCAGGAGTTTTTGCCAGCGATAGGTTTACAGAGTTTCATCGTCTCGCAACAGGAAGGCTGTTGGCACTGAACGCCCTGCGGATGTACTACCTGCGGGTAGGCAACACCATCGTCGCCGTTCACTACTGCTTCCGAGCTGGCGGGCGGGTCTGCGGCTACTCGACGGGGTTCGATGAGCAATGGGCGAGCTTCAGCGTTGGCAGACTCTTGTGGGCCCACGTTGTGGAACAGTGCATAGAGGAGGGCGCGCAAGAACTGGACTTCCTTCAGGGCGAGGAGCCTTACAAAGCTCACTGGACCACCTACGTACGAGACAACTCGAGTGTCCGCTGCGCTAGTCCTCAGTTCCGGGCACGGTTCGCCTGGGTGCGGATACAGGCTCAGACCCTCAGGAGCAGCGGGCGGCGACTCATGGATGATGCCTGGGATCGGCTTCACCGCCACGCAACCTGATCCCAGTGCCTTGCCGTTCTACGCTCGTTGTGATAGAGTGGTGGTGCCAAAGGGTACGACACCTCTGGCACTTCCCGCAGATAGGATGGCAACCGCATGGGGCCTGCCGGGCGCGTGGGGCTCATACTGGCTGCTGCATTCCTGGTCTCCGCCGGGTCCGGCTGTGGCCGCGCGCCGCTTGCCGCACGGGCATCGCCATCCAACGCCCATATACACAATAAACGGCCCGAAGTCTCGCGTGCGGTAGACGGCATTGGACTGGAGAACGTGGCTCCTTCCGCCGGACTGCACTACCGCTGGCCGCAGCAGCGTCGCCCCATCCGGATTCTGGAGGCCTTCGGTCGCGGCTGTGCTTTCCTCGACTACGACGGCGACGGCCTGCAGGATATCCTTCTGGTGGCGGAGCCTCACCCCATCCTCTACCGCAATCTG
>CAYNFH010000013.1:0-20475 GCA_964396385.1 uncultured Chthonomonadaceae bacterium | reverse complement strand
AACGGCGGAAACCGGCCTCAACCGTGTCTCCGGGGACTGGCGAGGCTGCGCCGTGGGCGATTACGACGGCGATGGCCGCCTGGATCTGCTGCTAACGGGATACCACAGTCTGGCGCTGCTGCGGAATGAGGAGGACAGCGGACCGGAGATCGGGGGTGGAATCCGTCCGTCGTCCGTCCTCCGTCTCCCGTCTCTCTCGGCCCCCGGTCAGCATCGGTCATCGGTCATCCGTCATCCGTCATTCCGCGACGTCACCAGAGAGGCTGGGCTGGACCCACACAACCGTGGGCACTGGGGCAGCAGCGCCGGGTTTATGGACCTGACAGGCAGCGGCCGGCTCGATCTGGTGCTGCTCAACTACGTCGTCTTCGGCCCAAAAGAGCCGCAGTACTGCGAGCTGATCCAGGGGGTGAGGAGCGGCTGTCCACCAAGGACGTACCGGCCAGAGTTCCCCGAGCTGTGGAAGAACGCCGGCAGCGGCCGTTTCGTGGACGTAACTTCGGCATCTGGACTGCGCGCGACACACGGGAAGGCCCTGGTGCTGGCCTTCGCCGACGTGGACGGTGACGGCCGAATGGACTTCTACATTGGGAACGACGGCGAGCCGGCGGACCTCATGCGGAACCTGGGAGGACTGCGCTTCCGCAACGTAGCATTACAGAGCAACGTGGCGTATGACGCCTCTGACAAGGCGCTCGCGGCCATGGCAGCCGACTGGGCGGACTATGACAGGGACGGCAGGCTCGATCTGGTGGTTACGGGCTTTTCGAACGAATCCTACGCGGTCTATCACGCAGAGGGCAAGGGTCTGTTCAAGGAGACGAGCGACGCGCTCGGGATCGCGGGACCGACATACAAGCCTCTCGGCTTTGGCGCCAAGTGGATCGATCTGGACAATGATGGCTGGCCCGACATCGTGTTCGCGAACGGGCACGTGTACGACAATGCCCAGAGCATCGATCCGCTCTCTTCCTTCCGGCAGCCGCTCATGATCTTCCACAACCTCCGCGGCAAAGAGTTTGTGGATCGCGTCCCCCGGATGGACGGCGAAGCGGCCGAGCCCATCCTTGGCAGAGGATTGGCTTCCGGCGACTTTGATAACGATGGGCGGGTGGACTTCCTGGTAGTCGACTACGAGGGGGAGCCACGGCTCTTCCACAACGTGTCGCCAGCGTCAAGCCACTGGATCACGCTGGATCTCCGCGCACGGCAAGGCAATCGGTTCGCTTACGGCGCACAGGTCAGGGCCCGCGCGGGCGATGAGCAGTGGGTGGGCCAGGTGTCGCCGGCCTCGTCCTATCTCTCTTCCAGCGATCCGCGTGTCCACTTTGGACTGGGGCAGACCCGGAAGCTGGACAGCCTCGCAATCCGGTGGCCGGACGGCCGCAGCGAGAAGATCCGTGATGTCGCGGCAGACCGCATCCTTCGCGTGGAGGAGGGGCAGGCGGCAGTAGTCAGTAGTCGGTAGTCAGGCGGCAGGCGGCAGCTATGAAAGAGGAGAGAATCACCAGGCGGGAGCTTCTGAGGATCGGCGGTCTGTCTTTGGCCGCGCCGGGCCTCCTGAGCTTGCTGAGCGGCTGCTCGGGACGGGGGCGTCCCGCCGTTGCGCGCTCGCTGTCTCCTGCCGCGTTCCCCTCGCCCGCGACAGCCCATCTCTCCATGGATGCTCCCGGGATCCCGATGGTGGAGCGGCTCGAGCTGCTGAACGACAGCATCAACGTTGAGGAGGTGCTCTACCAGAACCGCAGGAAGGCCGCCGCGCTCCGGACACTGGTGGAAGGAGAAACGGATCCTAGCCTGAGAGCACTTCTCCTCCCAAAGTACGCGGAGCAGCTTGTGAAGGCCGGCGAGACGGAGGAAGGAATCCGGCAGTACGAGGCCGTTCTGGCGCTAGAGCGAAAGACGGGCATCCTGGCCTGGAAGGCCGGACCCGGGGACCGGCTTATGACGCTGGGCGTGGCGTACCTTCGACTGGGCGAACAGCAGAACTGTCTGATCAACCACACCAGCGATTCCTGCATCGCACCTATCCAGGGCAGCGGGATCCACAAGGTGCAGCAAGGTTCCCGCGCCGCCATCGGCTACTTCACGCGCCTGCTGAAGGCCGACCCGCAGCGCTACGACGCCCGATGGCTGTTGAACATCGCCTATATGACGCTGGGCGAATACCCCGAACACGTGCCCAAGGCGTGGCTCATCCCGCCGGACGCCTTCCGGTCCGACTACGAGCTCAAGCGGTTCCACGATATCGCCGGGGGTCTGGGACTGGACCTGAACCAGCTCTCCGGAGGCACCATCATCGAGGATTTCGATAACGATGGCTACCTGGACATCATGGTCTCGTCCGTGGGCACCGACCACCAGATTCGCCTGTTCCACAATAATGGAGACGGCACGTTCACGGACCGCACCAAGGAAGCGGGTCTCATCGGCCAGACCGGCGGACTGAACATCCTGCAGGCCGACTACAACAACGACGGCTACCCCGACGTGCTCATCCTGCGCGGCGCCTGGTTCGGCAGTCAGGGACACTGGCCCCTCTCCTTGCTGCGCAACAACGGGGACGGCAGTTTCACCGATGTCACGGAGCAGGCCGGACTGTTACGGTTCCATCCCACCCAGACCGCCGTCTGGTTCGACTACAATGGAGACGGGTGGCTCGACCTCTTCATCGGCAACGAGTCGCGGCTGGAGGACGTCAACCCGTGCGAGCTGTTCCGGAACAACGGAGACGGTACGTTCACCGAATGCGCCCGGGCCTGCGGCCTGGACTACGTGGGATTCGTGAAGGGCATTGTGAGCGCGGACTTCAACAACGACGGCCGACCGGACCTGTTCCTATCGGTCCAGGGCCACCCGAATGTGATGTTCCGCAACGACGGACCGGCCAGCGCAGATGGATCACGCAGGGCACCGTGGAAATTCACGGACATTACGGCGCAGGCCGGAGTGCAGGAGCCTACCTATAGCTTCTCTTGCTTCTTCTTCGACTACGACAATGATGGCTGGCCGGACCTTTTTGTGACAGGCTACAGCTTCCTCAACGTGGACGTGGGGCTGGTGGCGCGGGACTATCTGGGGCTGCCGGCCAACGCGGACTACCCGCGCCTGTACCGCAACAATCGCGACGGAACCTTCACGGATGTGACGCGGGAGGCGCACCTCCACAAGCTGATGTGGGGCATGGGCATCAACTTTGGGGACCTGGACAACGATGGCTGGCTGGACTTCTACGTGGGCACGGGGAATCCGGAGCTTGGCTTCCTGACTCCCAACCGCATGTTCCGAAATGCCGGGGGCCGGTACTTTCAGGACGTGACAACCTCCGGCGGGTTCGGCCATCTCCAGAAGGGGCACGGAATCTCGTTCGGAGATCTGAATAATGACGGCTGCCAGGATATCTTCGAGAGCATGGGCGGCATCTACGACGGCGATACGGCCTATGACGTTTTATACGAGAACCCTGGGTTCGGCAACCACTGGATCATACTGAAGCTGGAAGGGGTCCGCTCGAACCGGGGCGCCATCGGCGCACGCATCAAAGTCACGGTCATGGAGGATGGCCGCCAGCGCGACATCTACCGGACGGTAGGTACCGGAGGCAGCTTCGGCGCGAACCCACTCCGGCAGGAGATCGGCCTGGGAACGGCGACTGCAATCGAACAGGTGGAGGTTTTCTGGCCCGTCACGGGCGAGACGCAGCAGCTAACCGGTCTGGAGATGGACCGGTTCTACCGGGTACGGGAAGGAGATGCCGCCGCAGTCCCGTGGCCGCTCCGCGCCTTTGCGTTCATGCCCAGCATGGTGCATCACCACCATGGCGGATGACAGGGTGACAAAATGACCTGGTGACCTGGTGACCTGGTGCACCCAGTCACCAGGTCACCAGGTCATCTGTGTTCCGGCTACGCCTCGCGGATAGAGAGGATCTGGTTGGCAGGCAGGTTGGTGAGGACCTGGGTGTGGCCGGACATCCAGCGGATCTCGAGGCGGTCTACCTGCTTTGCATCCCCCAGTCCGAAGTGGACGCGGTGGTCGCTCTCGCCGCCCCAGCTCCCGCCCCCCAGCACCACCCGCAGCAGGTTTCGGCCGTTGATGGTCGCCACGCAGCGCGTGCCGATGGGCGTGCAGCACCCGTGCCTGTCGGTGAGCTTGAGGAGCAGCCAGTTGGCGGGCGCCGAGTCGTTGCGGAGGAGGGTCGGCCGGTCGTCGTTCGCGGTGACGAGGATGTCGATGCGCCCGTCGTTGTTGATGTCGCCGAAGCAGGCGCCCCGGTGGACGCGAACGTCATCGGCGGGCAGCGCATCCATCACCTCCGTGAAGTGGCCGCTGCCATCGTTGAGCAGCAGTTGGTTGCGCTGCGGGTAGGTCAGGCGTGGGTCCTCCAGGTGGACCAGATGGAAGACGTGACCGTTGGCAAAGAAGAGGTCCAGGAGGCCCTGGTTGCGCACGTCGACGAAGCCGGTCCCAAAGCCTAGAAAGGGGCGCGTAGGCTGCGCGATGCCCGCGGAAGCGCTCTGGTCGGTAAAGAACTTCCCCTCGTTGCGGTAGAGCGTGTATGGCTCATTGGAGAAGGTGGTGACCACGATGTCCAGGTCGCCGTCGTCGTCGTAGTCTCCCACCGCAATACCCATGTTCGCCTGGTTTTGACCCGCCAGGCCGAATGCCACGTTCTCCTGCATAGCCACGTTTTCGAAGGTTCCGTTCCCGTTGTTCTTCAGGAGGAAGTTAGGTCCCATGTCGTTGGCCACGAACAGATCGAGTCTCCCATGCCCGAGGAAATCCGCCGCCGCCACTCCCTGGCTGCGCTGCTTGAGAAGGCCGACGCCGGCTCTGTGCGTGACGTCCGTGAAAGTGCCGTCGCCGTTGTTATGGAACAGAACGTTCGCGGCCGGAGGATACATCATGGGGTTGCAGACGTCCCGCTTGCCGTCCGGTCCGCGGCAAGGGACATCGACCTCCACAGTCCATTCGGCGTAGCGGAGGACGTAGAGGTCGAGATAGCCATCCCCATCGTAGTCGAACCAGACGGCGCCCGTGGAGTAGCCGTGAACGCCCACTCCCGCCATCTCCGTGACGTCCTCAAACGTCCCGTCGCCGCGGTTACGGAAGAGGGTGCTCCTTCCATAGCAACACACGTAGATGTCCGGATGCCCGTCGTTGTTGTAGTCGCCGACAGCGGCGGCGATGCCGTAGTCCGTCTCCACTCCTCCGAAGGCATCCGCTGCGAGCCGAAAGGTGCCGTCCCCGTTGTTCAGGTAGAGATGATGGTGTAACGGCTCCTTAATCTTGGATTTGCAGACACCCACCGGCTTGGGCTGCGGAAAGTAGATGTCCAGATGCCCATCCCCGTCGGCGTCCAGCAGCGCTGCCCCCGCGGCCTCCTGCTCCACGAAGTAGAACATCCCGCATCCCCCACGGCGCTGAACCAGAGAGAGGCCGGATGCCAGCGTCACGTCGGTAAACCGGACGGGGGACTGAGCGGGCGAGCGGGCGAGCGGGCGAGCGGGTGAACCCGGATCCGCCCGCTCAGTCGCCCCTGGCCGGGTGCAGGAGGCGAGGGAGAGGGCTCCCGCCGCCGCTTGCGCCAGGAAGAAGCGGCGGCTGAGGAGAGCATTGCGGCCCATTGCCGTTCGCGGGGACCTTTCCGTTAGCGTGTTGCAGCGGACGCGGGGCTGTTCGCCGAAGCGGTCTCGGTATTGAGGCCTTGCCGTTCCGCGGCCGCCAGTCCCTCCTGGGCCCGCTTGTTATTGGGCTCCACGGCAAGGAGAGCACGGTATTCGTCCCTCGCGGGCCCCGCCATGCCCAGGTATAGATAGCGGTCCGCCAGGGCCAGCCGTAGCGGCAGGTTCTCCGGATGCCGCTTGACGACGGCCTGCAGCGTTTTGAACGTCTGCGCGTTGGAATCCAGAATCTCCGCCTCCCGTGCTGCGGCCGTGGCACGCTTTGCATCGCCCAATCGGGTATAGATGGCGGAGAGCTGCTGGTACGGGAAGGCACGGTTGGGACTGAGGCGCACGGCCGACTCGAAAGCCTCGCGGGCATGCTGGAGGTCGTTCGTCCGCAGATAGGCCGTGCCCAGCCGCTCGGCGAAACGGGCGGCATGCGGATCGAGCTGTACGGCTTTCTGGAAGAGCGCCAGAGACCTCTGGTCCGCGCCCGGCTCGCCGCTGGCCTGGATGAGCTGCCCGAGCGCGTCGTTCAAGTCGGCGGAATCGGGATGGCGGGCGAGGGCCGCTTCCAGCGCTTTGCGCGCCGCCGCACTATTGCGGGAGGAGGTGTACGCCCGCGCAAGGTAGAGCGCCACGTCCGGTCGGTCCGGCAGAAGGAGCCGGGCCTGCTCCAGGTTCCTTACCGCTCCGTCGGCATCCTTCAGCGCCATGCGGACCCGACCGAGCCGGAAATAGAGATCCCCCAGTTTGGGCCAGACCCGTATCAGTTTTTCAAACTCCGTGCTCGCCAGCTCCAACTCGTCCGCATGCAGGGCAGGTTCAGGGTACTGGAGCACATCCTCCTGGAGCGAAGCCGCGAGAATGAACCGGTTGCTGGGGTTTCCGGGGTTCCGCTTGACCGCGGTTCGAGCCGCTACGGCGGCCTCGCGATAGCGGGCCTCGTGGAACAGGGTTGCCGACAGGCCCTGCCAGCCCTCCGGTGCCTTGGGCCAGCGGCGGATGTATTCCCGGAACCCGTTCTCCGCCTGCGGCCACTGCTTGAGCGCCAGGCGCGCATTCGCCAGCGCCAGGGTTGCTTTGGGATCCTCCGGGCGCAGCCGCACGATGGCGGTGAGCTGGTCGGTGGCCTTGTCGGGGCGGCCGGTGCGCTGATAGAGCAGCAGGAGCTCCTGGTGAAGGCTGACGTCGGCCGGGGCGGCCGCCGAGCGTGCCTCCAGCGTCGCCGTCTCCGACTGTATCTTGGCAGTAAGCGCCTGCCTCTGGGCCTGGACGGCCGACTGGCTCCTACGGGCTCTTGCCGCGAGAACGCTCTGACGGACCGACCAGGCGGCGGCGATCAGGACGAAACCTGCCACGAGCACACCGATGCGTATGCGGCTCACTCCCGGTTTCTGTTGGATGGTTTGGTTGCTTTCTTGGGTTGTCATGGAACCGCTTACAAATGGGCGGAGGACGCACCTGGAATCCGTCCGTCCTCGGTCCCCGTCGTCCGTCATGTAGCCAAGAAGGACGGTCCCACCATATTGCGCGGGACCGTCCGGATAGAGGGCAGGGCAGCACCGGCGAGGGCGGACCATAAGGCGGCCGTCCGCTCCTGGGGCTGTGTACTAGGGTGTGGTGGGCACGTTATACCGGCAGCTTGTGTCCGGGCAGTAGGTAGGCTTCTGTCCGGTATTGGAGTCGTTGGCCTGACCCGGATGCGTGAAGCCCAGCGCCAGGGCAGCCGCGTTATTGACCTGCGCCGTGGTCGCCGGCAGAGCCAGGACGCCAGCGCCGCCGCCATTGATGAACTTCACGTGACCATCCGAGAAGGCGTAGTTACCGCCGCCGGTGTGGCGAGTTAGCGGCGGCTTTCCCGTGCTGATGTACACGGCGTTGGGCTCATCGCCGTAGTCCCAACCGTCGCCATACAGCTTGTCTATGTGGCGGCCCTCCCATCCCCACTCATTCTCATCCGAGGATGCGCAGCCATCGCTGCAGTGGCTGGAAGACTCGGAGAGCAGAATGGTGGAAGCGGCGAACTGGAGTGCGCCGAGTCCCAGCGGCGGGTGCTGCGCTCCATCGTCCAGGGTGCCGGTATCGCCGGACAGGCGGGCATTGATGGAGTAGCCCGTAGCGCCGGTGGGATTGGTATCATCGGTCCCGAAGGTCTCCCCACCCGCTCCGCTAGCGAGGGTCGCGCTCCGCGGCGCATCCGGGCACCGGAAGAGCTGAACGCTCTTGACGTAGGGGTAGACCGCCTCGTTCCATCCGACGATGAAATCCTGGGCGCCCGGGGTGAACGGCGGGTCAGTAGGAGGGTTGGCCACTAAGTTGTAGAAGTACTCCGGGAAGGTCTCGTCGTAGTCCTGGACATACATAAGTACGGCCAGGGAGACCTGCTTTTCGTTGCTGACACAGGAGATCGCCCTCGCCTTTTCGCGTGCCTGAGCAAACACCGGGAAAAGTATCGCCGCGAGAATCGCGATGATGGCAATGACCACTAACAACTCGATCAGTGTAAACGCTCTGTTCTTTTTCCGCATCTTGGCCTCCATGATAGTGAACAAGCGAACGGCTGAGCTATCCGCCTCACGGTTCCATCTAGCGGGTGCTGGCCTGCCCCAGGTGCAACAGCTTCATCTGTTCCTGCCGAATCTCGGCGGCGGACTCGGCATGTTTCTGTTTCATCTCCTTTGTGATGGGCTTAAGGTCGGTTGGGCCGGGCGCCGAGACGGCCCTCCAGCCGAAGACTGCCACGATGACGACGACGATGGCGATAACGACGACGACTACCGGAGTACTTACCTCTTTCATGGCTTTTCTCCCATGACCGCCTCGCGGCGGGTACGTATAGCTAAGGGACGAGCCTGGCAAGCAAGTTGAGGAAGGGCGAACTAGATTAAGGCATTATAAGAATGCGCCTCTCCGTTGTCAAGCACTCTGGACCCACCCGGGCAAAATAGTTCGCAACGCGAGACGCCGACCGCGCTCCTTCCGATGGGACGCTCGCTATGCTAAGCTATGTCTGATATGACCCGACGAGAATTTGTAATGGGCTCGGCCGCTCTGCTCGGCTTCCCGGCGCTGTTGGAGCCGCGGCGCGCTCGGTGGGAGATAGGGTGCTTCAACCGGCCGTGGGCCAGCTTGACCTTTGACGAGGCGCTGGACGGCGTGCGGGCCGCCGGTTTCCGGGTGACGGGGCTGCTGACCGGACAGAAGGGAGAGCCGTTCACGGGACCTGACGCCACCCCGCTATACCTTACTGAGCTCCACCAGCGCATCGCCTCCCGCGACCTCACGGCCAACATGACGTCGCTGGGTTACGATCCAAGGCGGCCGGAGGCGGAGTCCATCTCCCGGCTGCAGACACAGATCGACAACGCGGCACGGCTGGGGCTGCGGTACGCCATGACCTTTGGGGTGGAAGGGCCGGAGCATTACGAGCCGTTCTACCGCGCGATGAGGGCCACCGCCGCGTACGCTGCCCGGCGGCACGTGCAGGTGGTGGTCAAGCCCCACGGTGGCATCGGGTCGACCGGCGCCGGCCTGGCGGAGACGGTGGAGAAGGTGGGCCATCCCAACTTCCGGGTCTGGTACGACGCCGGGAACATCATCTACTATGCCAACGGCGACCCGGTGGCGGAACTGGAGCCGGTGATGAAGTATGTGACCGGGTTCTGCGCCAAGGACTGCGGCGGCCAGGGCAAGGACGTGATGATCCAGTTCGGGACCGGAAAGGTGGACTTCGCCGCCGTGTTCCGCAGGCTCCATGCGGCCAGGTTCCACGGCCCGGTGATGATAGAGTGTTGCAAGCTGGGCACTCCGGCGGAGATCACGGCCAATGCCCGCGCGAACCGGGAGTACCTGGAACGCGTGCTCGCGAGCATTCGTTAGCGGTGATGAAGGGTGGCTAGCTGTTCTGACCTGAGGTGAGAAGTAGGTTCTAGATATGGGACGAATACGCCAGAACATCGACGTTCAGGGACGGCCGAGTTGGACTCTATTTGACTCAGGTGCCCGCAACACGTACGTGATTCCCGACGTGGCAGCCGTTCTGACCACGACGGAAACCTCGCACCCCATCCGGACCGCTCTCGGCGGCTCGGTTCAAGAGACGAACAGGAGCGCTTTGCTCGAAGCACTGATAGAGGGCCGGCCAATCTCTACCCACGCCCTGGTCATCGACCACATTGGCGTAGACGACGATGGCAAGCCGATTGAAGTGCTCCTCGGCGCGCTTGCGATGCGGCAGTGGAGCATCCGCCTCATCCCCGAGCTGGAGGCGATCGACCTCTCCCACTACCCCAACGAGTTCGTGGAGTTCACTTCCCTATAACTGTTTCTATGACGATTCCATCTCCGACCTCAGGCGTACGCCTGCACGCCCACCGTGCAAAGCCATACCTCAGGTAGGCAGCGAAGGAGAAAGTGGGGTGGTCCTGGGGTTTCTCCGGCACCGGCTACTTCGGCCGCGATTGGGGGTTAACTCCGGGATGTCTGGACGCTCACCTGACAAGACTGTTGACTTCCATCACTCCCACGCCTCCAGTTTGCCTTGGTCTGTAACCTTCATTACGGAGCCCGGTCGGAGTCTCTGCGCTTGCTCGTGGAGCTTGGGCCAGTGCCGGAGGAGCCAGAGCGCCTTCTCCCACGTAGTCCGCTTCATAAATGCCTTTTGGAAGAATAGAGCGGTTACGCGATGGCCGCGCAATGCCTCCCGCTCGGCGGACTTGCGGTTGATGTTGAGGTCACAGGTTATGAGGATGTGTGCTGCCGCACCTACGGCCGGGAGCCACTGCTCGTCGGGCGTGTTGGGGGGAAACAGCTCTCGAAGGTGGATGGCGTCTACCTCCAGCTCCCGGAGAATGTTGACTAGCGCGGGGGCGAAGTTGTTGTCGAAGAAGTAGCTCACGCAGCCTTCTGCAACTGCTCCTCAAACTCGACGGCCCGGCTTACTGTTTCTACCGGGACGTCGTACCAGCGCGCGATTCTGTCCGCCGGCTCGCCCCCTTCCTTCATGAGGTAGAGCGCTGAGGTCGGCACACCCGTGTCCGCATCCATGGGCCTGCCGAAGCTGCGGTGCGGGTCCACCACGATTCGCCTCTCACGCCCCAGCGGCCACCATCGCGCGGCAATGTCGGGATCGTAGTCGAGGTTGCGTAGGAACGGCTGAGCGAGCGATTCGACTACGTACTGCCCACGGTCGAGCTCCATAACGGCGCGCCCCGGGGACACACCGTCGATAGTGCCGGGTTCGATCGCTGCGAAAATGCTCTTGTCGTCCGTCATGAGGCCCTTCATCGCGAACGGGTGCTCGGAGCCGAGCATCTGCCCGGCCATTTGGGCTGCGGCGCGAATGGTGGGCATGGTAACGCCCTCGCCGCGCAACAAGTCTACAAGATGGAGTTCGATAAGGTCCAGAAACGTGAGGGTCAGCTCGTCCTTCCACTCGCGCAGGTCACGGCTGATGACCGGCGCGGACAGGTGCTGCCCTCCCCTGCCCTGGAAGCAGTACCCGCTAGCCCAGCGGCGCAAGCGGGCGGGCGGAATCCGGAGCAACCTTGCCGCCTCCGGGATGGTATAAAGACCCACTCCCAACAGCTCAACTGAACTGGACATCGTGCTATATCCTAGCTTACCGCAGCATGGTTGGCATCAATACTATTCCACTGTCTGGGCCGGTATGCTCGCCGGAAACTCTTGGAGCAGCTCCGTGTATGCCACCGTCATCGCCGTGCAAAAGTATCATGGACCACGTAGGTAGTCACGGACTTCGGCGGAAGGGTGGATTCCAGACGCCTGTCCCGCAGCCGAACAGGCTCAAGCTTCGCCAGGTCCTGCGAAGGCGAGGTGCGGTAGGCGACAGCCTCCGCGCCCAGGCGGGAGAAGCGGGAGAGATCGTATGATACGTGCGCTTCCTGATCCCCGCTGTTGGTGGTGACGATGACCAGCGTGCGGGAGCGGGTGTCGTAGGCGGCTAGCGAGTTCGGGTCGTCAATGGAGATGAGCCTGCAGCCGGGACGGATGAACCGGCTGTAGTTGGCCATCACCCAGTACTTCTTGTTCACCACGTACGCCGTCGTGGTCTCGTCCTTCATCGGGTTGAGCAGCATACCCCAGCCGCCGGCATTGTCCACCACCTGCCAGTAGACCCACGCGGTGGGGTGCAGCCCGTTCATGTCCTCCAGGATGCGGCGGGACATGGTGAGGCCGCTGGCGTCGCCATCCCCATACTCGGAGAGCCAGAGATCCTTGCCGGCGTTCCGAGCGTAGTCCGCGAGCTGCCTCCGGTCGCCTCCGCCGTAGCTGTGTGTGTTGATTCGGTTCAGGTAGCCGAGGGCTGTACTGTCATAGTACGGGAACGTCCGATCCGCGTCGGCGATGGTGTTCTCATCCGAGGCCGATACGGTTGTGCGGAGCCCCAGCCGCGCCAGCGCCTCGCCGGCAGCCCTGACCATGACGTTCTGGTTGGGGCGGGAGAAGTGGCAGCCCTCCTGACGGCCGCCAAACCTCCACCATCCTCCGCTCGGCTCATTCAGCGGCTCCAGCGTCTGGAACGTGATCCCCCACGCATCGTGGAAGTGCTTGACCACGGTAGCGAGGTAGTCCGCGAACGTGTCGAAGGAGTCCGGCTTCAGGTTATCCGCCCCGCCCTGGTTGCCGGTAACACTCCCGCTATGGGTCATCCAGAAGGGTGGCGAGTTGCTGAACGCCTCCAGGCGGTTCGCGCCGCGCCGTATGGCCTCGCGCAGCACCCATCGCTGGTTGGCGTCGGCGCTCCAGTCCCACTGCCCCGGCGACGGCTCATAGCCCGGAACCGCGCAGCGGTACTCCATGAACTGCTTGTTCGGTGCCAGGTACTGCGGGTTCTCCCCTCCGCCGATGTTGTAGCGCACCACCGTGAGGCCGAGTCCCTTCACCGGATCGAAGGCCCAATCCATATACTCGCTGCGGATGGGCTCCGGAAACCCACCCACCACGTGCGCCCACCAAGCCAGGGAGGTGCCCCATCCCCGGAAGGTCTGGTACTGCACGCCCGGGTCCACCGTAATGCTCCTGGATGGCAGTGTCATAGTGACGAAAGTAAGTAGTAAGAGAATCATAAGCCCTGTAATTGCGTAATTTGGTAGATTGGTAAACGGGTGTAGGCCGGAGTTCGGAAGGTACACCCATTTACTCATACCCTCACTCCTTCCCTCCGGAGAACTTTACGCCCTCCACGATGTACCGCTGCATCGCGAGGAATATCAGGACCAGCGGCGCGACTCCTACGGCCGCGGCGGCGAAGAGCTGCGAGAGGTTGATGGTCTGCGCCGTCAGAAAGGTTGAGAGCACGATCTGCACCGTCCATGCGGAAGGATCCTGCCCGATGACCAGCGGCCAGAGGAAGCTGTTCCAGCTCCCGATGAACGTGAGCGCGCCCAGCGCCATCAGGATACCGGTGGAGTTGGGGAGCAAAAGCCTCCAGTAGATGCCGGAGTAACCGAGCCCGTCTAGCCGGCCCGCCTCCTCTATCTCCGTGGGGAACCGCAGATAGAACTGGCGGAAGAGGAAGATGGAGAAGGCGCTGAACAGGCCCGGCGCGATGATGCCCCACCGGGTGTTCACACCCCCCAGGTAAGCCACCACCGCGAAGGTCGGAACGAAGGTCACCGCGCTCGGGATCATGAGCGTCGAGAGGATGAGAAAGAACACGAGGTTGCTCCCTCGCGCCGGAATCCGGGCCAGTGCGTACCCCGCCATGGAGGAGAAGAGCATCTGGAGGACCAGGGTAACGCACGCGATGACGGCCGAGTTCTCCAGCCCGGTGAGCATAGGCGCTTCCGGGTCCGTGAACAGCTTCCGGAAGTTGTCCCAGTGCGGCTGCATCGGGATCCAGACCCAGTGCGGAGAGGTGATCTGAGCGTCCGTCATCACGGCATTCCGCGCCACCAGATAGAAGGGGACGAGGAAAGCGACGGCAAGCACTAGCAGTGCGACATAGCGGAGGACCTTCATCGGTCTGTCTCGCCGAAGCCAAACAGCCGCCCCTGCAGGAGGGTGAAGGCGATGATGAGGGCCGTGAGAATGAAGCCGCCCGCCGCTCCGCGTCCGAAGTCCTGCTGGCTCAGCGCCACCGAATAGAGGTAGACCAGCGGCGGACGTGCGAGGCCCACGTTACCGGCCGAGGAGCCCTGGCCGCCCAGGATGTTGTAGAACTCGTCAAACGCCTGGAACGCGGCGATGAGGTTCAGCAGCAGCACGGACACGCTCGTGGCCCTGAGCTGCGGCAGCGTGATATGGCGCAGCACGGCCCAGCCGCCTCCCGCCCCGTCTACGGCGGCGGCCTCGTAGAGCGAGCGCGGGATCTCCTGCAGTCCCGCCAGGAAGATGACCATGTAGAAGCCCACCTGGAGCCAGAGGCGGGCGGTGACCAGCACGAGCCAGTACCAGGGCGGATGCGCCGTCCCGATCCAGGCGATGGGCGCGATCCCGGCGAGTGCCAGCAGGTGGTTAGCAAAGCCGAAGGAGAGGCCGTTGAAGAGGCTCACCCGCCAGATGAGCGACGCGGCCACGTACGATACGGCGCTGGGGATGAAGAAGACGGTGCGGAACACTCCGCGGCCCCACCCGGCCCGGTTGACCAGCAGCGCCAGTCCTAGCGATACTACAAAGGTGAGCGGAACGATGAACGCCGCGAAGATCAGGATGGTTCCCAGGGAGTGGAGGAAAGCCTCGTCCGTGAGGAGGTCCACGTAGTTGCGGAGGCCGATGAAGTGCCCCGCCTTGATGGTGTTCTGCGCGTGGGAGAGGCTGAGCAGGAATCCCCACCCGATGGGTAGGAGCGTGAAGATACCCAGCCCCACCAGGGCGGGGGAGACGAAGCCCCAGAAGGCAAGCGTGGCGTGGCGGTTCACGCGGGAAGTACCTGTGTGGGGGCAGGGGGCACCCAGTGTGGGAGTGTGGGTGTGGCCGGAATCAGGACCCCCATACCCCCATACTCCCATACTCCCACACTCATTCCAGCTCCCTCTCCAGCTCCCGGCGGCACTTGCGAGCGGCCTCGGCCAGCTCCGGAGCGGCAGGCCGACCCTGCTTCACAATGTTGGTGACCGCGTCCGTCACTGCCGTATCCATGGCGGCATTCCAGGTGGGAGGGGTAAACCGGCCGTGGGCCTTGAGTGATTCCACGGCCAGCTTCGGCACTCCGGCGCGAAGCGGGGCGGCCGAGCGCGCCAGGCTGGCGCGCGGCGGTACGTGGAAGCCGTAGCCCAGGCACCAGTCGAGCTGAATGGCCGTGTTCTCTATCCACAGCCACTTCACGTACTTCTTCGCCTCATCCACATTGGCGCCCTGCGCGTTCACCATGGCGGACCAGCCGCCCAGGAAGGTGACCGGAGTCCCGGCGGCGTCGAATGCCGGCCAGGGGACCGCGCCCACGTCGTCGCCCAGCGCCTTGTGGATGGCCGGGTAGGCCCAGAGCCCGCCCCACTGCATGGCCGCAAGCCCCTGGATGAAAGCGGAGGGATCCCACCAGTCCGTGGGCGCGCCGAGCAGCACCGCGCTGGAAGCATTGAGGTCTCGCAGCTTCTCGTAGGCGGCGGCGGTTCGCGGGTTGTCGAAGACAATGCGGTTGTTTACCAGGAAGTCGCTGCCGGCGGACCAGGGCAGGAGCGTGAGGAGGGCGCTGATGCCGCCGTCGTTGCCCACGAACAGCCCCTTCCGCCCCCCGGTGGTGAGCTTCTGGGCAGCGGCGACAAGGGCGTCCATGGTGCCCGGCGGCTCCAGACCTGCGGCCTTCAGCAGGCTCTTGCGGTAGTAGAGGAGCCCGGTATCGTCCAGCATTTTGACTCCGTAGACGCGGCCACCCACGCTGTTGGCCTGCAGGTCCTTGGGCGAGAAGTCACCCTTCTGCTGTTCGGGATACAGGTCGTCCAGCGGGGCGACCTGTCCGGCGCCGACCATGGGCAGGGTGAGTTTGTCCTCGAATACGTCCGGGCCGCCGGGTGTGAGCAATGCGGTAGCGAGCTTGGTGCCGTAGTCGCCGGGGACCCAGATGACCTCTACGGCGACGTCCGGATGGGTCCGGGTGTATTCGCGGGCGTAGCGCAGCACGGCCTGCTGGGTGCCGGCCTCGCCGTACTGGTGGTACCACTGGGTGAGCGTGACCCGCGCCCCCGGCACGCCCCTGTGCCGGCATCCGGACAGCATTGTCCCGGCGGCAAAGGTCACTCCGGCAAGGAGCTCGCGGCGGGTGAGTCGCTCGCCTCTTTGCGTTATACTGGACCTGGAGGGTGATGACATGGACGATATTCTGAGTACCCCGGCGCCGCAATCGGCGGCAGAAGTCCAGGCCCTGCTTCGCGAGCTCCCGCCGGGCGAGGCTGACAGGGGCGGTTAATCTGTTCGATCAGGGTGTCCGTTCAGCCTTGATTGGTACCAGGCGGCGCAACCGGGAAGGTTATCGCCACGCTGGCGCCGCCGTCCGGGGCGTTCTGGAAGTCCACCTTGCCGCCGAGGTCCCACGTGCTCAGAGAATGGATGAGCTCCAGGCCCGTGTTGGCAGAGGAACGGGGGTCGAAGTCCGGCGGGAAGCCGGAGCCGTGGTCGCGCACCAACAGCTCGGCGGCGCCGTTTTTGGCGCTCAGGGAGAGATGGATATCCCCCGCACCGTGCTTGACCGCGTTCGCGATGAGTTCGTTCATGAGCACCGTCAGGCTGGTAGCCTGGCGAATGGGCAGCCGCACGTCGTCCACATTGAAGTGCAGCCTGTTGCCGCCAACCAGCCCGGCCAACAGGGGTCGAAGCTTCTCCCCGATCTCCCGCGTGCCGACGTACTCGGCGGTACCGGTCGCCTTCGCCTCCGCCGTGAGGATGTCATGCACGGCCGCCAGCGCCAGGACGTGCTGGCCGATGCGCTTGAGCCCGGAGAGCGGCACCATCTCCGGTGCGTCCATCGCCTGAAGGTCGACCAGTCCGGCGATCACCTGGAGGTTATTCTTCACCCGATGATGCGTCTCCGCCATCGCTCTTCGCAGCCGGGAGTTCAGCGCGCTCACCTCCGCCTGTCCGGCGCGCAGATTGGCCTCCGCCTCTCGACGAGAATGGATCTCCCGGGTGATACCCAGCGTAGAGGCGCCAACCAGGACGAGCAGAACCACGCTGCCACCCATCTGGACCGCCAGGAGGGTTAACCGTGCTCTGTCGGCTTGTCGGGTGCGCAGGCTGAGGAGGTGTGTCTCCTCCGCTTCCATATCTATCAGCACTCGCCGGGCCTGGTCCATGACCTCGGCTCCCGGCCAGCGAGATGTCGCCTCCATCGTCTCCTGCAGGCTCTTTATACGGCGGATGTCGGCGGCGTGGGCCATCAAGTCGAGCTTCCGCAGCGCCAGCGGCTCCAGCAGCTCCAGGTTCTGGAGCTGCCTGGGGTTGTCTGAAACCAGCGCGCGGAGGGCCAGAAGGTCGTCCGGCAGCCGGCGGGATGCCGCATGCAATGGCGCCATGAGATCCAGTCTGCCCGAGAGGAAGTATCCGCGACCGGCCGTCTCGGCGTCCTGCAGGTCGCTCCGAATGGCGTCAATCCGCATGAGCACGTTGTACGTATGCTGCACTGAGACGCTCCGGTCACGGGCAGCCTCCCAGTAGAGAGCGGAAGCAATGGCAATGCCTGCCACGAGGAGTACGGCAGCCCACAGTCCCGATGTGCTGTGCTTCATGGAGTGTCAGGGCGAGAATCGCGAGTACGGAGAAGGCCGGCGCTTGTAGGACTCACACCGGGCATCTTTCCCTGGAATAGTTCGTCTGGAGCAGTCAAATCCCTGCGACTGCTTAAGTCCAATCAAACAGCCTGGCGGGCGTGACGGTAGGCACGGGGGCTCTGGCCGGTACGGCGCCGGAAGCGGGACGAGAAGTAGAACGGGTCCGCAAAGCCCACGTCGTGCGCGATGGCCTGGATGGAGCGGGAGGTGAGCTCCAGCAGGCGGGCGGCGCGGTCCAGCCGCTGCTGCTCCAGGTACTGGAACGGCGTGAGGCCCGTCTGCTGCCGGAACAGGTGCGCCAGGCGGGAAATGGAAAGGCCGCTCTCTGCGGCCAGCGCGTCCAGCGAGACCTCCTCCGCCAGGTGTGAGCAGACGTAGTCCATGGCGGCGCGGACGCGAGCGTCCAGCCGCGCCTGCTCGGAGCGCGGATTGGCTGCGTCGCACCAGAGCAGCGCCTCCTCCAGTGCGTTCATCGCGAACTCCTCGCGCCGGCGCAGAGCCCCCTGCGCCAGGGTGTCCGCCCGATACAGCGCGGTCTCCACGCGTCCCCGGAGCTCGCCATCCTCCAGCTCCAGCCGCAGAATGCCGGGCGCCGCTTCCGGCCAGTCCAGCCACTCGTGCCAGTGCAGGCGCGGGTGGAAGTGTGCCCAGAGCAGGTCCCACCGGCCGGTCGCCGGATCGATGCCGTAGTCGTGCCGGGTGTGGGGGCGGAGGAGCACGATGTCGCCGGGGTTCGCCGGCAGCTCGCCTCCCGCATAGCCGAAGCGGCCCCGGCCACTAAGGGTGTGGATGAGGAGCCAGTCGTCCGTTCCGTTGGCGCGCCAGGTGGAGTAGCCCTTGCCCACACGGAAGTGGCCGGTGACCAGGTGGGAGAAGGCTGGGTGGGGCGTCTCCTGAATCTGTCGCATAGCAGGATATTCCAGGTATCTGCCTATCCTCCTGCTAGCGGCCAGACCCCCACTCCTGTATCTTATAGGAACCTAGGCCTTTGCGTGAAATAGGAGGTTTGGCATGGCGGTTACGATGAACCGGGCATTGAGCGACGAGCAGGTGGCGCAGTTTGAGCGTGACGGGTTCCTGATCCTGCGGCAGTTCTTCTCGCCGGAGGAGGTGGCGGAGATTCGGGACACCTTTACGGAGCTGAACGCGAACGGTCCCATCCCGGGCCTCTCCGAGATCAAGGCGGAGTACCGGCCGGAGGACCCGCTCTCCTTCTACCCGCGCATGATGCACCCGCACCGGCACCCGGAGCTGCCGGTGGGGCCGCTGTCCATGCGGTACCTGCTGGACAGGCGCATCCATGACGTGCTGTACGATCTGTTCGCCGAAGAGCCTGTCGCGGCACAGAGCATGTTCTACTTCAAGCCGGCCGGCGCGCGGGGCCAGGACCTGCACCAGGACAACTTCTACCTGCGCGTCAAGCCGGGCACCTGCATGGCCGCGTGGCTGGCGGTGGACGACGCGGACCGGGAAAATGGCGGCATGGTGGGAGTGCCCGGCTCCCATAAGACGGAAGTGGTGTGCCCGGAGGCGGCGGATTCGTCGAAGTTCTTCACCTCCCACCATGTGCGGATCCCGGAGGGATTGCGGGAGGTCCCGCTGGACATGGAGGCGGGCGACATGCTGTTCTTCAACGGGAGCCTGATCCACGGCTCGTACGCAAACCGGAGCAAGGACCGCTTCCGCCGCGCCCTCATCTTCCACTACGTGCCGCGGAGCAGCGCGGAGGTGAGTCACTGGTACCGCCCGCTGCTGACTTTCGACGGGGAAGAGGTGCTCATCGCGGACGCCACCGGAGGCGGACCGTGCGGGGTAGCCGTAGCGGACAAAGGACCACACTAGCGGAGTGTGGGAGTATGGAAGTATGGGAGTATGGGGGGCCGGATTCCGGTCCCATGCGCATGAACCGCGGCCGCCACTAGTCATCAACCGTGTATTCTTCTGGCTCTTCGCGGACAAGATTGGCAGGCCCACACCACCGTTCGGAATCGCTCATCATGCGGACGAGCCCTCCTGCAAGCTCTTCGTACTCGGCCCAGAGCCTGTTGTAGTCTTCGCGGGATAGATGCCCACAGGCCAGCGCAAACCGGAGCCAATTCTGCGTTTCCGCGACCTCCCCGTCGGCATCGGTTAGCTTGTTGACGAAGTGGCCCGGATACCTCCGCTTCCTCCAAGCCTCGGCTATGTTGCCGCACACTGAGCGGGAGGACCGCCGGATCTGGTCCGTGAGTGAGTATTGCTCCTCTCGCGGCCACCGCTTGGAGATCTCATACAGGTCCATTGCTGCTTGAAAAGCCGTCTGGTACACCCGCAGTTCCGCGAAGTGCTTTACCACTCCCACACTCCCACACTCCCATACTCCCACACAGTCTCGTCCCGCGTCATCCCGCCGGCATCTCCTCCGGCTCTTGCGGGCGACGGCGGCGGGCGGGGGCGGCGGGCTCGACCGGGGGCTCCGGGACGGGAACGGTCTCACCGCCCGGCTCTTCGCCGCCGGAGACGGCGTTCACCATGTCCTGGACTGTATTCCAGCCGCGCACCTGCTCGTCCGTGAGGGTGACGCCGAACTCGTCCTCCAGGCCGTAGCGCAGGTTCTGCCAGGCGATGCCGGCGCGCCGCTCCCACGGGCCGGCGCAGACGTCCATCAGCTCCCGCAGCGGGGTGTCCGGCTGGAACTCCTGGCGGTCCACATAAACGCGGTGGATGAGCACGTGCCGCACCCGCTGGAAGGGCGTGTGCGTCTCCGCGCGCAGCTTCCGAGCGTCCGCCTCCGCGCGGGCAAACTGGTCGTGCCGCCAGCGGGCGATGCGGGCCTGCCGGCGGATGAACCGCGCTTGCGCTTCACGGAGCATGCGGCCGAGCTCCCGCACGTCCCGGAAAGGATCCGCCTGCGGCTGCGCGGTGGTCTCAGAGGCCGTCGCACCGCCGGCGGACTCAGGCTCACGCAGGGCCTTGATGAGCCGCTCCGCCTCGTCCGCGTTGATCTTGCCGTCTTCCAGCATCTGAAGGATGCGGGAGATGTCTTCGTTCATCGGTCACTCCTTCGGAGGGGGTGTTCAGGTGTTCGGGTGTTCAGGTGTTCA
>CAYNFH010000012.1:0-55906 GCA_964396385.1 uncultured Chthonomonadaceae bacterium | reverse complement strand
GACCCGCGGTTCGCGGCGGACGCGGACCGCTCCATCCAGGAGGCCGCGGCCCTGGTGAAGGACGACCCCTGGTGCGTAGGCTACTTCGTGGACAACGAGCTGAGCTGGTCCGGCAACGGCGAGAACGGCCGGTACGGGCTCGCGCTGGGCTCGCTGGCGCTCGGTCCGAATGCCCCCGCCAAACAGGCTATTACGCGGGAGCTGCGGGCAAAGTACGGCGACGTGGGCAAGCTGAACGCCGCCTGGGGGACCACCTTCCCGAGCTGGGAAGGACTCAGCAAGCCGTCCGGCACACTGACCGCGGCGGCGAAGGAGGACCTTTCCGCCTTCGTCCGGAGCTTCGCGCGGCAGTACTTCCGCGTGGTGCGGGACGCGCTCAAACGGCACGACCCGGACCACCTCTACCTGGGCTGCCGGTTCGCCTGGAGCGCGCCGGAGGCGGTGGTAGCGGCCGCCGAGCTGTGCGACGTGGTGAGCTTCAACATCTACGCCCCGCGCGTCGACCCCGCCAGGTGGGGCTACCTGGCCGGCCTGAACAGGCCCTGCATTATCGGCGAGTTCCACTTCGGCGCGCTGGACCGCGGCATGTTCCACCCCGGCCTGGTCGCCACGCCGGACCAGGCCGCCCGGTCGCGCATGTACGAGGACTACGTCCGCAGCGTGCTGGACAACCCGGTCTTCGTGGGCTGCCACTGGTTCCAGTACGTGGACGAGCCGCTCACCGGCCGCACCTGGGACGGCGAGAACTACAACATCGGCTTCGTCAACGTCGCGGACGCTCCCTATCCCGAGATGGTCGCCGCCGCCCGCCGCATCCACTCCCACCTCTACTCCTCCCGCTCAGCGGGGCGCTAAGGCCTGCCACCGCTCACCACAATGGCCGCAACCATTCCAACGCCCCGGGCTGAACCCTGGGGCTAGCTGGCCTTCGGCCGTGCCCCCGCCGCCCATCGCGCTCCCATAGCTCGGAGGCGGGCGGAGATCCCTCGCTCTGCTCGGGACAGGATCCGGACCGCCCCTACAAGGGAGATTCGCGCTCCCAATCGGCGGCTATAGATCGCGCCATACGATCCGGTCTTTGCCCTCGTAAGCCCCCGCGCATCACTGGAACCACGCGCCACCCGGGCTCTCTCTGTCCCGCAGTGCCGTCCGATTCCAGCAATTTGACACGCGCGTGTAAAATTGCCGCGCCCGCGCCACTCTGTCAGGGCCCCGGCCGGCCCGGCCCCACCCACCACTGGCCGGGGTCCGGGCGGAAGTCGTGGGTGGGGTGAGCCCGTCCAGCGATGGGAGCAAACCACTACAATTTGAGGCCATAGCCTCAAATTGTAGTGGAACGCAATTATCGCAGTACAGTGTCCCGCCGCGCCAATTTGAGGGGATCCCCTCAAATTGGGGTACCAGGCGAGCTCCGGCAAGCCCATCTCTCACCGCCTGCTAGAGCCGCAACATATCGTGGGAGTCCCGCCTCGCTCGAACGCTCACCCTCAATGGGGAATGGGGGGTGATTCGCCCCCACAATTTGAGGCAATGTCTCACTCCTGAAGCTCCGTCACCGGAAGACCGACGCCCGACGACTGAGGACTGACGACTGACTACCGATGACTGTCGACTGGCGACCGCCTGCCTGCCGGCCCTCCTCCGGGTAACATAAGCCCCATGGGAATGATGATGCGCGCCGGCCCGATGATGCCGCACCGGCCTATCCAGCGGGAAACGGTGCGGCGCGTGGTCGCCTCCTTCCGGCCGTACCGCGCTCAGGTGGTCTGGACCGGCATGGCCGTCCTCGCCAGCGCCGGCCTGGGGCTGCTCTCCCCCTTCTTCCTCCGCATCATCGTCAACCAGGGTCTCCTGGCGAAGGACCTGGGCGTCGTCACGCGCTACACCCTCTACACCCTCGCCGCCACGCTCGGCAGCACCGCCTTCGGCCTCGGCTACGGCTACCTCAGCGTGGTCATCGGCCAGCACATCATGCGGGACCTGCGCAACCAGCTCTTCGAGCACCTCCAGGGCATGGCGCTGCGCTTCTTCACCCACACCCGCACCGGCGAGATCCAGTCGCGCCTCTCCAACGACGTGGGCGGCGTGCAGTCCGTGGTGAGCGACACGGCCGCGACCGTCCTGAACAACGTCACCACAGTCCTCTCCACGCTGGTCGCCATGATCTACATGGACTGGCGGCTCACCCTGCTCTCCGTGGGCGTGCTGCCCATCTTCGCGGGCATCGGCTCCAGGGTGGGAAGCTACGCGAGGGACATCCGGGGCAAGGTGCAGACCCACCTGGCCGCCCTCAACTCCACCATGCAGGAGCAGCTCTCCGTCTCCGGCGTGCTGCTCACCAAGACCACCGGACGGCAGGGGCTGGCGCTCGGCAGGTTCCGGCAGGAGAACGAGCAGCTCACCAACGCGCAGATCCTGCAGGCCATGATCTTCCGCTTCTTCTTCAACCTCATTGGCCTCACATTCTCCATCACGCCGGTGCTGGTCTACTGGCTCGCAGGCTGGCTCATCGTGGCGCGCGGCGACCGCGGCCTCACGCTGGGGACCATCGTGGCGTTCACGGGCCTCCAGGCGCGCCTCTTCTTCCCGCTCACCCAGCTCCTCAATGTACAGGTGGAGGTAACCAGCGCGCTGGCGCTCTTCGACCGTATCTTCGAGTACCTGGACATGAAGCAGGAGATCGCGGACGCGCCGGACGCCATCCCGCTGGACCCGCGCACCGTGCGCGGCGAGGTGAGCTTCGAGGACGTGACCTTCCGGTACGACCCGTCCCAGGAGCGGCCCACGCTGCAGGACGTGACCTTCGACGCCGCCCCCGGCAGCCTGGTGGCGCTGGTAGGCCCTTCCGGCGCGGGCAAGACCACGCTCACATACCTGATCCCCCGCCTGTACGACGTGGAGGAGGGTTCTGTGCGGATCGACGGGCACGACGTGCGCCACGTGAAGCTCTCCTCGCTGGCGGAGCTGGTGGGAGTGGTGACGCAGGAGACCTACCTGGTGCACGACACCATCCGGGAGAACCTGCGGTACGGCAAGCCGGACGCCACGGACGAGGAGCTGGAGGCGGCGGCCCGCGCCGCGGCCATCCATGACCACATCGCCTCGCTGCCGGACGGGTATGACACGGTAGTGGGCGAGCGGGGATACAAGCTGTCCGGCGGGGAGAAGCAGCGGGTGGCCATCGCGCGGGCCATCCTGAAGAACCCCCGCATCCTCATCCTGGACGAGGCCACCTCCGCCCTGGACACGCAGTCCGAGCGGCTGATCCAGCAGGCGCTCACGGGGCTGATGGTCGGCCGCACCACCTTCGCCATCGCGCACCGGCTCTCCACCATCCACGCGGCGGACCTGATCCTGGTGCTGGAGGAGGGGCGGATCGTGGAGCGCGGCACGCACCAGGAGCTGCTGGAGCGCGGCGGCGCCTACGCCCGCCTCCACGCCGCCCAGTTCCGCGAGGAGCCGACGGGCGTCTTAACGTGAGGGAGCTGTGGGAAGAACATGGGAGTGACACTGAAAGATTTCAACGAGACTTTCACTGAGGAGCTCCGCGACCGGGAGTTCGCGGCTGAGTTCCTCCGGGCCTCGCTGGCGGAGGGTACCGAAGCGTTCTTCGTTGCCCTTCGGGAAGTAGCCAAAGCCAACGGTGGCATGCCCAAGGTAGCCTCCGACTCCTCCCTTGGACGCGAGAGCCTTTATAAGGCCCTCTCAGAGAACGGCAACCCAGAGTTCAAGACACTGCAGCAGGTGCTGGAGTCACTGGGGCTGCGGTTCTCCATCCAGACCGCTGAGCCAGTGGGCTCCATGAGGGCGTAGTTACTCCGGGCCGCCGCCTCGGCGGAGGGCGTCCAATTCTGCCCGTAGCCGCTTCAACTCGGCCTCCGCGGCTTCGGCGCGTGCCGCTTCTTGCTCCGCGGTGCGGGCGAGGTCTTCCGCGAAGGGCAGGAGCTTGCCGGATTCCGAGTCGTAGAAGCGCAGGTTAACTCCCTGAGCCTCCAGGTCGAGGTTTAGGCTCTCGCTGTGCAACTGGTCCTCGCCCTCTATGCGGGTGTATAGCCCACGCTTTAGGCGGAAGCCCTGCAGGGCCGGTGTCAGGTAGTCCTGAGTGGGATCAAAGAGGAAGTATTCCGGCACCTTCATAAGGTCCTGGTAGATATGGAGCTTGCGGCCAAGGTCCTCCCGCCTCGTCTTCCTGGAGGTGAACTCAAAGACCACCTCCGGCAGCCGTCCTCCTTCCTTCCAGGCCATGTAGGAGTCGCGAATAGACCTGTCCACTCCGAACACCACGTACGTGTCCGGTGCAACCCTCGCCTTCGGATTCCCTTCTTCCCAGTAAACGAAGTTATTGCCGCACACGTACACGTCCGCCCGATCCTGAAAGTGGAGGCGAAGCGCAGTGACCGTGTTCACTATGAGGAGGATGTGCTTCTCGGTCTCGCCCATCGGCTTTCCGTCCGAGGTCGGATAGTAGATGCGCCGTGGGCGCGCTGCCGGAAGCCGCTCCGCGGGGACGGCCATCGTTCGCTCCTTACCGCGCGTGAAGCGCCGAATCACACGCCACCGGACAGTTCAACACGCGTCCCACCATTCCTTTCCGGCTTCGACGCCCTATGCCTACCTCTGGTACTATTGAGGAGGAACGGCCGTTCAGGTCCGGATTCCGAAAGACCCGAACACCTGAACACCTGAAGACCTGAACACCCGTAGTCTCTCTGCCCCCCGAATACCCCAGGAGGAAATCATCGCGTTGATACGCTCTTGTCGCACCCTGCTGGCCGCGGTGGCGCTGGCGTTCGCGTGCGCCGCGGCCGGCGCGCAAGCCGCCAGCACGCGCCTGCTGCGGCAGCCGGACATCAGCCGCACCAGCATCGTGTTCGTCTACGGCGGGGACCTGTGGCTGGTGCCCCGGGCCGGCGGCACCGCGCGCCGCCTCACCGCCAACCCCAGCATCAAGCGGTTCCCCAAGTTCTCGCCGGACGGCAAGTGGATCGCCTTCACAGGCAATTACGATGGGAACACAGACATCTATGTCATCCCCGCCGAGGGCGGCGAGCCGAAGCGGCTTACCTACCATCCGGACGTGGACTACGTGCTGGGCTGGACGCCGGACAGCAAGTCCGTGCTGTTCCGCTCGCCCCGCACCGCCTTTACGCGCCGCTTCATGAAGGCGTTCACCGTCCCTGTGACCGGCGGCATGGCGCACGAGCTGCCGCTGCCGGAGTGCGGCCTGGCCTCCTTCTCGCCGGACGGCGGCAAGATCGCCTACAACCGGCTGGATAGGGAGTTCGCCACCTGGAAGCGGTACCGCGGCGGCGACCAGGCGTACATCTCCATCTATGATCTGAAGAACAACGCTTACTCCGAGCTGCCGCACACGGACACCACCGACTTCTACCCCATGTGGCACGGGGACAAGATCTACTTCGCCTCCGACCGATCGCTCACCGTGAATCTCTTCTGCTACGACCTGCGCAGCAAGAGCACCCGCCAGCTCACCCACTATACGGACTACGACGTGAAATGGCCGAGCCTGGGGCCGGACGCCATCGTCTACGAGCAGGGCGGCGTGCTCCACACGTATGACCTGGAGACGGAGAAGGAATCGCCGCTCACCATCCACGTCTATAGCGACATGGCCGCCGCCCGGCCCACGCTGCGCCACGTGGAGAGCAACATCACCTCCTACGGCATCTCTCCCTCCGGGGCGCGTGCCGTCTTCTGCGCCCGCGGGGACGTGTTCACGGTGCCCGCCAAGAAGGGCGATACCCGGGACCTGACCAACACGCCCGGCGTCCGCGAGATGAACCCGGCCTGGTCGCCGGACGGCAAGTCCATCGCCTACCTTTCGGACCGCACCGGCGAGTACGAGCTATACGTGCGCCCGCAGGACGGGACCGGCCAGGAGACCCGGATCACCAACGACGGGCACGTCTTCCGCTACGGCCCCGTCTGGTCCCCGGACAGCAAGTCGCTGATGTACGGCGACGCTACCATGAAGCTCTGGACCGTCAACGTGGCGGACAAGACTCCAGTACTGGTGGACTCCAGCTCCATCGGCGAGATTCCCATGGGCTCCTGGTCGCCGGACAGCAAGTGGATCGCGTACGTGAAGGAGGAGCCCAACCGCCAGACCGCCATCTACCTCTACTCCATGGACCAGAAGAAGGCCACACGGGTGAGCACCGGGCAGTATGACGACCGGGACCCCGTGTTCGACAAGAGCGGCAAGTACCTCTACTTCCTCTCGGACCGCACCTTCAGTCCCACATTGATGGGTCCGGAGATCAACTTCAACTTCCAGAACACGACTGGCATCTACGCCCTTATCCTCAGCAAGGACACGCCGTCCCCCTTTGCGCCGGAGAGCGACGAGGAGAAGCCGAAGGACGACGCCCCCAAACCCGACAAACCGACGACGGAGGGGGAGAAGGGGAGAGGGGGAGAAGAAGGGGACGCGGCGAGGGGGCGACACGGCGACGCAGCGAATCCGGAATCCGAACCTTCAACCTTCAACTGGAGTGCCCAGCCCCGCCACCGGTCCGAGGGGCTGGGACAACCTTCAACCTTCAACCCTCAACCTTCAACCGATTCCGGTCTCACGACTCACGACTCACGACTCACGACTCCGGACATCCAGGCCAAGCAGGCGGATCCGACCAAGCCCGCGGAGCCTGTAAAGCCCGCCGCCAAAGCGCCCACTCCCACGAAGATAGACCTGGAGGGGCTGTACGACCGCATCGTCGCCATCCCGGTATCGCCCGGCAGCTACAGCTCTCTGGATTCCGGCAGCGAGAAGGTCTTCTATCTGGCCGGCAACGCGCTGCACCAGTACGACCTGGCGAAGCAGGCCGATTCCACCATCCTCACCGGCATCAGCCGCTACGACCTGAACCCGGCCGCCAACAAGATCCTCTACTCGGCACCCGGCAGCACCTACGGCATCGTGGACGCCTCGCCCGGACAGGCGGCCGGAGCAGGCAAGCTGAACCTGGACCTGCAGATGCGGACCGACCCGCGCGCGGAGTGGAACCAGGAGTTCTGGGAGGCCTGGCGGTACGAGCGGGACTTCTACTACGACCCCAACATGCACGGGCTGAACTGGAAAGCCATCGGCGATCGTTACGCCAGCCTGGTCCCGAGCGTGGCTCACCGAGACGACCTTACGTTCCTCCTGGGCGAACTGGTGGGCGAGCTGAACACCTCCCACGCCTATGTCCAGGGCGCTGAGAATCCGCAGGTCCCGCAGGTGGGAGTGGGACTCCTGGGAGTGGATTTCGAGCCGGACAGCGGCTACTACCGCTTCAAGAGGATCTACCGCGGCGAAAACTGGACCTCGGACTCGCGGTCCCCGCTCACCATGCCGGGGGTGAACGTGAAGGAGGGCGAGTACCTGATCGCCGTCAACAGCGTGCCGCTCCACACGGACACCAGCCCGTATGCGCCCTTCGAGGGCACGGAAGGGAAGATCGTCACGCTGCGCGTCAACAGCAAGCCCACCGATGCGGGCGCGCGGGACGTGCAGGTGCGGCCCGTAAGCAGCGAGTCGGGACTTCGCTACCTGGACTGGGTGGAGGGCAACCGCCGCAAGGTGGAGGCCGCCACCGGCGGGCGCGTGGGCTACGTCCACGTGCCGGACACCAGCATCGGAGGGATCACGGAGTTCGGCAAGGGCTTCTACTCCCAGACGGACAAGGATGCCCTCATCGTGGACGAGCGGTACAACAGCGGCGGCTTCATTCCAGACTTCTTTGTGGAGAGGCTGGGGCGCAAGCTGCTCAGCATCGCAACGCCCCGCTACGGGGTAGACTTCCGGTCACCCGGCGGCGCCGTGTACGGCCCCAAGGTGATCCTGGAGAACGAGTGGTCTGGCTCCGGCGGAGACGCCTTCCCCTACTTCTTCCGCAAGTACGGGATCGGGCCCATCATCGGGAAGCGGACCTGGGGCGGCCTTGTGGGGATCAGCGGCAACTATACCTTGATGGGCGGTGGCGGGGTCACTGTGCCGCAGTTCGGCATCTGGTCACCGCAGGACGGCAGGTGGGTGGCGGAAAACCACGGCATCGATCCGGACATGGAAGTAAGCAACACGCCGGACAAGGTGAACGAGGGGCACGACCCGCAGCTAGAGCGGGCCATCGCCTACATCCAGGAGCAGCTCAAGAAGAACCCGACGCCCCACTACCAGCACCCGCCGTTCCCGGTGGATAGGGTGGCGGGCAACGCCCGAAAGTCCGGTCAGCCGGAACAGCGGTAAGACGAAGGCCGGGCGGGGATGACGAATGTCATCCCGAGCTCCGCGAGGGATCTGCTTTACGGTTGCTGTATGTACTCTGCCGGAGAAAAGCAGATTCCTCGCTCCGCTCGGAATGACAAAGTCACCCCCTCATGCATTCACGCAGAAGGTCTGTAAGCCGGGTTCTGTGTTTGTGTGGCCATCTCTCTGGGACCGCGGTTGCCCGCGGCCTCAAGCGACTCTACCCGGAGGGTCCGCGGGCAGCCTCAACCCCTCCTGCTCGAGTCTTGCTCCCGATGGGGTTTAGCAGGCCGGCCGGTCTCCCGGCCGCCGGTGCGCTCTTACCGCGCCATTTCACCGTTGCCGCGAGGCGGCTGTGTGTTTTCTGTGCCACTTTCCGTCGGGTCGCCCCGCCCGGACGTTATCCGGCATCGTGCCCTGTGGAGCCCGGACTTTCCTCTCCAGCCCGGAGGCTGGAGCGGCCACCCGACCTTCTGCGCACTTATTCTAGCATGGTACGTCGCTGGGAAGGGACCTGCTTTACGGGTGTGTGTCGCAATTCGTGGCAAGCTCGGAGAACAGATGTAGGGGCGGCCCTGTGTGGCCGCCCGTCCGGGACCTTGCGGGCGGCCACACAGGGCCGCCCCTACGTCTTCTGCGCTGGCCAGATCACTGCCACGATTCATTACTCACACGGCTTTACGGTAGCTGGGCAAACACTGTACCTGGGGGTGAGCCACCGTAGCAACCCGTCATCCCGAGCTCCGCGAGGGATCTGCTTGAAGGTGGCTGTAGGTACTCTGCCCCAAGAAGCAGATTCCTCGCTGGCGCTCGGAATGACAAAGTCGCTCCGTCCTATCCCTTCACTCCCACACACTCGTCCCGCTCGTCCGGTTCCTCTGGCTCCGGATCTCGTCGCGGAGCTGGTCCAGCTCCCGGCGGAGCTGCCGGATCTCCTCACGGAGCTCGGGATCCGTGGAGCGGGTTCCGGGCGCCATGATGACGGGCGGATTCACCCGCAGCCCCTGCAGGTTGTTGCGGAGGTTGGCGCGGAGCTCCTGCATCTGCTTGCGGAGCTGCTCCCGCTGCTCCGGCGTCATGCCCTGCCCGTTAGGCGTGGTGTAGAGGCGGAGCGAGCCGTCCGGCCCAAACGCGCGCGAATCGCGCAGTGCCTTCATGGCATCCTCCTGCGCCTTGCGGGCTTGCGCCATGGCTCGGTCGATCTCCTCGCGGATCTCCGGGGTGAGCTCGCGCCTCTCCACCCGAGGCGTGACGGTGACGCCAGGCTCGTCCCGACGGAGCTGCCGGCGCAGCGTGCGGATCTGGTCGTCCAGCTTGGCGCGTTGGTCCTCCAGGTCCCGGAGCTGGCGCTCCGTCCTGGCTCTGTCCTGAGGAGCAAGTGTCGATGGATCCGAATCCTGCCGACTGATGACTGCCGACTGATGACTGTCCTGTCCCGCTGCCAGGGCGGGCAAGCGCGGAGCCATGCCGATGCAGGCGGTGGCCCCCAGGATCGCGCTCATTGCCATCCATCTTCGCATCTGAGTTCCCTTTCCTACCCAACCGGGTGATAGGAGGACGGAGGACGGGAGACGGACCGAATCCGGAATCGGTCACCCGTCTTCCGTCCTCCGTCGATGTCATGTACCTCTGCCCTTCAGACGACATTATGCGAGCAGGGTTATCGTCGCGAATGGAACAGTTCGCCATGGAGCGGCGTCTACGGTTGCATAAGCGCAACGCGCCGGCAAGGAACAACTGGTTCCCGAAGCCTCTCAGGAGCGGAAAGGCCGGCTGCAGCGCGCTCTTTGGAATAGCGTCGTTCAGGTCTGCGGACCTCATGAAAACAGAATATCGGCTCCATGCGGCGGAGGGACTCTATGCCCCTCCGCCGCGCTTTACTGCCAGGTGGCGCGTGATGCCCTCCAGGTCCAGGCAGTTGAGGATGCGGTCCGGAGGGATGCCGCCCTTGCGAGCCATCAGCACACCCCAGCGGACCAGGTCCAGCTCGCCCGTGCTGTGCGCGTCCGGATTGATGCTGAACGTGCAGCCCAGCTCCAGCGCCCGCTGGTGCCACCGCCAATCCAGGTCCAGACGGTGCGGATTGGCGTTGATCTCCACCGCAACCCCGTATGCCGCGCAGGCTCTCAGCACCGCCTCGATGTCTACCTCGTAACCCTTCCGCTCCAGCAGCAGCCGCCCGGTCATGTGCCCCAGGATGGTGGTGCGGCGATTGGCGACCGCCTTCAGGATGCGCTGAGTCTGCTCCGTCTTCGGCAGGCGGAACTGGCCATGGACGCTGGCGACCACAAAGTCCAGCCGCGCCAGCAGGTCGTCCGGATAATCCAGCGAGCCGTCCGGGCGAATGTCCGACTCGGTGCCTTTGAACACGCGGAAAGGGACGTCCTCCCCCTCGTACCGTGCGTTCAGCCGGTCCGCCAGCTCGAGCTGCGCCGCGAGCCTGTCCGGCTGAAGCCCTCCGGCGTAGAAAGCGCTGCGGGAGTGGTCCGCCAGCCCGAAGTACTGATAGCCGCGGGAGCGGGTCGCCTCCGCCATCTCCTCCAGCGTGTGGGTGCCGTCCGAAGCGTCCGTGTGGCAGTGGAGGATGCCCCGGATGTCCGGTAGCTCCACCAACCCGGGCAGCGTGCCGCTGAGCGCGCGCTCCACCTCCCCGCGCCCCTCCCGCAGCTCCGGCGTGATGCAGGACAGGCCCAGCGCCCCATACACGTCCGCCTCCTCCGCAGCGGGGAGGTCCCGGCCGTCCTTGCGGAGCCCGTCCGCGCTGAGCTGAATCCCGCGCGAGGCCGCCAGCTCCTCCAGCGCCCTCACGTGCGTTGCGGAGCCGGTAGCGTAGAGCAGAGCCAGACCGAATCGGTCGTCAGTCGTCAGTATGCAGTCGGCGGTCTCCGGACAGCCGGGCACGACCGATGACTGACGACTGACGACTGACGACCGACTACCCCCGACTATCACGATGTCACCCACAAGCTCGCAGCCACGGCGCACTTCGCCGGCCGGCTCGATGCGGTCCAGGTCCGGCCGCTCGGAACGGAGCCGCTCGCAGGCGGCCTGCGCGCGGGCGTGCGCGTGATGGATGAGCGTGAGCCCCTCGGAGGATCGGGCAAACTCGATTCCTTCCAGGATCCGGGCCTGCAGCGCGGGTCCGAACCCTTTGGCCTCCGCGACCCTACCCGTGCGGCACGCCTCCTCAAGGGAGTCCAGGTCGGTTACGTCCAGCTCACGGTTCAGTGCGCCTATCTTGTCCGGCTTGAGCTTGGGGATCTGGAGCAGCTCCAGCAGGCCGGCGGGGTACTCCGCACGGAGCCGCTCCAGCGTGGGATGGGTGCCCGTACGCCAGAGGGTGCGGATCTTCTCCTCGATCACCTCGCCCACTCCGGGTATGGACCTCAGCTCGCCGCGCTCTATCACCTCTGACAGCGGACGGGGGAGCGCCAGGAGGCTGTCCGCCGCCTTGTAGTAGGCGCGCGACTTGTACGGCGAGTCGCCGGCCAGCTCCAGCCGTTCCCCAATCTCGCGCAGCATGCCCGCCACCTCCGCATTTTCGATTTTCAATTTTCGATTTTCGAATGCGGACGTACCGCCGCGAATGGAATCCGACATCCTGAACGCCTGAACCCCTGAACACCTGAACACCTGAACACCTGAACACCCTCCTCCTGAAAACCCGGTAATAGGATAACTGCCAAAACGACCGATGTTCTACTGGCGGGGTTCCCCGGGGTTTCTCAGTTCTGCAGAGGCGACGGAGGACGGGTGACGGACGGATTCCGGATCGGTCCTCCGTCTTCCGTCCTTCGTCCATCGCCTAAACACGCGGTTTGCTTCTCAATATCCCGCGTGATTGCGGAACAAGAGAAGTGCGCGGGTTACTACCCGGACTGCCTTGGCCTAGCGCGGCGCGTCCGCGATGACGTGCACCACGTGAACCGGGAGCTGCCAGGTTGCACCTTAGAACCAAATTCTCGCTCACCATCCTAGTCGCAGTCACGGCGGTAACCTTCGCAGGACTGGGCCTGTTCGGCAAGCGCGAGTCCAGCATCGTGCAGGAAGGACTCCGCCAGCAGATGTCGCTCGCCCTCACCGTTGGCGAGGCTTCGCGCACGTCCGCGGGCGGGTCGGTAGCACCCATCGTTCGCCGGATGAAGGCCGGAAGCCCGTCCGAGGCCACGGCCGGGTCGGCTGCGTTCGCTCAAATCAGCCGGCAGCACCCCGAGTTCGAATTCCGTGACGTCGCCCTGAACCCTCTCAACAAGGCCAACACGCCCACGCCCTTCGAAACCCGCATCATCGGACAGTTCCGCTCCAACTCCGTGCTGCAGCAGGTCTCCGGCCTCCACGGCACCGTCGACCACGAGGAGTTCTACGTCGCCCGGCCCGTGGTGGCCAAGCGCTCCTGCCTGAGCTGCCACGGCTCCCCGCGATCCGCTCCCGAGTACATCACCACCGGCTACGGCCGCTCCCACGGCTACCACTGGAAGCCGGGCGAGGTGGTCGGAGCGCTCATCGTCTCGACGCCCTCCAACAACGCCAGCACGGCCACGGCCGGCCTGGTCACCGCCGCCATCTGGCCCGTCGGCGGTCTCATCCTGTCTATCGGTGCGACCGCCTTTCTCGCCTTCTACTTCCTGGTGGAGCGGCGCATCGGCCGCCTCTCGTACGTGATGGCGCGAGCCGCCCAGAGCAACAACTTCGGCGTGCGCATCAACGATACCGGCCGGGATGAGCTGGGCGAGGTAATGCGCAACTTCGACGAAATGATGGGCAAGATCCGGGCCGCGCAATCCTCGCTGGAGTCGCAGGTGCAGAAGCGCACGGAGGCCCTCCAGCGGTCCGCGGCCGAGCTGGGTGCCGTCTTCGAGGCCACCGGCGAGGGCATCATCACCACGGATGAGAAGGGCACCATCCTGATGATCAACGCGGAGGTGGAGCACATCTGGGGCTACACCCGCGAATGGCTCATCGGGCGGGACATGGGCCTCCTGATGGGTGGTGACTTCGAGATTGGGCCGGGCGAGTGGCTGCCGCACTACCTCAAGAAGCGCGGTGACGAAACGGGACAGCGCACGGAGGGCATGGGCTGCCGCAAGGACGGAACCCAGTTCCCGCTGGAGATGAGCATCTCCGAGGTACGCAAGGGCGACGGTAAGCTCTACACGGCCTGCGTCCGTGACATCACGGACCGGCGGCAGGCGGAGAGCCGCCTGCGCCTCCTCTCCTCCGTGGCCCAGGAGTCCATGAGCGGCATTATCATCACGGATTTCGGCGAGAAGATCGTGTACGTGAACCCCGCCTTTGAGAAGATGTCCGGCTACGCGCTGGAGGAGATCCAGGGCAAGAAGCCCGACAAGCTGCTCTACGGCCCGGCCACCTCTTACGAGGCGCTGCGCACCCTGCGAGACTGCATGGACGGCCGCAAAGCTGCCGCTGTGGAGATGGTCAACTACCACCGGGACGGCACGCCCTACTGGATCGAGATGCACATCGCCCCGGTTTTCGACGAGCAGGGCCGGTGCACCCACTTTGTGGCGGTGGAGAACGACATCACGGAGCGCAAGCGGCTGGAGGCGGAGCGCGAGAAGCTGCTCGTGGACGCCCAGCGCCGCGCCGAGACGGACGCGCTCACGGACCTGTACAACCACCGCGCCATGCAGGACCGGCTCCAGCAGGCCATGGATAACGCCCGCATGGCCAACGAGCCGCTGGCAGTGGCCATGCTGGACGTGAGCGACTTCAAGCTGTTCAACGACGTGTACGGCCACATCGTGGGCGACCGCGTGCTGCGCCTCGTGGCGGACGCGTTGCGCTTTGAGAGCAACTCCGGCGACGTGGTGTGCCGCTACGGCGGCGACGAGTTCCTGGCGCTGATGCCGAACACCTCGGCCGATGAGGCGGAGAACCGCCTGAGGAAGCTGCAGGAGTACGTGAACGGCCGGGATTTTGTGCCCAAGGAGGGCGAGCGCGCCATCCCCATCCGGCTGGCGTGGGGCGTAGCGGTCTACCCCGAGGACGCCACCGGGCGGCTCGAGCTGCTGGCCCGCGCGGACGCCCAGATGTACCAGTTCAAGCGGCGCGGCCAAGCCCCGCTGCGCATCCGCCGGCCGGAATCGGTCATCACAGACTCAGAGGCGATGGATACGCTGGTCTCCCTGGTAAACGCGGTGGACAACAAGGACCGCTACACGCGGCGGCACTCCGAAGAGGTGGCGGAATACGCTTCCCTGCTGGCCCGCGCTCTAGGGATGAGCGTGGAGGAGCAGCACGTTATCTGGGCCGCGGGCATGGTGCACGATGTGGGCAAGATTGGCGTGGCGGACTCCGTGCTGCGCAAGCCGGGCAAGCTGGAGCCGGAAGAGTGGGAGGCCATGAAGCAGCACCCGGTTATCGGCAAGCGGCTGGTGGAGGCGTTTACCGGCCTGCTGCCCACGCTGGACGGAGTGCTATACCACCACGAGAAGTGGGACGGCTCCGGCTACCCCTGCGGGCTGGCCGGCGAAGACATCCCTTTCATGGGCCGCCTGATGGCGGTAGCCGACGTCTACTCTGCGCTCACCACGGCCCGGCCGTATCGGTACGGCATGGACCCGGAGCAGGCTTTCGCGGTGCTGGAGCGGGACGCGGGCACGCACTTTGATCCCAGGCTGGTGCCCGTCTTCTGCAAGGTGATGCGCGAGGCGCTCCGGGACGAGTGGCGGCTCGCCGCCTAACACCCCTACTGCATCACCGGGAGCGGGATGAAGGTCCTTGCGGGTTCCGGGGACTCTGGCACGTCGTTGTAGAGGCTGTCCCGCTCTACGGGGGTGCGGCCGGCTTCCCGGATCAGCTTCAGCAGCTCCTTGCGCGTGAGCACCTGCTTCTTCTCTCCCAGGTGGCCCTCCGGATAGGTGATCTCGTACTCATGGACGGTGCCGTCGATGTCATCCGCGCCGTACCAGAGGGAGAGCTGCGAGATCTGAGCCGTGTTCATGATCCAGAACGACTTGATGTGCGGGAAGTTGTCGAGCACCAGCCGGCTCACTGCCAGGTTGCGCAGGTCGTCCTGGCCAGTGGGCATGGGTAGGTAGTCCAGGAAGGTGCCTTCCGGATGGAAGGAGAGCGGCGTAAAGGCCAGGAAGTGGCCTGTCTCATCCTGAAGCTCCCGCAGGCGTACAAGGTGCTCGGCGCGCTCTTCCAACGTCTCGATGTGCCCGTAGAGCATGGTGGCGTACTGGGGCAGCCCCGCCTTCGCCACCTCACGCGCCACGGCTATCCAGCCCTCCGCCCCAATCTTCTTGGGGTGCAGGAGCCCGTGCAGGCGGTCTGACAGCACCTCCGCGCCGCCGCCCGGGATGGAGGCGAGGCCAGCGGCTTTGAGCTCCACCAGCACCTCCGCCAGCGGCTTCTTGGCGACCCGCTGGATCTCCACCAGCTCCACCGCCGTGAACGCCTTGATATGGACTTCCGGCCGCTCCTCCTTGATGGTCCGCAGCAGGTCCAAATAGTACGAGTAGGGCAGCTTGGGGTTGATGCCGCCCACCATGTGCACCTCCGTGATGGGCACCCTCGCATGGCGGCGCAGGGCGGTGCGCACGTCGTCCATGGAGAAGAGGTATGGCTCCGGCCCGCCCTGTTTGGGGTTCTTGGCGAAGTAGCAGAACTGGCAGTGCTTGTTGCAGATGTTGGTGTAGTTGATGTGCTGGTTGCGGATGTAGTGGGCGCGGTCCCCGTGCAGCCTCTCACGGACGATGTTGGCGAGGTAGCCCACTCCGGAGAGGTTGCGGGTGCGGTAGAGGCGCACGGCCTGCTCGTAGCTCAGCCGCTCGCCGGCCGTCACTGCTTCGTAGACATCCATCAACTCCGTGCCAACCTGCCGCTCGGCCCGGAGACTCCGCTCCGCGACTGCCATTCCGCCGCTCCGTGAAATCGTGCACAAACTCCTGCGCGTAGTATACCCTGTTCACCTGGGCGCGCCTGGATTCCTCGCGCGGCTGGTGGGAAATGCGGATCCAGGAATTGGTGGAACGCCGAGTCGACAGTCCTATCCTGCACCCTGATAGTGAGCGCTCGGAGACAGGAGGACAGGGCTAACGGTCGAAGGTATCAGGGGTTGGCGGCATATTGACGGGGTACTGGCTGCCGTCCAGGCCGTTGAGGAGAAACTGGAGGGTGATGATCTCCTCCTCGCCGCGGCTCCAGCGCACCGCGCGGACGGTCTCGATCTCGCCCCGCTTTACCTCCACCACCACAGAGGTCCATCCAAAGGAATCGCGTTCGCCGGACCCAGCGGACTGCCGGTCCAGAGACGGCCAGTGGTCCTCTACGGGGCGGCCGTTAACGTGGTCGGAGGCGCGCCGGCGGAAATAGTTGCTGTCTTCGCTCATGGAGGTCCTCCCTGGGGGTGCGCGGAATCCCGATCAGATTATCGGGTACGGAGCGCGCAGTCTGGAGGGCAGGAGATAGGAATGGCAAAGCTGTTCGGCCGTGAGTACACCCGGGACGAGCTGCTCCGGCGGGTGGGAGACATTTCGCAGATTGCGAGGGTGAAGCCCTACCGGCTGGTGGAGGGGCACGAGGACGGTGTGCTGGCGGTGGATGTGATCACCGGCGGCGGGCTGGAGTTCACCGTGCTCGGGAGCCGGGGACTGGATATCTCCTCCGCCCGGCATAACGGCCGGCCGCTCGCGTGGAGGTCCCCAACCTCCGACCAGCATCCCGCCTTCTACGAGCCGCAGGGAACGGGCTGGCTCCGCACCTTCTACGGCGGGATGTTGCTCACCTGCGGGCTCACCTGGATGGGCGCGCCGGGGGAGGACGAGGGGCGTGAGCTGGGACTGCACGGGCGCATCAGCCATGCTCCCGCCACTAACGTACACTGGGACGGCTATTGGGAGGGCGACGAATACGTCCTTTCAGTCAGCGGCAAAGTACGGGAGGCCGTGGTGTTCGGGGAGAACGTGCAGCTCACGCGCCGCATCTGGACGCGGCTCGGCGAGAACGCGCTCCACGTAGAGGACGAGGTGGAGAACCTGGGCTACGAGCGCGTGCCGCACATGCTCCTCTACCACATCAACGTCGGGTGGCCCGCGGTGGACGAGGGCGCGAAGCTGATCGCCAGGAGCCGGTCCGTAACGCCGCGCGATCCGGAGGCGGAGCGGGCGCTGGCCGAGCACGCCCATTTCACCGCCCCCGCCGCCGGGTTCCGCGAGCAGGTCTACTTCCACGACCTCGAGCCGGATGCGGAGGGCTACGCGACCGCCATGGTTTCCAACACCGAGCTAGAGGGCAGCCTGGCCGTCTACGTGCGGTACCGGCAGGCGGAGCTGCCCTACTTCACGGAATGGAAGATGCTGGGCGAGGGAACATTCGTGGTAGGCCTGGAGCCTGGCAACGCGCTGGTAATTGGCCGCGCCGCGGAGCGTGCCGCCGGCCGCCTCCAGTACCTGGAACCCGGCGAGCGCCGCAGCTACCGGCTGGAGTTGGGAGTGGTACATGCAGATGAGTGATAGGGCGGCCGGATGTCTCTTCGGGCTTGCCATTGGGGATGCGCTGGGGGCACCGACCGAGTTTATCCGCCACGTAGGAGCTATCCGGCGCGAGTTCCCGCCGGACGGGCCGCGCGAGCCGTACGGGAATCCCGCGCTCGTAACGGACGACACTCAGATGGCGCTCGCGGTGGCGGAGGCGCTGGCCGATGCGCCCCGGCCATTCAGCGCGGCCACTCTGGAGCCCCGACTGCGCGATGCGTTCGTGCGGTGGCTGCACGATCCAGACAACGACCGCGCGCCCGGCATGACCTGTCTCACCGCCTGCCGTGCACTCCAGGACGGCGGCCCATGGCAGCAGGCGACGGTGCAGGGATCCAAGGGCTGCGGCGCGAACATGCGCGTCCCGCCGGTGGGGCTGCTGCTGGCGGAATCGGACGAGACGCGCGCGTGCATTGCGCAGCTACAGGCCGCCCTAACCCATGGGCACCCGACGGCCCTGGCGGCCTCAGACCTGAACGCGTGGACCGTTACCTACCTGGCCCGGGGAGGCGATCCCGGAGAGCTGCCGACGGCGCTGCGGGAGTACGCACGGAGCCAACGCGCGATATACCATGCGGCATGGTTGGGAGACCTCTGGCAGCGGCCTGGAATTGGGAGTCCGGAGGAGTTCATCGGGCGGGGCTGGGACGAATGCGCGCAGGTGCTGGACCGGCTGGACAATGCTCTGAAGGGGTCGCGCGAAATAGACGACCCCTGCGCCCTCACCGGCGAGGGCTGGATCGCCGAGGAGGCGCTGGGCACCGCCCTGCTCTGCTACCTGCTGACGCCGGAAGACGGGGTGACGGTGGTACGGCGGGCCGCGGTGACGAGCGGAGATTCCGACTCGATCGCCTGTCTGGCCGGAGCGTTTGCGGGCGCGTACCTGGGGCTGGCCACCTGGCCGGAGGAGTGGGTGTACCGCATCGAGTACCGCGAGCGGCTGGCCCAGGCGGCGCGGGCGCTGGAATCCACGTCCAGCTAGGCGCGAGTCAGACCTTCCAGGTCCGGCTCGCCGCACAGCATCACCCGCTCCGGACGAGGCAGCTCGATGTGCCGCTGCGGCGGTTTGGTCTCCTTCACGGAGCGGGTCGCGTCCGTTGAAGTGTTGGTCCAACTCTTGTAATTGAGCTGTACATTTGCAGTATCGAGGTCCTGGACAGAATCCGTCAGCGGCGTCACGTTCAGCTCGGATGTTCCGGACGCCGCACCACCGCCGGAAACTGAAGACTTAAGCGTGTAGAGCTGCACAATCGAACGGTTGGAAGAAGAGGATCCCAGCGAATCCACCATATAGGTAGCAACTGACTGCTGGCGCCCCGGGTCGGCAGCCTCTACGGATAGACTCCGGACCGCATCCGCGCTGGCGACCTGCTGCCCGCTATTGCCGGGCTTCTTGCCCGGACGCAGATCGAAATCGTCCGTCAGGGCAAGCTGCCGGTTGGATCCTGGCTGCTCCAGATTCACCGAGCCGCCGCTCAGTCCGGCGACTAAGAACCCCTCGAATTCATCCCCCACCCGTACGTACCTGGCATCCCCCATCTTGCGGTTCTCCAGCAGGGCGAGGCGCTCCCCATTCAGCGTCACCGCGCCGGTATAGACCCAATCTCCCAGCGGATCCGGGGCCGGTGCCAGGGCCTGCACGGGCGGCGCGGGGCGCGGAGGCGCGGGCTTAGGGGCGGGCCTGGCGGGAGAGGACGGCTGCGGCTTGCCAAACAGGTCCGAGGGAATGGCGGAGGTGTAGGTCGAGAGTGGTGAAAGGTGAGAGGTGAGAGGTGAGAGACCGGAATCGTCCGAGCGGTCGGCTGCCGCCTGCCTCCCGCCGCCTGCGGCCTGACGACTGCTGCTTGCCGCCTGACGACTGACGACCGCCGACTGACGACTGACGACCGTTAGAGCGGCCGCGCTTCCCACTACCGCGATGGCAGCAACTATCCGCATCACCATGCCTCTGCTCCTCCATGCTTCCAGGCGTGAATGGTCCAGCAGTAGATACCTGCTATAGATGGGGACACGTGCGAAAGGGTTCAGCCAGCGCACAGGCAGGTCTCCACTCATAGACGGACGGCGAAGCCGGTTATTACACCGGTCCCGGCAGATTGCCTGGTGAGGAAGATTCGAACAGCCGATAATACGGGTAGCGGCCCGCCGGTATGGGGCCGCCTTTTTTGGCAGAGCGGGGAATGGTGGCATCCGCCGAAAGTGCCGGGTCATTCCATTGCAGCCGCACGGCGCCCGCAGCATATAATGGTCGGCGCACGAGGAATCCAGGATGGAAAAGGCTTCAGGCAACCGGCGCGCGGCGCCTCGGTTTACGGCTGGATGGGCGGTCACTTTGCATATCGGCGGCAGGTACGTGGTGGGTGAGACCGTGGATGTCAGCAGCCACGGTCTGCTCTTCCGCTCGCCCAGGCGGCTCGGCGTCGGGGACCGGCTGGTGATGGACATCAAGCCCGGGCGCACCGTCTTCTTCCGGTGCAGCGTACGGATCATCCGCGAGTGCGAGCCGCGGGATGGGCAGCACGTCTACGGCGCCCAGTACGCGGGCATGAAGCCGGCGGACCTGGACACGCTGCGCACCGGCCTGCACCTCTTTACGCAGCGACACGGCACCCCCGCAGACCTCCGCGCCCTCCGGAACGACGTGGTGGATGGACTGCCAGAGTAAGGTTACAGGTTTCAGGGAAAGGCGGGGAGAGTACGTCGTAACGCCAGGGCGTACTCACCGCATCTGTAACCTGTCCGCTGTCACCTGTAACCTCTCACCTTTCGCCTCTCACCTCTTCTTCGTACTCCTCCGGCGTGTCTATGTCTTTCAGGATGCCGGGATCTTCGACGGGCAGCTCCTCGACGTCGTCCGCGTGAGCGAGCAGCAGCGCGTTGAGGCCCACCGTGTGCGGCAGGGCCAGGATCTCCTGCTTGTAGCGAGCTCGGACCAGGAGCGGATGGCCATGCTTGCCCTCGAAGGTGGGCAGCAGAATGCCCCGGCGGGACTGCGCCGCTGCGGCCAGCAGCCGGTCCACTATCTCGGTCCGGATCTGCGGCTGGTCGCCGAGAGCGAATAGGAAGCCGTCCAGATCGTCGCGGACCTGGGCCAGCGCCCACTGAGCCGAGCTGAGCATCCCGAGGTCCGGGCGAGGGTTCACAAATACCTCCACGTCCAGCCCCTCTATCGCCGGATAGACCTCTTCCCAGTTGCGCCCCAGCACCACCGTTACGGCGTCCACCCCGGACGCCATCAACGCGGCGATGACGGTCTCCAGAATGGTGCTGTCCCCGTAGGGAAGGGTCGCCTTGGTCCGGCCCATCCGGGTGGATTCTCCGGCGGCAAGCACGATAGCAGCAATTCGCAACAGTTACGGACTCCTTTACCACAGAGGACACAGAGTGCACAGAGAAAGGCGGATGAGGGGAGAAGGGAAGGAGGGAAACGGCGGTTCGAAGTCCGGAATCCGGGTACGCCACATCTCCTTATCCCCTCGGCGCATCATCCATCTCAGTGTCCTCTGCGCCCTCTGTGGTGCAAGCTTTCTCCCATTCACCGGGATAAGTACGGAAGAAGAGACGGCGTGTCCAGCCCCGATAATCGGAGTATATCGTCCCGGAAGGATGGGTATGCCCGCGACGGCAGCACTCTACTCCCAATTCGACCAGCAACGCTCCGCGTCCGCCTCACAGCAGGAGCGAGCCTTCGAAAGACTGTAGATGAATCCGCTCCCTCGAAAGGCTCGGCTCTTCGTGGCCGCCATCCATATCGTGGGCGGCGCCTCCATGCTGGCGGCGCTTATCACCCAGGCACCTCCGGGACCCGCGCCCGTCTGGGAGGTCCTGCTCTACGCCCTGCTGGCGCTCCTCGCCGGAGGCCGAAAGGTGCAGGTCATCCGGGGCCACCAGGCGGGCGAGAACGGCTCGCTCACCCTGGGTCTGGGCATCATCTTCGCGGCCATGCTGCGCGGCGGACCCGCCGCGGGCTGCCTCGCTGCCGTATTGAGCTGCCTGTCGAGCTGCGTCTATCCGCGCCGGCAGCCGCTGCCGCAGCTCCTGATCAACCTCTCGCTGAGCGCGGCGCAGTCCTGGCTGGCCGGCGCCTGCTTCCTGATTCTCAATGGCGACTCGCTGGTCCTGTCTCCCATCTACTCGCTGCCGGCCGTGGCCTGCTCCAGCCTGGTCTACTTCTGCGTCAATAGCGCGGGCGTGGTGGGGGTGATCGCGCTAACGTCCGGCGATGACCCCGCACGGCTGTGGCGCGATACGGCCCTGGATACCGCGCCCACCTACCTGGCGAGCGCCAGCATCATCGGCCTGACCATTATCGCGTCGCAGGGACAGGTGGGCACCGTGCTGCTGTTCGGCGCGCCAGTTGCCTTCCTCACCTTCCACGCGTTCGCGGCGAGCACCGCGCTCATGGCGGAGAAGCAGCGGCGGATAGAGGAGCTTCAGCAGAGCGAGGCGCGGCTGGCCGAGATGTACGCCAGGTCCGAGGAGCTCGTGAGGGACCGGTCGCGGCACGTGGAGATGTTGGAGCGGAACGCGGAAGAGATCGCCGCCCTCAACGCGAGGCTCCAGCGGGCGATGGCCGAGACGCACCACCGTGTGAAGAACAACCTGCAGATAGTCACGGCGATGGTGGACATGCAGGTGATGGAGGGCCGAGACCTGATTCCGGTGGAGGAGATGAGGCGGCTGGGCCAGCACGTGCGCTGCCTCGCCTCAATTCACGACCTGCTGACGCACCAGGCCAAGGCCAGGGGCGACGCGCTGTTTGTCTCCACCAAGGAGGCGCTGGACCGGCTGATGCCACTGGTCCGCGGCACCACCGGCGCGCGGGCGGTCTACTACCGCGTGGATGACGCGCTGCTGCCGGTGAGCCAGGGCACCTCGCTGGTGGTGCTCATCAACGAGCTGGTGAGCAACGCCGTCAAGCACGGGCTGGGAGAGATACAGGTTTCTCTGGAGATTGCACGAGAGGAAGGGCGGCTGGAAGTGAGTGACGACGGCCCCGGCTTCCCGCCGGGCTTTGACCCGGTAAACGCGGCCAACACCGGCCTGGAGCTGGTGGAGAGCCTGAGCCGGTGGGACCTGCAGGGCGAGCCGCTCTACGAGAACCGCCCGGGAGGCGGCGCCCGCGTGGTGGTCCGCTTTCCGGTTCGGGGGCAGTGTGTCGCCGTAGCAGCATAACGGAGAAGACAAGGTGACAGGGCGACAAGGTGACAAGGTGAACCCGGACTCCGGATTCATCCCTCATCCTTCATCCTTCATCCTTGCTCCTAGATTGGAGCCTTGAGGCATGAATCGCAATCATACATTGACTATAGGAGCGCACCTGGTGGCGTGCTCCATGGTGCTGGCCGGCCTGGGCGCCGGCCCGACTCGCGCCGGCGCCCAGGCGCGATCGCTGATCGTCCGGCTGAAAGGCCCGATGACCCCGCAGCGGGAGGCGCGGCTCAGGGCGCTGGGAGCGGACGTCTACCGGCATCTGCCCCTCATCCACAGTATCGCCTTGCGCCTTCCGGCGCGGGCCGAACGTAAGCTGGCGGCGCTGCCGTTCGTCAGCGGAGTGTCGCCGGACTCCGCGGTCCGCAAGTGCGACGAGTTCACGGTCGGGTCCAGCGGAGCGGATGTGGCGTTCCAGCAGTTCGGCCTCACTGGTCAGGACGTGACGGTCGCCGTGGTGGACAGTGGCGCGGACCGCGAACCGGACCTGGCAACGTGCCACGGCAGCGAGTCGCGAATCCTTGGCTCCGTCTCCTTCGTGGGAGACGGGCTGGGGCCGGGCGACAAGTGCGGCCACGGTACGCATGTGGCGGGGATCATCGCCGGCAACGGGGCGTCCTCCACCGGTCCGGAGTTCTATCGGACCTTCTACGGCATCGCGAGGGCCGCCAACCTGGTGGACGTGCGCGTGCTGGATTCGCGCGGCGCGGGAACGGTCAGCAATGTCATCGCGGGGCTGCAGTGGGTAGCGGACCACCGCGCCAAGTTCAACATCCGCATCGTCAATCTCTCGCTGGGCCATCCGGCCGGCGAGAGCTACACCACGGACCCGCTGTGCCAGGCGGTGGAGCAGGCGTGGAAGGCGGGCCTTTTCGTGGTCTGCGCGGCAGGGAATGACGGGCGGCTCAACGCGACCCAGAGCGCGGGCGCCGCGAACGAGGGCTACGGCACGGCGTACGGTTCAATCCAGTCGCCGGCGAACGATCCGTACGTCATATCCGTCGGAGCCACCAAGTCCATCGATGGAATCCGCGCTCACGACGAGATAGCCAGCTACTCCAGCCGCGGACCGACGCGCCTGGATTACGTGCTGAAGCCGGACATCATCGCGCCGGGCAACCGTATCATCTCGCTCGCGGTGCCAAAGGGGTATCTGGAGGAGACCTACGGGGCGACAAACGACGTGCCACGCGGCGCATACGTCCGGGGCCACAGCCAGGCTCCGTCGCGCCGGTACTTCACGCTCTCCGGCACCTCCATGGCCGCGCCGGTGGTGGCCGGGGCCGCGGCCCTGATGCTGCAAAGGGACCCCACGCTCACTCCGGACACGCTCAAGGCACGCATGATGCTCTCGGCGGACAAGTGGGCATACCCGGACGGCACGACGGATATCTGCACCTTCGGAGCGGGCTATCTCAATATTCCGGCGGCGCTCTCCAGCACGGCCGTGGCTACGCTTCCGGCGGTGAGCCCCTCGCTCTACCGCGACGCGGCCGGAACGGTCTACATTTGCGCGGACGACATGACGGGCGGGGGCGCGGACCTCTGGGGCGTCCCGGGGCTGGACAGCTCGCAGCTTATCTGGGGGACGCAGCTCATCTGGGGCAGCAACGCGGTGGCGAGCAGCCAGCTTATCTGGGGCACGGCGGTCTGGAGCGACCACGTCCTCTGGGGCAGCGATACGGCGGCCATCGACCTCTCGCCCGCAGTCATCGTCGGGGAGTAACGCGCGCGAACCGGTTTACGGCAGGACTGGAATCCGCTATAATGGCCTCGGCGGGAGGACACCAACCTCCCGCTGAAAGCCATGCAGCGTTCTCCCACCATCTACGACGTTGCGCAAGCGCTCGGGATGCACAAGTCCACCGTGTCGCTCGCGCTCTCCGGCAAAGGCAACGTGGCCGCGGCAACGCGCGCCCGCGTGCTCGCCGTCGCGCTGGAGATGGGATATGAGCCCAACCCTCTAGCCCAGCGGCTCGCGCAGGGCCGGCGGAACTCCGTCGTCTGCCTCTTCAGCGGCTCCCTCGACGTTGGACTGACCACCGAGAAGATCCTTCTCATCCAGAAGCAGCTCAACGCCCGGGCCCTGGAAGTCCCCATCTACGCCGGTTACGACTCTGCGGCCGACGAGGGACAGGCGCAGGTGGCGCAGGTGAGGCAGCTCTGCCGCCAGCGACCGCGCGCCATTATCTGCGCGTGCCAGATGCTGGAGTCGCACGTGTATGAGGAGCTGGAGGCCTACCGGAGGGATGGCGGGATACTGGCGACCTACGATGTGCCGGTCCCTCTGGACTGCGACCAGGTCGTGTTCGACCGGGAGGACAACGCGTACCAGGCGGCGCGCTACCTGCTGGAGCGGGGACACCGGCGCATCGGCATCGCCATGTCCAGCACGGCGCCCTGGGCCGCGCATACGCCGAACGCGCCGCAGACTCTGCGGCTCCAGGGCTTCCGGCGGGCGCTGCAGGAGTTCGGCGCGCTTCTGCGCGAGGAGTGGCTGTTCGCTATCCCGACTTATGAACAAGGCGGCGCGGAGATGGCGCGCCGCTTCCTGCGTTTAAGGGAGCGGCCCACGGGTCTCTGCATCGTGAACGATTACGTGGCGCTCGCCTTCATGGTGGAGATCATGCGCACGGGGCTGCGCGTACCGCAGGACGTGAGTATCGTGAGCCACGACAACCAGCCGGTCGCGGCCTACTGCCCCGTTCCGCTGACTTCCGTATCGCAGCCGGTGGAGCGGATCGCGGAGGCGGTGGTCAAGATGGTCCTGTACCGGCTAGAGGGCGGGGACGCGCCGCCGCGCAGGGTAATCCTCAAGGGCGACCTGGTGGAGCGCGAGAGCGCGGGCGCCCCGCCCGCGAGCTGAGATGCCGGGCTGCTTCGGCATGGCGCTTCTGGCGGTGCTCGCGGCCACAGGTTCGCGCTCGACCTCGATCCGTCCCTCGGACGCGTCCTCACCTCCTCCCGGGTCTTCCGCCCTGCGGTGGCCGCGCGTCCAGCGGCAGATGCGGCCGTGGACACGCTGGTGGTGGCTCGGCAGCGCGGTGGGTAAGGCCAATCTCACCAGGCTCCTCGAGACCTATCGGCAGGCCGGGCTCGGCGGCATGGAGATCACGCCCATCTACGGCGTGCGGGGGCAGGAGGCGCGAGACATCCCCTACCTCTCGCCGCAGTGGATGGAGATGCTGCGCTACACGGTGGCGGAGGCGCACCGGCTGGACATGGGCGTAGACATGGCTACCGGCACCGGCTGGCCGTTTGGCGGTCCGCAGGTGACGGAGGAGGATTCCCTCGACATGCTGGTCATCGAGATGGTGGACGGCAGATACAAAGCGCGCATTCGGTGGTCCGGCCGGAAGGTAAAGCGCGCCGCCCCGGGCGGGGAGGGCCGCTGCATCAACCCCTTCTCGCGGGAATCGCTGGCGCACTATCTGCCCCGCTTCGACGCCGCCCTCGCGCCTCTGCCTCCCGGGGCCATCCGCTGCCAGTTCCACGACTCTTTCGAGTACGCCGCCGATTGGGCGCCGCTCCTGCTCGACGAGTTCCGCGCCCGGCGCGGCTACGACCTGGGCGATCATCTGGCGGCGCTGGCCGGAGAGGGCGATCCGGACGAGGTGGCGCGCGTCCGCACGGACTACCGCGAGACTATCTCCGACATGCTGCTGGAGAACTTCACGGAGCCCTGGACGGTCTGGGCACACTCCCACGGCAGCCTGAGCCGGAACCAGGCACACGGCTCGCCCGGCAACCTGCTCGACCTCTACGGGGCCGCGGACATCCCTGAGACGGAGGTGTTCCGCGGTATCGGAGATCCTCGCATGAGCAAGTTCGCCTCCTCCGCCGCGCACGTCCTGGGCAAGCCGCTCGCCTCCTCCGAGACCTGCACCTGGATGAGCGAGCACTTCACGGAGACGCTGGCGCAGGCCAAGCGCGTGATCGACCGGCTGCTCCTGTCCGGCATCAACCACGTCGTCTACCACGGGACGGCGTACTCCCCGTCAGACGCGGCCTGGCCGGGCTGGCTCTTCTACGCCTCCACGCACTTCCAGCCGGGCCATCCCCTCTGGCGGGACTTCCCGGTCCTGAACGCGTACGTCACACGCTGCCAATCGGTGCTCCAGAGCGGGCGGCCGGACAATGACGTGCTGCTCTACTGGCCGCTGCACGACCTCTGGCAAGAGCAGCCAAAAGTCTTTGGGCTGACCATCGAGGGCCGCTGGCTGGAGAGCCAACCCGTAGGCTACACCGCCCGGATGCTCTGGGACAACGGCTTCGCGTTCGACTACGTGTCGGACCGGCAGCTTCTGACTGCCGAGGTCAAGGATGCCGCCATCCGGATGGCTGGCGGCACGTACCGGGTTGTCCTGGTCCCTCCGTGCCGGTTCATGCCGCTGGAGACTCTGCGCTCCTTGCTGCGGATTGCGGAAGCGGGCGGCACGGTACTCTTTGAGGGATTTCCGCCCCGGGACGTGCCCGGCCTCGCAAACCTGGAGGAGCGTCGCCGGGCGCTCCACGCGCTGGAGGCGCGGATTGTTCTCAAGGACGCCGACCTGCGGGGCCTGCCGGGCATCGAGCGGGCAGAGCTGGGCCGCGGGCGCATACTGGCGGGGCCGGACGCGGGGGCGCTGCTGGGTGCGGCGGGGGTCCGTCAGGAGCTCTTGACCGCCGTGAATGAATTGATGTTCATCCGCCGCGCGTACGCGGGAGGATGGAGCTACCTGCTGGTGAACCAGCGGAGCGCCGCGCTGAACGGATGGGTGGAGTTGGCCGTTCCGGCGCGGTCCGCCGTGCTGATGGACCCGATGACCGGCCGCACCGGGGTGGCGGAAGTTCGGCCCGGGCACGGCGAGAAGCTTCAGGTCTATCTTCACCTCGCGCCGGGGGAATCGGTGATCCTGCGGGCGCTGGCCGGCGCCGCGCCCAAAGGGCCTGAGTGGAGCTACTGGAGGGCCGCCGGACCGCCTGTCCCGCTCGATGGTCGCTGGCGCGTCCAATTCGTGGAAGGAGGCCCCGTGCTGCCGAAGGCCTACGACGCTACCGCACTGGGCTCCTGGACCGCCGAGCCTGACCCGGAAGCGGAGCGGTTCGCCGGCACCGCGCGATACACGCTCACCTTCAACGCGCCGTTGCAGGGCGCCGGCGCCTGGATGCTGGACCTGGGCGACGTGCGCGAGAGCGCCCGGGTGAGTCTGAACGGGCACTCTCTCGGCACGCTGATCGGGCCGCCCTACCGGATTCCTCTGCCCCGGCTCAAGCCGGCAGGAAACGTGCTGGAGGTGGAGGTGACCAACGCCCCTGCCAACCGCATCCGGGACATGGACCGGCGCAACGTCCCCTGGCGCATATTCCACGACATCAACTTTGTCAACATCGACTACAAGCCGTTCGATGCCTCCGGATGGCCTGTCCGAGCGTCCGGACTCCTGGGACCCGTAACCCTCACGCCGATGACCAGGATGCGGGCGGGTCAGTTTTAGCGCCGTCCCTTTCCCAGGACCTCACCCCGCAAACCGGTTTACAAAAGCTCTGAAAGCTGTTATATTGGTCCGCAAACCGGTTTACAAATCGGCATCCGGTGCACCGCTCTCTTTGTGATCCTGCCGTTTCAAAGGAGAAGACCATGGTACGCGTTGCTGTGGAAGACGCGCCCTGCCGGGACTGCCGGACGGGCGGCTTCACCCTGATCGAGCTGCTCGTAGTGATTGCAATCATCGCCATACTAGCAGCCATTCTGTTCCCGGTGTTCTCGCAGGCGCGGGAGGCGGCCCGAAAGACGGCCTGCCTGTCCAACTGCCGCCAGATCGGGACCGGGCTCATGATATATGCGCAGGACTATGATGAAACGCTGCCCGCCGCCGCGTTCGACTACTACCCGCAGTATTCTATCAATGACCTCCGGAATCCCAAGTGGAATGACGTTCTCGAGCCCTATGTGAAGAACGAAGCCATCTTCAACTGCCCCAGCGATTCCGGCAAGAAGTATGTAAGCTTCACCAACCCCAAGCGCGGCAAGGGGATCAGCACGCCCGGCGGAAGCTACCTGATCAATCAGGCGTACGACGTAGGCGGTCCGCTGCAGGGCGCCGCCGGGCAGCCGCTCGCCGCCATCGGGAGCCCGGCCGACACCATCTTTCTGGTCGAAGGCCCCTCCACCATCGACGACATGATCTACTGGTACTACCGGGCCGCCAACCCCACCCTCCCGCTCCAGCCCTTCAAGACCTACCCCAACGTCACAGGCGCCGACGGCAACAGCTTCCACATGGACACCAGGGCGGCGATCCCCTACTTCGGCTACCAGGACAGTGTGCTCCGCCGCTACCAGTTCTTCGGGCGGCACATGGGGCAGGGGAACATCACGTTCTGCGACGGCCACGCCAAGAGTGAGACAGTCGACAAGGTGGCGGCCACGCACAGGGTGGGCGGCAAGAATATCTTCTATCGCTGGAGCTCCCAGGACGACTGATGGGGCTCCTGCTAGTATTAGCACCGTTGGTAGGACTTGGCCTGGGTGGACGCCTCCAGTCCACCCAGGCTCCAACGCCGCTCCCCACGCTCTTCCTGATCGGCGATTCGACCATCAAGAACGGCACTCCCGACCAGCAGGGATGGGGCGACCCGTTCGCGCGTATGTTCGATCCCGTCCGGATCCGGGTGGAGAACCGCGCCCGAGGGGGCCGCAGCAGCCGGACCTACCGAACGGAGGGGCTGTGGGACCGGGTTCTTGCGGAGCTCAAGCCCGGGGACTTCGTCATGATGCAGTTCGGCCACAACGACGGTGGCTCGATGACGGAGGGACGGGCGCGCGCCTCCGTCAAGGGCAGCGGCGACGAAACGCAGGATGTTATTGTGGCCGCCACCGGAGCGCACGAGGCCGTGCACACCTACGGCTGGTACATCCGGCAGTACGTCCATGAAGCCAAGGCAATGGGTGCGACCGCCATTGTCCTCTCGCCGGTGCCGCGCAACATCTGGAGGGACGGCAAGGTCGCCCGCGCATCCAACGACTACGGTAAGTGGGCGGCAGAGGCGGCGCGGGCGGAGGGGGCGTTCTTCATCGATCTGAACGACATCGTTGCGCGCCACTACGAAGAGGAGGGCCAGGAGAAGGTGCGGGCCCTCTACTTTGGCCCCACCGACCATACGCACACCACGCCGGCCGGGGCGGAGCTCACCGCGCGCGGTGCCGCCGAGGGACTCAGAGCTCGTCACGATTGTCCGCTCAGGCTCTTTCTGACGGCAGACGCCGGCGCAGGCAGCCCGGCCCTGGGCAAGTGAGGGCGCGCGTCCCCTATCTCCTTCTGGCGCTACTTGTCTTCGTGTCCGGCCGGGCGGCTGCGGCGCAAGCGCCGCCCGTGCGCGCGTCGGAAGACGCGGACATCCTCCGCATGGATAACGGCGCGGTGGCGCTGGAGGTCTCCCGGAGGACCGGCGAGATCACCTCCATCCGGTACCGGCACGAGGGGCACAACACGGAGATGGGCAAGCCGGGCGACGCAATGTACTTCGACTCCAACGGCGGTCCCCGCGAAGCCCCTCCGGACGCCGGCACCCGCCCGCGCGCCGGATACCAGCGGCTGGTCAGCTACCTCCGCTCGGCGCGGCTCGCGGAGAGCGGACCGGAGACGGCAGAGGTCGTGCTGGCAGGCGGGCCGAGCGCCTGGTTCCCCTTCTACAACGAGATCCACTACGTGCTGCGGCGCGGGGAGCCGGGCTTCTACGCCTACGCCCTGTACCAGCACGGCGCGCAGATGCCGGCGGCCGGTCTGGGTCAGACCCGCTTCGTGATCCGCGGACCCGCCGGCACCGGCCTCTACACGCACCACGTAGTGGACGACCGGCGCAAGGGGCCGTTCCCCACCTCTCCCGTGGTGCGGCAGGTGATGGACGCCACCTTCCTGCTCCAGGACGGCACCGTCTATACCAAGTACGACAACACCATCTTCGAGGCGAACCACCACGTCCACGGCATGGCCGGCCACGGCGTGGGGATATGGATGGTCACCGCCAGCAACGAGTACGTCAACGGCGGGCCGGTGAAGCAAGAGCTCTCAGTCCACATGGACAACACGCTGCTCTGGATGCTGCAGGGCGGCCACTTTGGCGCTGGCGGCCTGGAGTTTGGCGCTGGCGAGGAGTGGAGCAAGCTGTACGGCCCGTGCTTCGTCTACCTGAACCACGCGGATTCCGTGGACGCTCTCTGGGCGGACGCCAAGCGCCGCGCCCAGGAGGAGGTGCGGAGGTGGCCGTACGCCTGGCTGAAGCGGGCGGACTACCCTCTGGAGCGCGGGACGGTAGAGGGGCGGCTCCGTCTCACGGACGGCGGCAGCCCGGCGGGCGCGTGGGTGGTGCTGGGCGCACCGGGCGGCGACTGGCCTCGGCAGGGCAAGGGCTATCTCTTCTGGGCGCAGGCAGATAGCGAGGGCCGGTTCTCCATCCCCAAAGTCCGGCCAGGACGCTATACTCTCTACGCCTACGGCGCGGACCAGTTCGAGCAGCTCGCGCGGGAGGGCGTGGAGGTGGCTGCCGGACGGACGACCGATCTGCACACGGTCGAGTGGCATCCCATTACGCACGGCCGGCGGATCTGGCAGATCGGCACGCCGGACCGTTCCACCCGGGAGTTCCGCAACGGCGATGACGTGCGCCACTGGGCGAACTACATGCGGTACCCGGGGGACTTCCCGGACGACGTGACCTTCACCATCGGCCAAAGCAGCGAGAAGACCGACTGGAACTTTGCCCAGTGGACCTGGTACTGTAAGCGCCCGTTCTGGCGGATCCTGTTCGCTCTGCCCGCCCCGTCGGGCGCCCGTCCGTCTTCCGTCCCCCGTCCTCCGTCGCCTCTGTGCGGCGGGGCCACGCTCACCCTCGGCTTCGCCTCCACCCTTCCCGTGAGCGGGCGCGTCACCAATCTCCAAGTGAAGGTGAACGGGCAGGAGGTTGCGGTGCTCCACCTGCCCAAATCCGGCGAGGCCGGCTACCGCAGCGGCGGCCAGGACAGCACATACCGCGTGGAGTATGTTACGTTCGACGCGGTGCTCCTGAAGCCCGGCGCCAACGAGATCACCTTGGGCCACCTGGACGCGCAGCTCTTCCCCTCCCGCGAAGAGCAGATGCGCGGCCACGTCGGTGAGGTCATGTACGATGCCATCCGCCTGGAAGTCTCGCCACCATAGACAGTCCTGGCGTCGTGCTGGCGCGATCCGTGAGTGATATTCGATGGCTCGCCATGTTACAATGGGAGTGGACCGGTCAGAGCAGGAAAGCGCGCAACTTACGCGGGAGGGGGATTTCGGTTATGGCAGCAAGGACATCCGGGCGTACACAGGAGAAGAGACTTTCCGAACTCAAGGAAGCATCGAGTGACATCCCTCCAAAGAAAGTTCGAAGGCGCAAAGATCTCCCTGCCGACGCAGCGCCAATCATCTCCGCCGAAGAGGAGGAAGCGATGTTCGTCGGCGCAGACCGAGCAGAGCCCCCGCTGCCTGAGGAACTGGAAGGCAAGGAGGTTTCACCGCGGAGCGTGTGGCGAGCCCTCGTTGAGCCGGCCAAGCAGCCGGCGCGCCCAGCAAGAGCTGCTCTCAAGGACTACCGCAGCAAGGTGTCCCAGTAGAGATAACCGCAAAGAAGCTAGCATACTCGAAGACTGCCCAAATCCGGGAGGAGCGAAGCGAGATTAAGCTGATTTATAACAGGGAGATCTCCCAGAGGCAACGGTGGCAGGTTGTCGCCTCAAAGCAAACGCTCGCCAGAGGTCCAGGGCAGAAGGTGCGGCCGACTCCCAACCCTCTACCGGATGATGCGACGGGCAAGTGCAGTCCACCAAGGGACAGTTGGATCCGTGAACCCGTAGCCCAGAGCAAGCAGATGATTGCGCACCACGGTGAAATTGGTCTGGTGCAATAGGAGGATGTCCGCTAGAGGAAGAACTACCAGATCATATCTCGCGTCTCTGCTGTGTTGCTCCAACAACTCGTAGTCGGCGTATATCGGTGTCAGGTAGTTGGCAATGTAGTTCCTCCGCTGACCGTGATTCGTCGACACCGCTCGGCCAACAGTAGGCGCTGTATCGACCTCGTGTGCTTTGACGAGATGGACAGCCGTGTAGAAGAGAAGAGTGACTGCCCAACGACGCTCGACGGGCATGCAACGTAACCTCTGAAACAGCGCGTAATTACGCCTCGCCTCATCCAAGTGGAGCTGTGCGGCCGCTGAAGCAGGCATCCCTCCTAACCCGCTATGGTGCGGAACTGGAGCCTGAAAGTGGGCCGACTCCACGTTCGCGAAGCCCCTTTACGAGAACATCGACCTGGGCATCTGGGTGGCGGCGAAGCACTTCCCCCTTCAGAGCAAAGACCTCTCTAGCAATGGGGTCGAACAGCGATGGCACATGTACCTCAATCGTCTGGTCAACGGCTGTCTCACCCCCTACAACATTAACTTGCAGAACACCGGATAGCTGCTTTAGGCCATCCACCAGTGCCCGAAGCGCCATCTCCGTTGATGCAACCTCGCCGGCAGCGTCCTCGCTCGCAGTGGACCTCGACGGGTTTGCGGCCAACTGATCACTTGCGCTCACACCATCTGCCGATGAACCAAACAGCGCCTGCGTGCCCTTCCAAACCTCATCAAGCGGCTGTTTTCTGGAGACACCCACGAGTAGATCTGGGGTCCGAGACCGTCCACGAGCCCGACGGGCGTGTGTCTTGGACCAGCTTGCAACGTCATATCCGCGGAGGTGAATGCATTCAGTGAACATGTCTGTACTCAACGCGGCTGCTCCGGCAGTTCAGGATTCAGGTAGTGAATGCCCTTCTCTTTAAGCAACGCTCGCAAAGACTGTGCCTTAACCTGTGCTCTGCTTATGATGTCCGCCAGTTCGCTCAAATCGTCCTCGTCGAGAGCAAGGTAAAACTCCTTGAGATCGTCAGCATCGTGATAGTGCACTCTAAGGACGTGCGTTATCACAACGCCAGCTGGGAACGTCTCTGGGTTGTCCCCAAATACTGGCCGCAGGTCGGTTAGGACCCGTCCGGAACACCAACGATGTTCATGCTCAGATAAGAGTGTAACTGACTTTGCTGTTAAGCCAAGAGTCCGTTCGTGCGAAAGGAGCTCCTTCAGCCGCCTGCCAAAATCCTGTATCGCAAGCTTGTTGATCTGCCGCAGCTCTTCATCCTGTTCGACAGCATCCCAGACCACCTCAACCAGCCTATCCACTCTCATCTCAGTGTTTTCGCGGAGAACATAGAGAGAGAGGACCAGTTCCGTGATAGCTACAACATCCGGTCCAGGTATCCGCGTCGTTAGGGCAGCCACACGGAGCGCAGCGTCTGGCGGGCGAAGCGCGGGAGCTACAGATGAGAACGCGCGGTTCAGATCTTCAAGTTCATCCTCACGGAGTTGCAGGAGTTTGGCGAAGCCGGATCGGTACCGGCTGGGGATCGTTAGTCCGCCTATTTCAGAAGTGATGCGCATAGTCGTCTAAGCAGTCCGGAAGACACCGAGTGCGCACAGGTGCAGCCTGGCAGCAGCCTAACAGACTCTGGCCCAAGCTGGTGCTATCTCGTGGGGGTTGGCCCACCTGCGCAAGCCATCCCCTCGCCGGTTAAGCTACGGCCCGGTGAGGAGTCTGGTTGCGACGTCGGCCAAGTTGGTTAAGACTGCTCGCGGCCAGTGTAGGCGGAGGTCGCCGACGGCCCTACCGAGCCATGTTGATTATATTCCGCGTCCCGTCTCATGTCAACAATAAGACTGTTCCTGCCAGGCTACCGGAGGCAATCAGCACTATTGACTCCCCCTCCGGTGGCATGTTATAGTGGTGCAATAACGGTTTAGCAAGCCGTCTTTGTCCCTTCCTGGAGCCTGGATTCCCTTGATGGAGCTCGCAAAGTTCTCCCTTGGCGTCGGCGACCGATTCGCGCAACAGGCGAAGGCGCAGCTCCACGCCTGCCAGATGGCCGCGGAGCGGGGCGTCGAGGTCATCCCCGTCTGGAACAAGTCGCATCGCGAGCACACCATCGTCGGCTCGGAGCCGTCCAGCGTGCGCCGCTCGGCGGACGCCGCCGTACACGATCTGGGCTGGAAGCTGCCTTACCACGTCGATGCCGACCACATCCGGCTGGAGACGGTGGACGGCTACCTCGCCTCCAGCGACTTCTTCACCATCGATGTCGCCGATTCCATCGTCCGCGGAGCTCCCCCAGCATTGGGGGTTGGGGGGCAAGCTCCCCCAGCATCGGTGGCGGGGGGGGCCGGTCCCTCCGACATGGGCGTGGCAGGGGACTTCGTCGCGCGCCACCCGGAGCTGGTCGGCCGGCTGCACGTGCCCGGAATCGAGGAGCCGTTCGAGACCACAGCCAACGATATTGCGCGCATTGCCGGCAAGTACCTGGCGGCGACCCGGGAGGCCGGGCGCATCTACCGGCGCGTCGCGGGCGCCAAAGGAGAAGGGACCTTCATCACGGAGGTCTCCATGGACGAGACGGACAACCCGCAGACGCCCCCGGAGCTGCTCGTGATCCTGGCGGCGCTAGCGGACGAGCGGATTCCGCTCCAGACTATCGCGCCCAAATTCACCGGCCGCTTCAACAAGGGCGTGGACTACGTGGGCGACGTGACCCAATTCGAAAAGGAGTTCCGGGACGACATCGCCGTCATCGCCTACGCGGTGCGGCAGTACAGGCTGCCGGCCAGCCTCAAGCTGAGCGTCCACTCCGGCAGCGACAAGTTCTCCATCTATGGTCCCATCCGGCGGTCGCTGGCGTTCTACCATGCCGGCGTTCACCTGAAGACGGCGGGCACCACCTGGCTGGAGGAGCTGATCGGCCTGGCGGAGGCCGGCGGCGAGGGGCTCGCGTTGGTGAAGGAGATCTACGCCAAAGCGCTGGAGATGCGCCAGGCGCTGTGCGAGCCGTATGCCGCGGTCATCGACATCGACCCGGCGCGGCTGCCCTCCCTGGAGGAGGTGGCGAGGTGGTCGTCGGAGCAGCTCGCGGCGGCCGTGCGGCACGACCAGTCCAACCCGGCATTCAATCCGAACGTGCGGCAGCTTCTGCACGTGGGCTACAAGATCGCCGCACAGATGGGCGAGCGGTACCTGGAGCTGCTCGACGCGTGCGAGACGACCATCGCGCGCAACGTAACAGCAAACCTGTACGACCGGCACATACGGCCGGTGTTTTTGGGTTAGGCGTTCTGGCGTTCTGGCGTTCAGGTGATTGCCCTGGGGCTGGGCAGCTCTGGACGGTCCCACTTGCAGTTTGTGACATCGACCGCGCCCGCGCAGGGCAGGCCGCCGCGGACCGTCTACGCACTCCCGCTTAGCCTGATCTCCCCCTGACCCCCTCCTTGCGAAGGAGGGGGAACCCCGCGGCGGCGAGAAGCTCCCTCCCCTTACGAAGGGGAGGGGTTTCGATGGAGGAAGGTGAGTTTGGACCTGTTCGATCTATCAGGCGAAGTCGCCGCCGTCATCGGCGGGACGGGCGTGCTCGGCGGGGCCATGGCGGAGGCGCTGGCCCAGGCCGGCGCACGGGTAGCCGTGCTGGGAAGGAGCGAGGAGCGGGGGCAGGAGCGCGTGCGCGCCATCGAGGCGGAGGGCGGTTCCGCCCTGTTCCACCCGGCAGACGCGCTGGACCCGGCTTCGCTACAGAGCGCGCGGGACGCGATTGCCGAACGATGGGGCATGGTGAGCGTGCTGGTGAACGCGGCGGGCGGCAATCGGCCGGAGGCCACGCTTCCACCGGGCGCGGACTTCTCCCGGCTCCCGCTGGAGGCCTGGCGGGGGGTCTTCGACCTGAACCTGGTGGGGGGCGCGCTGCTGCCGTGCCAGGTGTTCGGAGGGCCCATGGCGGAGGCTGGCCGGGGCAGCATTATCAACATCGCCTCCATGGCCGGAATGACGCCGCTCTCGCGCGTGGTGGCCTACTCCGCCGCCAAGGCGGCGGTGATCAACCTCACGCAGTTCCTGGCGCGGGAGTGGGCAGCGCGCGGCGTGCGCGTCAACGCCATCAGTCCCGGCTTCTTCCCGGCGGAGCAGAACCGGGCGATGCTGCTGAAGCCGGATGGCAGCTACACGGACCGCGGCGGGCAGATCATAGGGCATACGCCCATGCGGCGCTTCGGAGAGTCCCGCGAGCTGGCAGGGGCGGTGGTCTGGCTGGCATCCCCCCGGGCCTCGTCCTTCGTAACGGGCCAGAACATCGTGGTGGACGGCGGCTTTTCCGCGACGACGATCTAGCAGGACAGATAGCGCACAGGCAGTAGTCCTGTCATCCCGAGCGGGCTTCCGCTTAGCGGAGCGAGCGAGCGTAGCTCCGCGGCCCGCCAAGCGAGGGATCTGCTATACGGTATCGGACGGTACTCAGTACCTGAAAATCGTGTACCGTAGCATGCTGTCATCCCGAGCTCCGCGAGGGATCTGCTTTACGGTAGCAGTACGTACTCTGCCGGAAAAAGCAGATTCCTCGCTCTGCTCGGAATGACGCCGTTACGGTCGGGTCGAGAGTCGTACACGTGCAGTTGCCAAATCGGTTTAGCATGGAGCTAATATGGCGGTCTCCCTTCGCGAAGTAGCGGAAAAGGCGGGCGTGGCGCGCGGCACGGTCTCCATCGTGCTCAACAACCGCGCGGACGAGGTGCGCATCTCCATTGAGACCCAGGAGCGGGTCCGGCGCGCCGCCGAGGAGCTGGGATATCAGCCCAACCGGCTGGCGCAGGTGCTGGGCAAAGGCCGCACCAACGTCATCGGACTGATGATCCCGGGCCTGCGCAATCCGTTCTTCCTGGGCCTGCTCGAGAAGGCCGAGGAGCTGGCGTTCGAGGCCGGGTACGACGTGCTGACCGACACGGCCTTCCAGATGCGCGCCTCCTTCCACGCCCGGGGCAAGCTGAGCGGCTGGCCCATGGACGGGGTGCTCATCTGGGTACGCCCGGACCAGACAGCTTCGGACTATCTGGGCGGATGGACGGCGGACGTGCCGGTGGTCTACCTCGGTTACGCGCGCAGCGATGACACGGACTTTGTGGCCATCGACCGGGAGAGCGGCGTCCGGCAGGTGATGGCCCATCTGAGCGAGCAGGGCTACCGGCGCATCGCCTACCTCTATCCCTGGACTGACCTCCAACCCCTGGACTCCCGCTATGTTGTCTATGCGGCGGTCTGTGCGGAGATGGGCCAGGAGCCGGAGCAGATCCACCTGGCGCCGCTGGAGCCGCGGGACCGGCTCAGCCTGATCACCCAGGCCGGGCTGCGGGAGGCGGGCCTCAAGACGGGGCTGGAGCTGGCGGCGAGGCCGCGACGGGACCGCCCGGACGCCATCGTCTGCCACAACGACCTGGTCGCCATCGGACTCTTCCACGGTCTGCGCCGGGCTGGATTGAGCGTGCCCGGCGAGATGGCGGTAGTCGGCTTTGACGGCATCGAGGAGGGACAGTACCTCGACAAGCCACTCACGACTGTTGTCAGCCCCGGCGCCCGGCTGATAGAGACGGCCATGGAGATCCTGGAGAGGCGCCTGGCCCCCCCGGAGGGCGCGGCGCTTCCGCCGCAGCAGGTGTTTTTGCCCAGCGTGCTGCGCGTGGGACAGACGGCATGAACAGGTGAGAGGTGAGAGGTGAGTCCGGATTCCGGCTATCACCTCTCACCTCTCACCTCAACCGCAATTCCTTCTTACCCATCCTTTCGTAGGAGAAAGAGAGCCATGAAAAAGACGTACTTCGGACGGAGTGGATTCACCCTGATTGAGCTGCTTGTGGTTATCGCCATTATCGCGATTCTTGCAGCTATCCTCTTCCCGGTCTTCGCCCAGGCCCGCGAGAGGGCACGCGCCATCACCTGCGTGTCCAACCTCCGGCAGCTCGGCACCGCATTCGCGATGTACATCCAGGACTCTGACGAAACGTTTCCTCCCACCGACTACGACTCGGGCGGCCAGCGCTGGACGTGGTTCCAGCTCGTGGATCCGTACATCAAGGCCGGCCTGACGGGCAACGGGCTGAACAAGAACCAGCGGAAATCGATCTTCATCTGTCCCGACATCGACTTCACGCTGGAAGACTCGAAATGGACGGCGGCCAACGGGACGCCAAGCACACGCGCCATCCTGAGCTACGGCACCAACGTGAACCTGTTCCCGCGCGGCCGCGGTCTGAGGCCGGGAGTCTCCCCGCCCGTGGTCGCCCTTGCCGCCATTGGATCACCGTCGAGTGTGGTGGAGCTGGGCCCGAATGCCGGCACGATTCCGGATCTGGACGGACGCGACGACCGATACACGGGCGCAACCATTCACGAGCAGGGCTTCATGCTCTCCCGCAGGCGCCACTCCGTGGGCGCGAACTTCACGCTCTCCGATGGCCACGCTAAGTGGTTCAAAGCGCCCGGCGACTATCGCGCGCAGAGCCTCTCCGGCCAGTGCTGGAAGTCGCCCAAACAGGGGGCGCAGTATGCCAACTGCTCGGCCTGGTTCTTCCCGGTAGGAGATTGATCGCATCGATGCGTTTCATCGAACGGCGGCTGCCAGGATCCATGACCTTCCTCCCGGCAGCCGCCATTCTCCTTATTGTGCCGGCAGCGCCTTCCATCGCCCTGCCGGACATCCCCGCTCCATCCATCCCGGCGCGCGTGTTCCGCGTCACGGACTACGGTGCGCGGGCCGATGGCACGACCCTGAACACGGGGGCGGTGCAAAGGACCGTGGACGCCTGCGAGGCGGCGGGAGGCGGGACGGTGCAGGTCCCGCCGGGCCGGTACCTTACGGGACCTTTCCGGCTCGGCAGCCGCATGGAGCTCCGGCTGGAGAAGGGCGCCACACTGCTCCTGAGCGACAATCCGCGGGACTACCGGCTCACCAACAACCGGTTTGAGGATTGCATCTCCGCGCGGGATGCGCACGACGTGGTCATTTCCGGCGGCGGGACCATCGACGGGCAGGGGGCGTTCTGGTGGTCCCACTACGTCAAGCCGAAGGACGCCCCGCCGGGCACGCCCAATCCGCCCCACCGGCCCTTCATGGTGGTGCTCACGCGCTGCACGCGGGTGCTGGTCCGAGGCGTCACCCTGCGAAACTCGCCCATGTTCCACCTGGTGCCGCAGCAGTGCCGCGACGTACGCATAGAGGGGATCCGGATCCAGGCGCCAGAGGAAGCTAAGAACACGGACGGCCTGGACCCGAGCGGGTGGAACTTCCTCATCACGGGCTGCACGTTCGACGTCGGCGACGACTGCATCGCCCTCAAGCCCACCGGCTGCATCGAGCCGGACCAGCCCTCCTGCCGGGACTTCCTGATAGAGCGGTGCAGCTTCCTGCGGGGACACGGCCTCTCCATCGGGGGACAGACCCCCGGCGGGCTGAATGGGATGACGGTGCGCAACTGCACCTTCCACGGAACGGACGCCGGCATCCGGATGAAGGCGAGCCGGGGCGCGGGCGGGGTAGTGGAGAACCTCACCTATGAGGACCTCACCATGCGCGGCGTGAAGGTACCCATCGAGATCACCAGCTACTACGCCAACAACAGCCCCGGCGAGACGCCGGTGGATCCCGCCCAGGATCCAGGGCAGCCAGTGATGAGCACCACGCCCTTCTGGCGGCACATCCGCATCCGGAACGTCACGGCCGATGACGCGCGGACCGACGGGCAGATATTGGGCCTACCGGAGGCGCCGATCACAGACCTTGAGCTCACCAACGTGCATATCTCCGGCCGGAAGGGCATCCGGATAGTCCACGCGCGAGACGTCCGATTTGCCCATTCCCAGGTAGTGGCGGAGACGGGCCCGCCGGTCACCATCGTCCAGGCGCAGGTGAGCGGGCTGAAGTAATTTTCCATTTTCGATTTTCGATTTTCGATTTTGATGCCGGATGTGCGATGCGTAACCTGGACGCAAACGAACTATGAACAAACTGGTAGGGGCTACTCTGCCATGCATGGCCGCGATGCTCCAGTTGGGCGCGGCCGGTCAGGCCCTCTTCAACGTCAAGTCCTTTGGCGCGGCCGGAGACGGGAAGCGGCTGGAGACACGGGCCATCAACCGGGCGGTGGCGGCGTGCGCAAAGGCCGGCGGGGGCACAGTGTTCGTGCCGCCGGGCCGTTATCTCACCGGCACCATTGTGCTCCGCAGCCACGTGACGCTGGAGATCGGGCCTGGCGCGACGCTGCTGGCCAGCCAGGACCCGGCGGACTACCCGCTCACTCCGAACGTGTGGGAGCCCGGGAAGCAGATCCTCGCGCCCGTCATCTACGCGGAGGACGCGGAGGACATCACCATCACCAACTGCGTGATGCACCAGGGCCATGGCGGCGTGACCATCGGCAGCGAGATGTCCGGCGGCGTTCACAACGTCTCCGTGAGCAACTGCGTGTTCCAGGGCACGGACATCGGCATCCGGGTGAAGTCTCAGCGCGGCCGGGGTGGCGTGGTGGAAGGGCTCTCCGTCACCAATATCGTCATGCAGGACGTATCGCATCCCTTTACCATCACCACCTTCTACATGGGCCAGGACCGGTCGGAGGACGTCTATCCCGTGGACGAAGGGACGCCCCGGTTCCGGGACTTCCTGTTCAGCAACATCACCGCGCGAGGGGCGAAGGACGCGGGCAGCATAACCGGCCTCCGGGAGATGCCGGTGGAAGGTATTACCTTCAGCAACGTCCACATCCAGTCCGCGACGGGCTTCACCTGCACCAACGCCCGGGACATCGCCTTCCGGGACGTGGAGATAGATGCGGCCACCGGGCCTGCCCTCACGCTCCACAACTCCACTCAGATAGATTCCGCGCGGCTGAACGCGCCCCCCATCCGTGAGGGCCGCAATGATGGTTGAAGCTCCGGTCGCGGAGGCGCGGAGCGTAGGCGGCTTCCGGTGGGTGATCTGCGGGCTGCTCTTCCTGGCGACCATGGTCAACTACATGGACCGCCAGATAATCGGCATCCTCAAGCCGCAGCTCTCCCACGAGCTCGGCTGGACCGAGCTGGGCTATGCCAACATCGTCACGGCCTTCCAGCTCGCGTACGCCTTCGGCTATCTCTTCGGCGGCCGGGTCATGGATAGGGTCGGCGTCAAGCGCGGGCTGCCCATTGCCGCCTTCCTCTGGAGTCTGGCGTGCGCGGCCCACGGGCTGGTCCGCTCCATCCTGGGCTTCAGCGTCGCGCGCCTTGGTCTGGGGCTGGCCGAGGGCGGCAACTTCCCCGCGGCCATCAAGACGGTGGGCGAGTGGTTCCCGGTACGGGAGCGGGCGTACGCCACCGGACTGTTCAACAGCGCGAGCAACATCGGCGCCATCGTCTGCCCGCTGACGGTTCCCTGGCTCGCGGCGCGGTTCGGCTGGCAGGCCGCCTTCTACATCACGGGCGGGCTGGGCGTGCTGTGGGTAGTCGCATGGGTGCTGCTGTACGATGCCCCCGAGACCCATCCCCGTCTCTCGGCCGCCGAGCGGTCCTACATCGAGGGTGGGCGTTCCCTGGCGCAGGAGCCGGCGACGCCTTGGCTCAATCTGCTGGGATACCGCGCGAGCTGGGGCTACATGATCGCGGGCGTGCTGAGCGGGCCGGTCTGGTGGTTCTATCTTTTCTGGCTACCGGACTTCCTCCAGAAGCGGTTCCACCTGAGCACAGCCCAGACCGGCCTATGGGTGGGCGTCATCTACACCATCTCCATCCTCGGGAGCATAGGGGGCGGGTGGCTGTCGCTGTGGCTTATCCGCCGGGGATGGAGCCTGAACGCCGCGCGCAAGACCGCGCTGCTGGTCTGCGCGCTCTGCGTGGTTCCGGTGTTCGGCGCCGCCTCCGTGCCCAGCGTGTGGGCGGCCGTGCTGCTGGTGGGGCTCGCCGCGGCGGCGCACCAGGGCTGGTCAGCGAACCTCTACACCTTCGTCTCGGACGTGATGCCTCGGCCCGCGGTCAGCTCGGTGGTCGGGCTCGGCGGGTTCGTCTCCGGTATTGCCAGCATGGGAGTAGCGCAGGCGGTGGGCTTCGTGCTCACGCGGACCGGAAGCTACGTGCCGCTCTTTATGTGGGCCTCCACCATGTACCTGTTCTCGCTCCTGGCCATCCACCTGTTCGTTCCCCGCATCGAGCCGCCGGTCGAGGGGGCTTGGTGAGAGGTAGTCGGTTACTGGCCGTCTGTGCGGGCATCGTCCTTGCGTTGCCCGTCGCCGCACAGAGCAACGGCCCGCGCGAGATGACTGTGGCGCAGGACGGCAGCGGTACGTTCAAGAGCGTCCAGGAGGCGGTGAACGCCGCGCCCACCGGCGACCTGCGCCACCCGACCGTCATCCACGTCAAGCCCGGCGTCTACCGGGAGCGCGTGTACGTGCAGCGGGAGAAACGGTTCCTGCGGTTGGTGGGGGAGGATGCCGGACGGACCGTCATCGGCTACGACCTGAACGCCAACCTGCCCGGTCCGGACGGCAAGCCCATCGGCACGTTCCGCACGCCCACCGTGCAGATAGACGGGGATGACGTTACGGTGGAGAGGCTCACCCTGCGGAACTCCGCCGGTAACGTAGGACAGGCGCTAGCGCTCCGCATGGACGGAGATCGCGTGGTGTTCCGCCACTGCCGCTTCCTGGGCTGGCAGGACACCATCCTGGTGAACCGCGGGCGGCAGCTCTTTCAGGACTGCTACATAGAGGGAGCCGTGGACTTCATCTTCGGCGCGGCCACGGCATACTTCGACCGGTGCCACATCTACTGCAGCGGCAACGGCTACATCACGGCCGCCTCCACGCCGCTGGAGCAGCCGTACGGCATCATCTTCTCCCACTGCCGCATCGACGGCGCGGCCGGCGTCAAGACCTATCTCGGCCGGCCGTGGCGGGACTATGCTCAGACCGTGTTTCTCAATTGCGAGATGTCCGAGGTGGTGCGGCCGGAGGGGTGGTCCAACTGGCACGGCACAGAGCGGACCAAAACGGCGCGCTACGCGGAGTTCCACAACACCGGCCCGGGCGCGGACCTCAAGTCCCGCGCCCCCTGGGCCAAGCAGTTGACCCCGGAGCAGGCGAAAGAACTAACACTGGAGCGAGTGGTCGCCGGGACAGATAGGTGGAATCCTCGGACCGGTGCAGTCCGGGTTGCACCCATTATGAGGTCCCTGTCTCCCTAGAGCTCGATCGTCAAGCCCTTGTGACGGCGTCGACGTACGGAAATCGCTCGGGAACGATCACAGTCACAGGACGTGGCCCCGGAACTCATCCATCTTCCCGTAAACGAGATTTCCGGCGCCAAAACGCTCCGTGCCCGCCCGGATAGCCTCAGACGCGGTGCGGGCAAAGATCACCTCACCCTGCAGATTGATCGCCGCCCACTGGCCGCGGTGGCTCTCGATCAGCGGCTTAGCGTACTTCTCCCAGAGATATTCGTCCCGCTCTACCAGGCGGCGCCATAGCGCCTTGAGCTCCGGCGAATCGCCACGGTGCCCCGCCTCCAGCAGTTTCCGCCGGGCTTCGCCGTACTCCTCGCCCGTCATCAGCTCCTTTGGCTCCTCGATGCTCAAAATCAGCTCCTCCCATCCCAGTATACGGCACGCGGCTACGCCAGGCTCTTGCGGAAGCGGGTGGTGGCGAGCGCGAGGAGGATGGCGGCAATGACGGTGAGCGCTGCGGCGCTCGGCAGTAGGTCCGTAAAGCCCGCCCCGCGCACCACCACCCCCCGCATGATCTGCACGAAGTAGGTCACGGGCAGCACGTCCGACAGCAGATAGAGCGCCCCGGGCAGGGTCTCCCTCGGCGCGATGTAGCCGCTCAAGAGGATGGAGGGCATCGTCGTCAGCAGCGTCATCTGCATGGACTGCGCCTGGTTCTGCGCCACCGTGCTGATGAGCAACCCCAGGGAGAGGGAGGCCAGCACAAACGGCACGGCCAGCGCCACCAGCAGTAACAAGCTGCCCGTGATCCGCACGTCGAACACGGCCCGGCTCACGAACAGTACCCCGAACAGCTCTCCCATCGCGAGCAGCGAGTAGGGGACGAGCTTCCCCAGCATCAGCCCCAATCGGCCCACCGGACTAACCATCAACTGCTCCAGCGTCCCCTGCTCCCGCTCCCGCACCAGGCTGAAGCTGGTCAGCGACACCGTTACGAGCTGCAAGATGACGGCCGCGAGGCCCGGGATGGTGTACACCTGGGTGCGGATCTGCGGGTTGAACAGCACGTTCACGCGCGCCACCACCGGCCCGCCGCCCGGAGGTCCCACCAGGGCGTTGCGGGCGGGCGTGGTCGCCTGCACGTCCGATCCGTCCACCAGCACACGCACGGCGGGACGGTTGGCCGTGCCGTACCGGCGGGCGAAGTCCGGCGGGATGATCACGGCCACGCGCGCGTCCCCCCGGCGGATGGCATCCTCGGCCGTGTCCGGACCGGGCAGGTAGCCGATCACGTCCAGGTACTGCGTGTTGTGAAGGGAAGCGATATAGTCCCGGCTCTCGCGGGACCGGTCCATGTCCACCACCACGGTCCGGATGTGGCGCACGTCGAAGTCCACCGCGAACCCGAACAGGCACAACTGCAGCACGGGAATGAGGAGGGCGAAGATCAGCGTGGTGGGGTCGCGCCGGATGTGCACGGCCTCCTTGGACGCGATGCTCAGGAAGCCGTTCAGCGCGCCATTCATCGGTTAGCCAGCCTGCGCGTGATGGTCACAAACACGTCCTCCAGGGACGGCTCAATAGGACGGACGGTGGCGTCCTCCACTCCCTGCTGCTTGAGCGCGGAGATCACGGCGTTGTCCTCCGTGTCCTGGGGCAGCAGCAGGTGGATCTCGGCCTCCACCAGGGTGGCGTCCCGGGTGAACGGCTGCCGCTTGAGGAGGGCCAGCGCCTTCGGCGGCTGCGCGGTGGCGACCGCTACACGGCGCGTGCCCTCCGGCGATACTTCCGGCAGCGCCTTGAGCTCGGCCGGAGTGCCTCGGACCATCAGCTTCGCCATGTAGATGTAGCCTATCTCGTTGCACCGCTCCGCCTCGTCCATGTAGTGGGTGGTCACGAACAGCGTCTTGCCGGCCGCGGCCAGGCCGAACAGGAGGTCCCAGAGGTCTCTCCGCGCGACGGGGTCGATGCCGGCGGTAGGCTCGTCCAGAAACACCACCTGCGGCTCGTGGATTAGAGCGGCCGCGAGCGCGAGCCGCTGCTTCCAGCCGCCAGAAAGCTGACTGGCCCGGCGCTCCAGGTAGGGCTGGATGGCGACCAGCTCGACGACGGCGGCCTTGCGCCGCCGCAAAGAGTCGCCGCGCAACCCGTACACGCTGCCAAAGAAGGTGAGGTTCTCATCCACCGTGAGGTCGCGGTACAGGCTGAAGGACTGGCTCATGTAGCCGATGGAGCGCTTGACCGCCTCCGGCTCCCTGACGATGTCGTGGCCGTCCACGGAGGCGGTGCCGGAGGTCGGCTCCAGCAGGCCGCACAGCATCCGGATGCAGGTGCTCTTGCCGCTGCCGTTGGGGCCCAGGAAGCCAAAGATGGACCCGCGCGGCACGCTAAAGCTGAGCGAATCGACGGCCATGACCGGACCGAATCGCTTCGTGAGCCCATGCAATTCAATAGCGTTCTTGGTTGATGGTTGATGGTTGATGGTTGATGGGCCAGATTCCGGCCCAGGACCCCGAGCCCCGGAGCCCGAGCCCCCTCTCACGGAACCCAGCCACCGATGCGCGTGACCGTCACGTACATGCCCGCCTTGATGCGCGGGTCCGGGTGCCGCAGGCGCAGACGGACGGCGAACACCTGCTTGCCCCGCTCCTCCGGCGACTGGAGGTTGGCCGGTGTGAACTCTCCCTGGGTCGCTACGCTCTCCACATAGGCGGCCACGGGTCCGGGCACGCCGTCCACCCGCAGCTCCGCGCCGCTGCCCACCCGCACCTGGGCCAGCTCCGCCTCCGGCACGTAGATCCGGAGCCAGATGTTGTTGGGATCGGACATGCGGACTACCATAGCGCCGGAGGCGACCAGATCGCCTATCGCTACGGGGATACGCTCCACGACGCCGGACTCGGGGGCGCGCACGATCCGCTCGGCCAGGTTTGCCTGCGCACCCCGCGCCGTATCCCGCGCCGACTGCGCCGCCGCGCGCGATTGCGCGATCTGCTCCCGGCGGTTGCCGGCGCGCAGCTCCGCCAGGGCGACTCGCGCCTGCGCCAGCCGCGCCTGGGCCGCCTCGATATCCTCCCGCCGGGCGCCGCGCTCCAGCAGCCGCAGCGCCTGCCGCGCCTCCGCGGCGCTTGCACGGGCAGCCTCGATGTCCTCCGGCCGCGAGCCCGCCGCCACCAGCGCCAGCGCCGCTTTCGCCTGGAGGTAGGATTGCCGCGCCTGCTCCAGCTCCTCCGGCGGGGTGCCCTCCTCCGCCCGCTTCCACGCTTCCGCCTGCTCTCGCCGCTTTGCCTCCGCGTCGTGCAGGTTCGCCTGGGACTGGTCGTACTGCTGGCGGCTGATGGCACCGTCCTGGTACAGCAGCGCATAGCGCGCGGCATCCTTGCGCGCGAGGTCAAGCTGGGTATCCGCGGCGTCCAGCCGCGCCTTCGCCTCCGCCTTCTCCTCCGGCGTGAGGCCGCGCTGCATCTGGGCGAGGTGGGCGCGCGCGTTGCGCTCCGCCGCCCGCGCCTCCTCTATCTCCTGGGGTCGGGACCCCGCCAGTGCCTTGCGGTACTGCGCTTCCGCCTGCTCCAGCCGGGCCCGCGCCTGGTGGATCTCCTCCGGCAGCGGCCCGTTTCTGAGCCTGTCCAGGTTGGCCTCGGCCTCCGCCACCGCCTCCTCCTGCTTGCGGATGTCCTGAGGACGCGGGCCGTTCACGGTCTCGCGGAGCGCCTGCCGTGCCTGCTCCGCCGCGGCCTCCCGGGCGGCGGTGTCTTCCCGGGCGGGAGTGGCTTCCAGCACGACCAGCGGCTGGCCCGCCCGCACGGTGTCGCCTTCGTTAACCAGGATGCGCGCCACCCGGCCGCCCAGCCGCGAAGAGACCTCCGTCGGCTGGCTCTCGAAGAAGCCGGAGAGCGTGTTTCGCTCCGAGGAGCGCCGCGCGTCCAGGTACCAGCCGCCCAGACCGAAGAAGGCCAGGAGCAGCAGCAGGGGGAGCGCAAGGTGAAGGTTAGGTCTGTGCATCGGCGCAGGCCCCCCCCGCCCCCAATTCTGGGGGAGCTTCGTCGCTGCCCGAACCGGGGCGCATGCCATTGAGGAAAACATCGACGCACTGGCCCACGATCTCCGCGGTGTCTGAACCCTGGGCGTCTGGAATCTGGAAGATGCGGCGTGTGAGGACGTAGGTGACCAGTGGCCCCAGGAAGCAGCGCGCCGCGACGCCCGGGTCCGCCGGGCGGAGCAGCCCGCGCTCCATCTGTCTCCGCATGTAGTCGGATAGCATCCCAAGGAACCGGAGCGGCCCGATCTCACCAAACAGGCGGGCGAGCTTGGGCGAGCGAAGCACCTCGCCGATGAAGAGCCGGAGGAAGGCGGAGGTCCGGGAGCTGTCCATAACGCCGAGATACGCGTTGCCAAACAGTTGCAGCGCCTCCTCGGGAGGCAGGTCCATGAACGATGCGGCGTTCGCGACTAACTGGAGGGGAGGGGCATGGCGCTCCAACACCGCCCGCAGCAGGTCCTCCTTGCTCTGGAAGTAGTGGTAGATGAGTCCGGGCGAGTTGATGCCTGCCGCTTTGGCGACCTCCTTGTTGGTGGCGTGTACGAACCCCTTGGTGGCGAACACCTCCAGCGCGCCGTCGATGATCTGGCGCCGCCGCTCCTCGGTTATGTCCCGGCTCTGTCTTGGCATGGACGTCTTCACTGATTGATTGGTCAATCAACATACTACCGCAATTCCCAGTAGTTGTCATCCCGGCGCCTTCGCCAGGAGGCGCGCACCGGGCGGTCGGAGAAACTAGATCGGGTTCCCGAACAAGGGGAGGGTAGCCAGATATGGCGGTAGGGCCTCGGCACGAAGAGACGCGCGGACCCAGGCTGGGGAGGCGAGAGTTCATGGCGGGAGCGGGCGCGGTGTCCATCGCGATGCTCTCCGGGCGGTGGCCGGTCATGGCCGGTCCGTTCGACGGCAGCGATCCCGAGCACACCGCTCCGGCGGACAAGCGGCTGCGGGCGGAATGGGTGAGGTCGCTCTTTGAGCGCGGAGAGCCGACGGTCTATCGCGGGGACGAGCTGGAGAAGATCGGGATGCCGGTCGGCGGCATCGGCGCGGGGCAGCTCTACCTCGGCGGCGACGGCTGGCTCTGGCGCTGGGACATCTTCAACGAGGTCCGGGGCACCAACGACTCGCACTTCGCCCATCCGCCTCAGCGGGACTTCCCGGTGGAGCAGGGGTTCCGGCTGTATGTTAACGCTGGAGGCAAGCGCCGGCGGTGGAATCTCGACCGGACCGGATTTCCCGACCTCTCCTTCTGCGGCGAATACCCCATCGGAACGGTGGAGTACCGGGATCCGAGCTACCCCATCGCGGTGATATTACAGGCCTTCTCCCCCTTCATCCCGCTGAATGTCGAAGACTCCAGCCTGCCCGCCACGATCCTCTGCTTCACGCTGAAGAACACGGGCGAAGAGGCGGTAGATGCCCGGCTGGTGGGATGGCTGGAGAACGCGGTCTGCCTCAACCATCGGAGCGCGGGCGGGACGCGCCGGAACCGGGTTGTGCGGGAGGCGGGCCTCACGTTCCTGGAGTGCTCCGCCGCCGGACCGGACTTGGAGCAGCTACCAGACTATGGCAGTATGGGGCTGGCATTGCTGGGCCGGCAAGCAGATCTAGGAGCAAGTTCTGTCAAGTCTGACCGGCCCGACCTGTCTCACCCGTCTGAGTCTCCGCTGGCTGAGAAGCTGGTGGGTGTACTCGGCCAGGGAGTACGGCTGGAGCCCGGCAAGGCCGCATCCGTCGTGTTTGTGCTCACCTGGCGATTCCCGAACCTGGAGGTGAAGGGGCTGGGGCGCGTGGGCCGCCACTACGCCACCCGGTTCGATTCCGCCCTGGCCGTCGCTCGATTCGTCGCGAAGAACTACAGGCGGCTGACCCGGGAAACTCGGCTCTGGCGTGACACCTGGTACCGCTCCAGCCTGCCCCGCTGGTTCCTGGACCGGACGTTGCTCACCGCCTCCGTGCTGGCCACCTCCACCTGCTATCGCTTCGCCGACGGCCGCTTCTACGCGTGGGAGGGCGTCGGCTGCTGCGCTGGCACCTGCACGCACGTATGGCACTATGCCCACGCCATGGCCCGGCTCTTCCCGGAGCTGGAGCGGGACACGCGGGAGCGGGTGGACCTCGGCATTGCCATGAACCCGGAGACGGGGGTGATGGGGTTCCGGGCGGAGTTTGACCGTGGCCTGGCGGTGGATGGGCAGGCGGGCACCCTCCTGCGGGTCTACCGCGAGCACCAGATGTCGCAGGAAGACGCGTTCCTCCGCCGCAACTGGCCGCGCATTCGCAAGGCATACGAGCCGCTGCTGGCGCTGGACGGCAACGACGATGGCGTTCTGGAAGGCCCGCAGATGAACACGCTGGATCAGCCCTGGTTCGGCAGGATCGCATGGCTCAGCTCGCTGTACGTCGCCGCGCTTCGCGCCGGAGAAAAGATGGCGCTTGAGATGGGTGAGACCGCCTTCGCCGACCGGTGCCGGACCGTGGCGGACCGTGGTGCGCGCAACATCGACGCGCAGCTCTTCAACGGCGAGTACTACGTGCAGCTTCCCGACCCCACTCGCCCGCGCACGGCCGGATCCTACGACGGCTGCGAGATAGACCAGGTGTTCGGGGAGAGCTGGGCGCGGCAGGTGGGTCTCGCTCCGCTGTTGCCGAAGGAGCACGTGGGGAGCGCGCTGGCCTCGCTCTGGAAGTACAGCTTCGCGCCGGACGTGGGGCCGTGGCGCGCGGCCCACAAGCCCGGCCGCTGGTACGCGCTGGCGGGTGAGGCGGGCCTGATCATGTGCACCTGGCCGCACGGCGAGGGACAGCGGGTCCAGCAAGGATTCGACTACTACTTCAACGAGTGCATGACCGGCTTCGAGTACCAGGCCGCCGGCCACATGGTGTGGGAGGGGATGGTCCAGGAGGGGCTGGCGGTGGTCCGCGCCATCCACGACCGGTACCACGCCTCCCGCCGCAACCCCTGGAATGAGGTGGAGTGCGGCGACCACTACGCACGCTCCATGGCCAGCTACGGCGTCTACCTGGCGGCCTGCGGCTATGAGCACCACGGCCCGAAGGGCCATCTCGGCTTCGCGCCGCGGCTGAACCCCGACCGCTTCCGGGCCGCGTTCACCACCGCCGAGGGCTGGGGCAGCTACTCACAGACCATCACGGCCGGCCGCCTCCGCGCCGAGCTCGCCCTGGCCTACGGCCGCCTGCGCCTCACCACCCTCGCGCTCAACGCGCCGCCCAACTTCAACGCTGATCGCGTTCAGGTAGAGCTGGACGACAAGGACGTGCCTGTAAGCCTCGCTGCAGATGGCCAAAGGGTAACCGTAAGCCTTGCCCCGCCGGTTACAGTGTCAGCAGGGCAGAAGCTCCGGGTGACGATTGGATGAGGTGCGGTATGAGGATTCCAGTCCACAGGTTGGACAAAGAGGAGATACTGAAGACCAATCCCATTGCGGACCGGGTCCCCGACTGGTTCTTCCGGCTCGATGAAGCATCAAACTTCCACTGGGTAGCCGAGGGAATCGATCTGTGGGGACGAAAGGTGTTCCGCGAGGGCGGCAACCAGGACGAGGTGTTCGAGGCCTGCCTGCAGGATGCCCGGGATCTCCAGCGGCAGATTGATGAACACCGATGAGTGAAAGTGCCAATCATCTCGTGCTTCTCCGGCAGCGGCTGGCAGAGACCATCCAATGGTGCGCTATTCATGGACAGGTTTCCGAGCCGAAGACTTCACTCCGCAGCCCATCACTCCGGCCGGCAAGCCTGGTAACGCGTGGAAAGGACCCCATCGAGTATAAGTGGGTCAGTCGTGAGGGATGCGAATCGGTGGTTACGGATCTCTGTGCCCGTCGCTCTGACTGGCTTCGGCAGTACAGGGACGTGGGCTTCCTGCCGACGGTCAGCCCTTCGAGTGGACGCGTTCTCGTCTGGGAGGTCGGTTGCAGTTTGCGGGAGGGCTGCCCTGAAGACGAGACCAGTGGATTCTTTGACTTTGACGAGGCGCCGCCGTGGGATACCTGGTTTGCGGCTATTGGGGAAAGCCCATTTCGTCCGAACAGACAACCATTTGGATGGCCCTACATCCTGAGCTGGATTCCGGCTGAGTTCGTGGAGCTGGCGGATCGCGGCGTTCGAGTTAGTGTCTGCGACTGCATCTGGTGGGCGGACCGGATCCCAAGACCCGGCCTCCTCGCAGGTGTGTCGCTGGATGAACTCGTACGAGGGCCCGAATAGCTTTACGTGCCCCGCCGGAGCTCTTCCAGGGGGTAGAGGGTGCCGCGCCACACGATTCCGCCCTGCCGGTAGGTCTTGACCATCGAGCGCAACAGGATGTAGCAGAAGAGGGCGGAGGCCAGCGGATAACACAGGCCGTACACCGGGGAGATCCGGCCGGCCATGCCGCCGACCGTCACTACCAGCATAAAGCACAGCAGGGTTCCGGCGCAGAGCAGCCGCGCGCCAGGCGGGCCCAGGAACAGCCCGGGCCAGGGCCACACCGTGGTGGCGGCGATCAGGATCACGGAGCCGATGACCGCCTCCGGCCGAAAGCCCACGCCCGCGAAGGCGTTCTTGGTGAGCCCCTCCACCGCACCGCGCAGGCCGCCCACTATCCAGCGCACCCGCACCAGGCTCCCGCCCGCCACCACCGCGGCACGGCCGCCATGCTGCTTCAAGAGCTGGCCCAGCTTCACGTCGTCCGCCACCGCCAGCGGCAGCGCCGCGTGGCAGCCCATGGCCCGGTAGGCGGCGGAGCGGACCAGGTTGAAGGCTCCCACGCCAACGTGCGCCTTGCTGCGAGGATCGGACACTTTCCAGATCCGGAAGTGGTAGGCGAACATGGTCCCGAAGAAGCTCACGAACAGCTTCTCCCAGAAGCCCGTGAGCAGTACGTCCGGCATCACCACCAGATGGTCCAGCCTCTGCTGCTCCGCGTATCTCACGGCTCTCTTCAGCGAGTCCGGGGCGAAGTGCACGTCCGCATCCGTGAACAGGAGCCAGTCGCCCCGCGCCTCCAGGCTGCCGGTATGCAGCGCGTGGTTCTTGCCCAGCCAGCCGGGCGGCAGCTCGCGCACGTGGATCACGCGCAGCCGGGGGTCCTCAACCGCGAGCCGGTCCAGGATGGCGCCGGTCCCGTCCGTGGACCGGTCGTCCACGGCGATGATCTCGAGTCCCGGATAGTCCAGCGCAAGCAGGGTGCGCATGGCCGCCTCCACGGTCTGCTCTTCGTTCAGAGCGGGGACGATCACGGAGAGCGGGGGGAGCGGCTCCGGCCCTTCCGGCGCTATATCGCGCAGCCAGATGCCCCGGCGCGCGGCGAGCCAGAGCGGCGCCCCTATGGCTATCCACGCCAGCAGTGAGAAGCCTGAGAGTAACCATGCAACCGTATGCAAGTCACGACTCCACAGAACCGATGTAAACTATGTGGGTGTTCAGGTCTTCAGGTGTTCAGGTCTTCAGGTGTTCAGGTGTTCAGGACCGGAATCCGAATCACCTGAATACCTGAATACCTGAACACCCGTCTTTAAGGAGATACGTATGCCGCCTTGGAAGGGCGCCGCCGCCCCATTGCTGCCGTTTGCCGCCTTAGCGGTGGCCGCCGCCCTCTACGGGTGCCATGGTAAGTCGGCCGCCGCGGGACGCGTGGACGCGCCGCCAGCTCCAGTCGCCGCAAATGACGCCACTGCCTTCCTCCAGTGGAGCATGGGACGGTACCAGGCGCTCAAGAGCCTCTCGCTCACCTGTGACTGGACCGCCAGCGAGTCGGACGCCCCCAAGCCCCTGACCACGCGGCGTACGCTCGAGTACCAGGCCCCCAACCGCTACAAGGGCGTCGTGAAGATGCCGGACGGCGCCTCCGTCACGGCGGTTTCCGATGGCGAGTCCGTGGTGGATTTCCAGAGCGATGCCTCTCACCCGGCCATCAAAGCGCCCGCACCGTCCACTATCGCCGATGCGCACGACATGCCCATGGTACACCCCGCCTTTCTGGGGTCTCTTCTGTACAAGTTCTTCACAGGTCCTTCAGGGCTGCCCGATCTGGTGGACAGCCGCAAAGGCGCGGTGAAGTTCGGGCAGGATGCCACTGTAGACGGACAGCCGTGCCGCACGGTGAGCTTCTACGCGGCCGGCACCTACGGCAAGACGGATGTCGTGATCGGCGAGAAGGATGGGCTGGTGCGCCGTATCCAGTACGGCAGCGAGCCGGTGCTGGAGAGGCTGCGGGCGCAGCCGAACACCAAAGTCCCGGACAGCGCACAGACCACGGAGATCTACACCAACCTGAAGCCCGACGTTCAGATAGCCGAGGCGGACTTCAAGCCGGTCCTGCCCGCAGGCATGCAGCTTGTGGATCCGCTCAAACAGATGGCGCAGCAGGCCCCGGTTCCGCTGGGACGGCCCGCGCCGGACTTCGAGGTCGCTTCCATCAACGGGAGCCGGGTCAAGCTCTCCGAGATGCGGGGCAAGGTGGTGCTCATCGACTTCTGGGCCACGTGGTGCGGTCCGTGCCGCTTAGGACTGCCGGAGACGCAGAAACTCGATCAGGAGTTTGGCAAGAAGGGACTGGCCGTGCTGGCCGTGAGCAACGAGGACAAACCCACCGTGCAGCCTTTCCTGGCGCAGAACCACTACACCTTCCCCTGCTACCTGGACGACAGCAGCGCGGCTTCCCAGGCGTTTCACGTAACCTCGCTTCCGACGGTGGCGATTATAGATCGGAAGGGCAACCTGTCGGCCTATATGATCGGGCTGCAGGATCCCAATACCATCCGCGGTGAGCTCAAAAAGGCCGGGTTGGCGATTTAGCGGCCGCATCCGAACCCCACCCCAACCCTCCCCTTCGTAAGGGGAGGGAGCCTACCGTGGCATACAGTTCCCCCTCCTTACGAAGGAGGGGGTCAGGGGGAGGTCTTGTTGGGCGCGTCCGCTGAGGGTGGGATGGGGAGGTCCGTGGGGGCGTCGGTATCCTCGCCGGCCATAGGCGTGCCGTCCGAATCCAGCATCCGGGCGGTAAGGTCCGGGCCGGTTGCCCGGTCCAGCTTCTCCTCGTCCAGGTCTGCCGCCGCCCCGGAATCGTTTCCTCCGGTCAGGTTCTCCGGGTCCCAGGCGGGGTCCAGCGTAGTGCCGCGATACTCTCCATCCGGCATGGCTCGCGTCTCCTTTCAGGCTCCAATCACGACGCCGCCCGCACGGTTTAGGTTCCCACCAGGGCGGCCGTTCGGGTATTCAGGTATTCTGCCCTTCAGAGCCTGAACACCATTCCGCACACTCCCCCAGAATTGGGGGCCGGGGGGCAACACCTGAACACCTGAACACCCACCCCGGGAGGTCTCATTGAGCCAGTCTACAAGAAGCCGGGCGCGTGCCGTGGCGCGCACGCTGTACGTGGGCGCTGCCGCCGTGGTGCTGGGAGGCTCCTCCTGCGCGCAGAGCCCCATCGCGGCGCGACAGGGTAGTGCAGCGCCCGGGCAGCAGCCCCCGCCCGTCCAGCGGCCCCGCTTCACCCCTGAGTCGCCCCCGCTCACTCCGCCCGCCGCCATACTCGCCCTGGGCGATGCAGACCCGGAGGTGCAGCGCCTCGGCGTCCAGTCTGTGCTGGACCGGGGCGTGAACGATCCCGCCTGGCTCGTGCCCATCCAGCAGCAGCTCGCCATCGAGCCGCAGCTTCGGGGCCTCTTCCTGGACGAGCTCTCCACCCGGCCCCAGCTCCTGGACCGGATGCTGCCGGTGTCCGTCATCGCGGACGGGCTGGAGGACCCCATTCAGGCGGTGCGCTCCGCCGCGCTGGCGCTGGTGGACCAGCACCGGGACCTGCTGGCGAACC
>CAYNFH010000011.1:22851-56137 GCA_964396385.1 uncultured Chthonomonadaceae bacterium | reverse complement strand
CGGCGGAAGAAGCGCGGCATACCGTTCTCGAGCACCTTACCGCGCGGGCTCAGCAGGTTCGCGGCAGGGAGGAGTTCGCCCCCAAGCGGCACCAAGTCATCCTCACTGCCGCCGGTGCCGTGGAGCAGCAGCAGGGTGGGACTGCCCTTCGCGCTGCCCTCCGCCGGAATGAAACGGTAGTGGAAGCCGAGGAGGTCCGGGCTCATGGACCGGAGACCTCGTACTCCGGCAGGCGAACGGGATCCAGGATCTGCTCGATCATCCCCCTGCGCGGCTCGAGCCAGGGCGGAAGCTTGAGGTGGGTCCCGAGCTCGTCGCGCGGCTCATCGATGCCGAATCCGGGTGGATCGGTCGCTATTTCGAAGAGCACACCGCCCGGCTCGCGGTAGTAGATGGAGTGGAAGTACTGCCGGTCCATCACGGGCGTCACATTGTAGCCGAGGGCGACCAGCTTCGCCCGCCAGGCCCGCTGGGATTCGTCATCCGCCGCGCGCCAGGCCACGTGGTGGACGGTGCCGCCGGCCACTACCCCTTCGTTGCCGTCCGGCTGGCATAACAGGTCCACGTAGGCTCTCGCGACCCCCTCCCCCACGACGAACCGAAAGCGATTGCCGAGCGATTCGCCCTCGTGGAAGCCCATGCTTGCCCGGAGCAGCTCCGCCGTGGTCTCGTAGCCCGCTTCCGATAGCGTTACGCCGTGGAAGCCGCGGATGGCGTGCTGTCCCGGGACTGGGCCAGACTCCCAGCCCGGCCGAAGGTCTGCGCCTGGATGCGTCACCAGCTCCAGGCGCAGACCATCGTGATCGGTGAAGACCAGCGCCTCTTCCTCAAACCGGGCGTAGGGCCCCTCCACCTCCACGTCGTTCGCCCTCAGTCGCTCTATCCACCAGCCCATGGATTCCGTGGAGATGGAGAAGGAGGTGATGGTGAGCTGACCGGTGCCGTGCCGGCCGCGCATCGCGCCCGGCCAGAGGAAGAAGGTGAGGATGCTGCCGGGAGTGCCGCCCTCGTCTCCATAGTAGAAGTGGTAGCTGCCCGGGTCATCGAAGTTGACGGTCCGCTTCACGAGCCGGAGCCCGAGGACGCCCGCGTAGAAGTCGATGTTCCGCTGGGGATCGGACGCGATGGCGGTAACGTGGTGGATGCCGAGGATGCCGGACGGGTTCATCGCGTGTCTCCTTCATGGGCGCGCAAACGGGCTGACGGACTGTATGAGGAATCGGTACGCGGTTAGATGAGGGAAGGTTTCCAGGAATGTTGGGCAGAGGAAGCGCGAGGCTCCTGCCGAGCTACTCTGAACGAATGCGTGGAAAGGTTGGTACGTCCAGCTCGGCAGGAGCCTCGCGCTCCCAGTCACCGGAACAAAGTGCAGGTAGAAGTGACTGAGCGGGACCTACCTGCGGCTTATCACGATGTCCTGCGGGATGGTGGTCACGAGCGGGTCGCCAGGGTGGATTGTCACCGGCTTGCCGGGGATGAAGTATCCCGCCACCAGTCCAACCGGCCCCAGGACCACCGCGCCGGCGGCCGTCGCCTCGGCGGCGTGATCCGTGCGGCTCCCCTTGAGCTGCTTGCCCTTGCCCTTGGCCTCCAGAGGGATCATGGTGCCCTCCACCGAGCGGACTGGGGACAGGGCGATGCGGATCTTGGCGTTGACGCCGTACCGGCCGCGCTTATCCACCTTGGTGATGCTGCCGGTGACCGGCGTTCCCGCCTTGAGCACTGTAGTGCCGCCCACGGAGACGTCGTTCACCACGTGCAGCCTCACGGTATCGCCCGGTTTGGCCGTCTTGGAGCTCAGGGACTGGTCAAAGGCGAGTGTCACGTCCGTGTCTTTCGGCACGGTGATCGTCTGCGCATTGAGCGCAAGCGGAAGCGAAAGCAGGGCGAGCGCGGGGATCCACGCTGCCCGAGTGAGAAGTCGTGTCATGGCAGCCTACCTCCTGTAAAGCCATTACATGGGCTAAGACGCCGAATGCGTCCAGGCGTTCCTTACTCCTCTAGCCAGAGGATGGAGGTGACGCCTCGCGGGTAGTACCGGCTGCCCATGGCCTTGCCGGCGACCATCTGGTCGCTCCAGGCCCAGTAGCCGTTCTCCGGGTCGGTGAGCCACGCGACGTGCGCGGCGTCCGCCCGGGAGGTGATCTCCGGCCCTTCCAGGCCGAGGATGCGGCGGGCTACGAACTGGCAGAGGTAGATCTTGGAGAGCCACGAGTTGTCGCTGGTGGAGCTAAGCTTCCAACCGCCATCCTTGAACAGGCAAACGCCCGGTTTCAGGACGGATCGGAAGTGCCGGCGCAGCGCCGCGAGGTACTCCCGATACCTGCCCTTGGGGTTCAACGCCTCGCGGCAGCCTGTGAAGTAGGGATAGACCAGCCCCTCGATAGCGGGGATGATCCGGGAGTCATTCCCCTCCCCCAGCACCGCCGGGATGTAGCCATCCTCCGTCATGTGACGCACTAACGTAGCCGCGCACCGGTCGGCCTGATCGGCCGCCTGACGCGCGCGGGATCGGTCCCCCACCTCTCGGAACAGCTTCTCCAGCGCCACATAGCAAGCCCACGTCTTGCCTGCCAGGTAGATGTTGTTGCGCGCCTGGCCGAGCGACACGTCCAGGCTGTCGTAGGTGGTGATCTCGGCCCCGCCCGCGGTGCGGGAGCTATCCAGCGACATGATGCCGTCACGCTTCACCGGGTCCGGATGGTCGCGATTGACCAGGCTCTCGAAGCAAGCGACGACGGTGTCCAGGTTGTCCCGGAGCCAGCGTGCGTCACCGGTCCGGGCCGCGTAGACGGTGGCGCAGCAGAGCCAGTTGACGACCTGCTCGTGGGTCATGTAGGAGAAGCAGCCCGTGAGACCTTCCTGCTCATAGCAGGAGTAACCGGGGCGCGAGAAGACATTGGCAACGCCCATGTCATGGGTGAAGCCGATGCCGCCCGGGTACTCCGTAGGGTCGCCCGGCAGGCGGGCGGTGTCCCGGTAGCTGTAGCGCCGGGTGAACAGGTCCAGCTCATTGCGCACCGTCCACGGGTTGAGCTTCAGCTCATAGAAGAGCTGGTCGACTGTAAGGTCGAACGTGTTCATCATCCGGTACTCGCCCTCGTTGACCACCCAGAGCGGGCGCCCCTCGCATTCCAGGCACTGGGTGCTGCCGTAGTAGGAGCGCACGGCGTGGGCCAGCATGAACCGCTGGTCGGCCGAAAGCGCGGCGCTTTCCAGGAGCGCGTTGCCGTCCAGCGCCGCCTGCTTGAGGGCGTCGAAACGGGCCAGAGCGTAGCGCGCGACCGCCTCGATGTCCTGGAAGAGGCGCGTGTAGTAGTAGGCGGCGTCCAGCCCGGCGGTTGCAATTCCGCCCCGGTAGAAGCAGATGGCAAACCGGAAGGTGCGGACCTGGCCGGCAGGAACGGTCATCAGCAGGGCGGAGGCGCCACCCAGGCCGAACACCACGTTCTCCGGATTCTCCTCCGCCAGCATCCGGCCAAGGGCGAATGCCTGGCCGGAGCGCACGTCCGGCGAGGCTGTGACAATCGCCGTGACCCGGCCCTGGCCGACGCCCGCGTATCCGCCCATGGTGTCGTCCATGCGCCGCATGGCGGAGTACGGGTCATTGCCGCTGTAGCCGAAGAAGGCCCGGCGAAGGCGCCTGCCGCCCGTATTGTCGACCGTCAACTCCGCCAGCACCGCGGGCACGAGGGCGGCGCGCAGGTCGTCCGGATCCGCCGTTTCCGGATCGGGGACAGAGCGGACCGGCGAGTAGACCGTGAAGGTGAGGTCGCCCGCCGTCCACGTATCGGTGGCGGCGTGGAAGTCGCGGTGGATAGCATCGAGGGCGAAGGGTGCGACAGGGGCCTCGGGCCATTCCGGCAGGGCCTGGTTCGCCTCCTCGACCTCGTACCGGCGGCGCTCGTCTTCACCGGCCTCCCCGCCGGACGTGAAGAACGGCAAGGCTTGGAAGGAGCCGCCCTCGCGCGTCTCCAGTCCGATGAAGACCTTCTGATCGGCAGACCGGCCCAGCTCCAGGCCGACCCCGCCCTTCGCCCCCGGAAAGCCTAGGGTGAAGGAGGCGAACGCGCCTATCGGAGAGTGGTGTGCATTGAAGAAGTGATTCATTCGCTCCGCCTTGCACCGCACCCGCGCCACGAAATACGCCGTTCTGCGGATGCGGCTGAATGGCCGCCTCTTCCATTATGGACTTGATCCGAATGCATGACGGATTCCGGCCGGTCGGGTAATCTGAGGTTGGGTGATACGCGAATGCAATCCAGCAGGCCATCTGATCGAAATGTCCGCATAGGCGTGGTTGGTGGAGGATTCGGGTCCAACTTCCAGTGGCACCTGGACCCGGATTGCCAGGTCGGCGCCGTCTGCGAGCAACGGCCGGACCGGCTCAAGCACCTCGCGGCCACCTACGGTGTCGATTCCACCTACCGCGATTTCCGTGAGATGCTCAAGCATCCCGGCCTGAACGCCGTGGCGGTGTTCACGCCGCCCAGCATGCACGTTCCGATGTCGCTCGAGGCGATGGAAGCCGGCAAGCACGTGATCAGCGCCGTCCCGGCGGGCATGAGCGTGGAAGAGCTGGAGCGGCTGCTGGACTGCGTCACCCGCACCGGCATGAAGTACATGATGGCGGAGACCAGCTACTACCGCGCCGAGATCATCGCCAGCCGCGAGCTGGCGGAAGCCGGCGAATTCGGAACCATTTTCTATTCCGAGTCGGAGTACCACCACGAAGGCCTGATTGAGCTCATGTACGACGAGTCCGGCCGGCCCACTTGGCGGTACGGATTTCCGCCCATGCACTACCCTACCCACTGCACCGGCATGATCGTCCCGGTGACCGGGGAGCGGCTGGTGGAGGTACAGGCGCTGGGCTGGGGCGACGGTCACGAGATTCTGCAGACCAATCCTTACCAGAACCCCTACTGGAACACGACCGCGTTCTTCAAGACGTCGGGGGGACACGCGGCGCGAGTCGCGGTCTACTGGCACGTGGCTGCCGGAGGCACCGAACGGGGCCAGTTCCTCGGGGACCGCCTCTCCTGCTTCATGGAGCGGCCGGAAGGCGGACCCAGCACGATTGTGCGCATCGGCAAGGAGGGGCAGACTGTCTTGCGCGACGGCTATCCGGAAGGCAAGGTAACCATCGAGCCGCACCGGCTGCCGGACTACATGGAGCGGCTGCCGGAGCCCATGCGGGTCCGGACGGGTCATTGGGACACGCACACCTTCGTCACCCACGAGTTTGTCCGCGCCATCGTGGAGGACCGATGGCCGGCGGTGGACGTCTATGAGGCCGTCGCGTACACACTGCCGGGCATTGTCGCGCACCAGTCGGCGCTCAGGGGCGGCGAGACCCTCAAGATCCGGGACTACGGCCGCGCTCCCGCCTAAGTCGGTCGCACTGAGAGGGAGGAAATGGAGCGGGAGCGCGTGAATCTGGGGGCAATCTAACCGTTTCGACTGGACGCATGAGAACCTTTCCCTACGGGCTTGCGGCCCTCTGTCTGCTCTGTCTCTCGCTCGTTTCCGGCGCCTGGCTTGCCGTGCATCCGGCCGGGCGGAAGGACGCCACACTGGTGCTCTGGGTCTTCTCGAAGGAGCACCGTGACTCGTACCTGGACGCCATACCGGCCTTCGAGAAGGCGCACCCCGGCGTGAAGGTGCGGGTGGATCTGGTCGCGGGAAACGCGCTCTCGCCCAGGCTCCAGTCCGCGTTCCTTGCCGACGTAGACGTGCCGGACCTGTGCGAAATGGAGATCACGTGGGCGGGTGCTTTCTTCCGCGGTCCGCTGAAGCACGTAGGGTTCGAGGACCTCACCGACCGCCTCAAGAGCTCGGGCCTCTACGACCGCATGGTGAAGGCACGCTTCTCCCCCTACACCAAGCAGGGCCGCATCTTCGGCCTGCCGCACGACGTGCACCCGTGCATGCTGGCGTACAACCGGGAGGCTTTCGAGCGACTGCACATCGATGCGGCCAAGATCAAGACGTGGGACGACTTCATCCGCGAAGGCCGTCGGATCACGCGCCTGGACCCCAGCAACCCGCGCTACATGGTCGAGTTCGTGGACAACGGCGGCCAGAGCTTCGAGCCGCTCCTGTTCCAGCGCGGGGGCGGGTACTTTGACCCGTACGGTAACGTGATCTTCGACAACCAGACCGCGGTGGACCTCATGAAGTGGTACGTGCCGCTGGTCGCGGGTCCCAACCGCATCGGGAGCAGCATGGCGAGCGGGCTGGTCATTACGCAAGCGCTGGAAGGCGAGTATTTTCTGAGCGTGATAGCACCGGACTGGCGCACCAAGGGCATCGAGAAGGACGTGGCCCACATGGCCGGCAAGATGGCGCTCATGCCCTTCCCGGCCGTATCTCCGGGCGGCATCCGCACCTCCACCTGGGGCGGCACCATGATGGGCATCACCAAGAAGTGCGGGAACAAAGACCTGGCGTGGGAGCTGGCGCTGTACCTGTATCTCAATAAGGCGGACCTCGCCAGACGGTTTGAGGATAACAACATCCTCCCCTGCCTGCCGGAGGCGTGGAAGCTGCCGGCTTTTAACGAGCCGCGCCCCTACTGGTCCAACCAGCGCATCGGGCGGCTGTACGCCAACCTGGCGCCGGAGTGTCCATCCCAGTACACCAGCCCCTTCATCCAGACCGCGAAGAACAAGCTGGGCGAGGCGATCGTCCGGTGCGTCCAGCAGTACAAGCTGACCGCCGACCAGGGCTTCGACCAGGTTTGCCGGCGAGAGCTGAAGCGCAGCGCGGACGAGGTGCGGCGGCTGGTAGCGAGGAACCCGTATTGAGCGCGACCGTTGAAGAGCTGGCGCCCGTTGAGCGGAAGCCGTCGGAGAGCTCACGGCTGTTCCGGTTCCAGCAGCGGAATGCACCGTATCTCTTCGTACTGCCGTTCATCCTCATCTTCTGCACGTTCGGGCTCTACCCCATCGTGAAGAGCGTGATCCTTTCGCTCTACATGACCAACGGTCCGAAAGACCCCGTCTACGTGGGGCTCGGCAACTACCGCTTCCTGCTGACGGATCCGGACTTCCACAAGGCGGTGTGGAACACGGCGGTCTTCGCCTTCTGGTCGGTCTTTCTGCAGCTCCCGCTCTCGCTGGGGCTGGCGCTGCTGCTGAGCGCTCGCTGGGTCAAGGGCCGGGAGTGGCTGCGGCTGGCTTTCTTCTCGCCCAACCTGGTGGGCCAGGTGTTTGTGGGCGTGCTGTTCACGGTGCTGTTCCTGCCACAGTACGGCCTGATCAACCGGGGCATCCATACCGTCCTGCCGCGCATACCCATCGACACCAAGTGGCTGGCGGACTCCGGGCTGGTCATGCCGGCGCTGGTCCTCACTTCGCTCTGGATGTACGTGGGCTTCAATATGATCTACTTCCTGGCGGCGCTTCAGGCCGTGGACCGGGAGCTCTACGAGGCCGCTCTGGTGGACGGCGCGAATAGCTGGCGGCAGTTCTGGGCGGTGACGGTGCCGGGCATCAAGCCGGTGGCCGTGTTCGTGGTGGTGATGTCGACCATCGGGTCGTTTCAGCTCTTCGAGCTGCCCTGGATCCTGCTGGGCCAGAGCTCGGGGCCGGACCAGTCGGGGCTGACCATCGTGATGTATCTGTACGGGCAGGGGTTCGTAACCGGCGACCTGGGGTATGCGTCCGCCATTGGCTGGACCCTGGCCTTCATCGTGCTGGTGATCAGCCTGTTTCAGTTAAGGGTGACGGGAGCGTGGAAGGGAGGCGACTGAGGTGCGAGCTGCCTCCGGATGGGGCGATGGGGCGATGGGGCGATGGGGCGAGCCGGGAATCGCGGCGTCGCCGCGTCGCCGCGTCGCCGTGTCACTGCTTCTTGTGCGCGCGGTTACGTATGTGGTCCTATTGGCGCTGGCTGCGCTGACGGTCATCCCACTGGTCTGGCTAGTAGCCGCCGCGGCTAAGCCGCCGGACGACCTGTTCCACTACACCGTCTTCGGGCCGCGCGCGACGCTGGGGAACTTCCGCGACCTGTTCCAGAAGATGCCGTTCTTCCGGTACTTCATCAACAGCATCTTCGTGTCGACGACCACGGTGATGGTGCAGCTCTTCTTCGCATCGCTGGCGGGCTTCGCGCTGGCCAAGTATGAGTTCCGGGGCAAGAAGCAGATCATGATCCTGATGCTGGCCACCATGATGATCCCTGGCCAGGTGATCATGGCCCCCCTTTATGAGCTTATCTACCGGATGGGTCTGGTGGACACCTATCCAGGCGTGATCATTCCGGGGGCGATCAACGTGTTCGGCATCTTCCTGTTCCGGCAGGCCATCCTGCAGGTGCCGGATGAGCTGCTTCAGGCGGCGCGGATTGACGGCTGCTCCGAGTTCCGCATCTATCTGGACGTGGTGATGCCGGTCTCCCGGCCGATGATCGGGGCGTTCTGCCTGATCAGCTTCATGGCCTCCTGGAACAGCTTCCTCTGGCCGCAGATCCTGCTCCACAGCAGCGCCCGGTTCACGCTGCCGATTGGCATTGCCCAGCTCATCGGGCAATATGCGCAGTCCTACTCCACCATGCTGGCGGGCACGCTGCTCTGCGTCCTGCCGGTGATCCTGCTCTTTATGGCGCTGCAGAAGGAGTTCGTGGCCGGCCTCACCACCGGCGCCGTGAAGGGGTAACCTCCGCGGAGTGCGGTAGCAATTTCTGTCCAAGGGTATATTGACAATCTAACCGTTTAGCGTTAAGATAATCTAACCGCTTAGAACTGGGCGATTAGTCTGCCCTACTCCGCCACAAGGGATTGCCTTGGAACCACGACGTCGAGGCACAACCGTCACTATCCGCGACGTAGCGAGGGAGAGTGGAGTCTCCGTTGCCACCGTCTCCTACGTGCTCAACAACGGCCCGCGGCCGGTGCGCGCCGCCACCCGGATGAAGGTGCTGGATACCATGCGCCGCCTGGAGTTCCACCCCAACGCCATGGCCCGTGGGCTGGTGCACCGGCGCATCAACACCATCGGCGTGCTCTTCGGCAAAGTAGAGCCGGCCATCGTCACCAACGCATACGCCACCGCCGTACTGGAGGGGATCTTCACCGCTTCGGCTGAGGCCGGCTTTAACGTGACGCTCTTTACGGAGCCTTGGTCGGACGCGGAGCAGTCTGCGGCTCCCTTCCGGGACCGCCGTACGGACGGAGTGGTAGTGGTCGCTCCCCTCTCCGACTCAGACATGGCGGAAGGCCTCGCCGCGCTCGGAATGCCGGTGGTGGTCGTTTCCGCCCCGTGTCACGACATCGGGCTCCCCTCCGTGGATGTAGACAACGAAAAGGGAGCCCGCCTCGCCGCCGAACACCTGCTCTCGCTGGGCCACACGCGCATCGCGCACGTCATGGGCAGCGAGAACCAGTCGAGCGTTGCGCCGCGACGGCAGGGGTTTCTAAATGCGCTATCGGACGCGGGCGTCACCGTCCCGCCTCACTACCTCGTTTCCAGCGCCTATTCGCTGTCGCTGAGCTACGAATCGGCCCGGCGACTGCTGGAAATGCCGGACCGACCTACGGCGGTCTTCGGCGGCAACGACTTTATCGCGCTGTCCACACTGCGGGCCGCGAACGACCTCGGGCTGCGCGTCCCGGAGGACCTCTCTATCGTGGGGTTCGACGACATCCAGGCCTGCTCTCTGGTCCAGCCGCCGCTCACCACGATACGCCAGCCCCTCAGCGAGATGGGGCAGCGGGCGGTGCGCTTGCTGGCGGCCAAGATCAACCACGAGCCCGTGGCAGACACTACGGAGGTGTATGAGCCTTCGCTGATTGTGCGAGGCTCAACCGCGTCTCCACCCCCCGGATTATAGACAACGTCCCGACCGGCAGATGGTTGCACGGCCGGGCAACGAGCCGCACTCATTACGATGCAGTGCAGCAATGAGCAGAATGCTCAGAGAGGAGAACAGATGGAACGCAGATCGAACGGCTTTACGCTAATCGAGCTACTCGTCGTCATCGCCATCATCGCGATCCTGGCCGCCATCCTGTTCCCGGTGTTCGCGCAGGCCCGCGAGAAGGCCCGCGCCATCACCTGCCTGTCCAACCAGAAGGAGATAGGCACCGCGATCATGATGTACGTGCAGGACTATGATGAGACGTACCCGATGTCTGAATACGGCGGTGGCGGAGCAAAGTGCGGGGTACAGCAGTCCTGGGCGTCCATAGTGTGGCCATACGTGAAGAACGGCGACCGGTACACCAATGCTGACGGCTCGCAGCAGAGCTGGGGCATCAGCGGGATCTATAGCTGCCCGTCTGCCCCCGACCAGACCCAGAGCTTCAAGTACGGCCTCCATATGGACCTGTGCCCAAGCAACTGGAACTGCGGCACCAAGTCGACCAGTTCATTGGCTGTGGTTGACGCACCCGCAGACAAGGTCCTGATGGTCGAGAAGGGCCGCAACGACACGTTCTGGAACTTCCCGTACTACGATACGTGGGAGTGGGACTGGGTCAGCCATGGCGTTGGCAATCCACGCGGATCCAATGACGGCAACGACCTGGCCATGAAGAAGGACTGCGACTACACCAACTCTAACGGCGGCGGGACCTGGGCAGGCTGCGGCATGTTCCCGCGCTACCGGCACACCGGCACCTCCAACATGATCTTCTGCGACGGACACGCCAAGGCCATGGCGAAGGGCCGCATCCTCTGGTACAAGAACATCTACATCGGCGGTATCGGCAACTTCCCGGTGAACCAGGGCTGGTATCCGTACTAGGTAGTCGATGGCTGATGGTTGATGGTTGATAGCTCCGGAATCCGGTCTACCAGCCATCAACCAAGTACCTTCAGCCAGACCGAGTAGGTGTGACTTTCGCGGCGGTGGTAATGGCCGTAGCTCTGGTAGGCGCCGGAGGATGCCATAAGCAGAATCCGGCGATGGCCGAGAGCCGCGATTCCAGCGTAGATAAGCAGCAAGAAGCGCAGACCGTCCAGAGTAACTCGAGTATTCCGCCTGAAGCACGCGCCGCCATCCAGCAGCAGATACAGGCGCACTCCGGCTACTCCAGCGTTCCCGGCAAGAAGTGATCCCGAGGATCGCGCAAGAGTGTGTCTTACTCGCCGCCGCGATGATCGCGGCGGCGATTTCCTTTCCCTCCGGAGGCGCAGCACAGAGCCTCCAGAGCCAACCTGAATCGGCGGCCACTGCTATCCTCCACCCTTCAGCCGTCCGGCAGCCCATCTACGGGTTCGGCGGCACGCAGACCTACGCCGGCGACCTGCTCGCCGGGTTCTCCAACCGGGAGGCAGTCTACCGCGCCCTCTTCTCGGACCTCAAGCTGGACATCCTGCGGCTTCGAAACTACTACGGCTATGCGGGACAGGAGGCGGCCTTCGAGGCGCGGACGCGGGAGTTCGCTTCCGGCGCGCGCCGGTGGAGCACGCCCGCGCGGCGAGGCGGCAAGAGCCCGGTCCGGCTGATGTTCACCTCCTGGTCGCCCCCGGGCGACCTCAAGAGCAACGGCCTGGTATCCGGCCGCTCCGACGGCACCGACAAGGGACTTGGGAATGCAACCCTCAAGCGGAATCCGGACGGCAGCTACGCGTACAGGCCGTTCGCGGACTGGTGGCTGGCCAGCCTGCGCCGGTTCAGGACGCTTGTCGGGGCATACCCCGACTACATCGCGCTCCAGAACGAGCTGGACATCGCGGTGGCGTATGAGGGGTGCCAGTTCCTGCCGGTTGAGGGCACCGGACCGGGCGGCTTTGCGTTCGCCGGTTACGACCGGGCGCTGCAGGCCGTGTCGGACCGGCTTAAGAGCGCGATCGGAGCATCCGCGCCGAAGATTCTGGGCCCGGAGACGTTCACCATCCGGAAGGAGCCGGACGGCAAGAGCCACCCGCGGGAGTTCGTGGACCCGGCGACCGACACGGGCCGTGCAGACCTCTCCCGGCTCTTCGGGATCTCGTTTCACATCTACGGCTCCGGCGCGGAGACGCCAGACCACCGCGAGTTCCGGTCCCTGCTGGAGAGCGTACGCCGGACATATAACTCCGATGGAACGGGAACGCCCCTCTTCCAGACGGAGTTTATTGAGGGGGCGACGCTCACCCAGCTCGCCTCCAACATCCACGATACGCTGGCAGTGGGAGGGGCCAGCGCCTACCTGGTGTGGATCCTGGCGCGCAGCGTGACGCAGCCGGGGTATGCGCTTGTCTATTACAATGCTTACGACGGCAGTGTGGAGCGACGCGAGCGGTTCTACGCGGTAAAGCACTTTTCAGCGTTTGTGGGAGAGGGCTGGCACCGGATAGACGCGGAGTGCAGCGACCCTTCCGTGGAGTTCTCAGCTTACGTAGGGCCAGGCGGCGATGAGCTGGCAGCGGTGCTCATTAACCCCACCCCGCAGGAGCGGCGGGTAGCCTTGGCCGTGGAGGGCGAGCGGTTCCGGGGCGCCACGACCGCGGTGTATCGCTCCACCGAGGGCGAGAGCGGGGAGCGGTGGCGCGACTTGGGGCCGCTCGGCGCGGACGGCATAGTGGCGCTGCCGCCGCGGAGCGTTGTGACGGTGCACTTCGCCCATCCGGCCCCTGGACGATAGATAGAACTGACGGAGGAACAAGATGGCGTTGACACAGGAACAGGTGGCGGCCTTCCGCGAGGAGGGCGTGCTGGTGGCGGAAGGCGTACTTTGCGATTCGGACCTCGCGCCCTTGATCGCGGAGTACTCAGAGTTCATCGATCGGCGGGCGCGCGCTTTAGCCGCCGAGGGCAAGGTCAAGGAGTTGTGCGAGGGTGAGCCGTTCGAGCGGCGCGCCGCCTGCCTCTATGCGCAGTCTCCCGATATCATGAAGCAGATGGACATCATGGAGATGCGCGGGCCGGCGACTTTCGCCTTCCTGCGCAATGAGCGGCTGCTGGACGCGGTAGAGTCGCTTGTGGGGCCGGAGATCACGTGCAGCCCTATCCAGCACATCCGCGCCAAGCCGCCGGCCGCTGCCAGCGGCGAGGGGGCGGGCTTCTACAACGTCCCCTGGCACCAGGACGCGGGAGTAACCTGGGAGGAGGCGGACAACTCGGACATCGTCACCTGCTGGATTCCGCTGACCGACGCGACCGTCGAGAACGGCTGCATGGAGGTGATGCCGGGCGCGTGGAAGCTGGGCTACCTGAAGCACCAGGCGGAGGGAGGCACCACCATCCGGCCGGACCTGCTTCCCACCATCCCGCCGCGGGCCGTGCCGGTGCGGAAGGGCGGCATCGTCTTCATGCATCGCTGGACGCCGCACCGTTCCACCCCCAATTTCACCGACGGCGTCCGCTGGAGCATCGACCTGCGCTATCAGCCGACCGGGCAGCCCACCGGGCGGCCCTTCTATCCGGACTTCGTCGCGCGCAGCCGCAGGAATCCCGCCTCCGAGCTGAGGGACCACGCGGAATGGTCGCGCCGGTGGGCGGAGGCGCTGGCGAAGGCGCAGGGGGTACAGGCTCACAGGGTCAAGTGAGCGATTTGAGGTTCAGGGTTCGGAATGGGGGTTCGCGTCAAATGAGAACGCAATTCTTACCGCTGGTTGGCCTGCTGGTTCCGTTTCCGCTGCAGGCGGGCCAGACGGCCCCCCCCGCCCCCAATACTGGGGGAGCTTCTGCCAAAGAGCTGCGGCCACCGGTGCAGATGACGTCGGAGCAGGACCATAGGCGCATGATGGAGCTGCTGCACATCACGGCGCTGAGGCCGGGGCCCAGCGGAAATCCGAACGCTCCGAACGCCGCCAACGCGGACGAATCCAGGGCGAACATCTACCCCACCCTCCCGGACCCTTTGGTGCTGAAGAACGGGAAGCGGGTCACCAGCGCGCGGTTGTGGTGGAGGGAGCGGCGGCCGGAGATCGTGGAGGACTTCGACCGAGAGGTGTACGGACGCGTGCCCCGCCACACGCCAAAGGTGCGGTGGGAGGTTACCAGCACGAAGCGCGATACAGTCGGAGACGTGCCGGTCATAACCAAGCAACTTGTGGGCCACGTGGACAACCGCTCTTACCCGACCATCACGGTGGACATCCAGCTCAGCCTCACCACGCCCGTCGAAGCGAAGGGGCCGGTGCCGGTGATGATGGAGTTCGGCTTCAGCTTTCCGCGCGGATTCCGTCCTCCTCCGGGATTCCAGCCACCGCCTGGTCCCACGTGGCAGCAGCAGGTGCTGGCGAAGGGCTGGGGATACGCCATCCTCACCCCAACGAGCGTCCAGGCGGACAATGGCGCGGGGCTGACACGGGGCATCATCGGCCTCTGCAACAGTGGGCAGCCGCGCAAACCGGACGACTGGGGCGCTCTCAGAGCCTGGGCGTGGGGCGCGAGCCGTGCCCTAGACTACTTTGAGACCGATCCGGCCGTGGACGCGAAGCAGGTGGGGATCGAGGGACTGTCCCGGTACGGCAAGGCGGCTATTGTCACCATGGCGTACGATCCGCGGTTTGCCATCGCCTTTGTAGGCTCATCCGGCGAGGGCGGCGCCAAGCTGCACCGGCATATCTTCGGTGAGCAGGTGGAGAACGTGGCTTCCAGCGGCGAGTACCACTGGATGGCCGGCAACTTTCTGAAGTACGCGGGCCCGCTCACTCCCGGCGACCTTCCCGTGGACTCCCACGAGCTGATCGCCCTCTGCGCGCCGCGCCCGGTGTTCATTAGCTGCGGCTCCCCCATGGTGGAGGGAAACTGGGTGGACGACCGGGGGATGTTCCTGGCCGCGGTCTACGCAGGTCCCGTCTACCGACTGCTGGGCAAGAAGGACCTCGGCACTACGGAGATGCCGCCGATGGAGACGGCGCTTATCGACGGGGACATCGCGTTTCGCCAGCACAGCGGCGGCCACACCACTGGCCCCAACTGGCCCACCTTCCTCCAGTTCGCGAGCCGGTATCTCCACGCAAAGGATGGTTAGCCGCGAGTGAACGCGAATGGACGGGTATAGGATTCCCGGTCCTGCTTGCCGGCGAGCACGGCCGTTTGTCGGGAGTGCAGGAGAAAGACGCATCTTGCATTAACAGTATCGGCGTGGAGCCTTCTCACCCACTGACGCGCCGGCAGCTAGTGGCGGCCGCGTTCCTGCCGCTGCTGACCGCGGGGTGCGCGGGAAAACCTCCTGATCCGCCTCTGCCTCTTCAGCCCACTCCCATTCCCCCGGCCGAGCTGCGCGGCGACCTGCTGGTCTGGAGCTGGAACACTGCCGCCAAGGCGCTGCAAAAGATCATTCCCGACTTCCGCCACCGCTATCCGCACATCGGGGTGAACGTGGATATGAACGGCACCAACATGCAGGCGCGGTTCCTGCTGGCGCTGGCCGCGGGCGTGGGCGCGCCGGACGTGATGCAGCTCCAGGTGGCGGAGGCGCCGCACTACCTTGCGACTCATCGGCTGACGGACCTCACGGCGGTCGCCGGCAAGTACCGCGAGGACTTCCCGCATGCCTCGTGGGCGAACTGCGTAGAGAGCGGGCGGGTTTACGCCATTCCGTGGGACATCGGTCCGTGCGCGGCGTTCTACAAGCGCGGCCTCTTCCGCCGATACGACGTGGATCCTGAAAAGATCGAGACCTGGGACGACTTCATCGCCGCGGGACAGACGATTCTTACCCGTTCCGGCGGCAGGACCAAGATGCTCCCGCTCTCCTCCGGGGAGATGATGTGGCTGTACGAGATCCTAATGCGCCAGGCGGGCGCGCAGGTGTTCGACTCACAGGGCCGCATCTGCGTCGATTCGCCGGCCAACCGGGAGATTCTGGCGCTGCTCAAGCGGATGCTGGACTCGGGGATCTGCCTGAACGTGCGGATGTGGGGCCAGGAGTTCATGGCGGCGCTCAAGGATGAGAGCGTAGCGACCTACCCACTCGCGGTCTGGTTCGGGGGCACCATCAAGGATACGGTGCAGGACTTTGCCGGGCAGAAGCAGGACTGGGGCGTCTTCCGCCTGCCGGCCATCCGGCCCGGCGGCCTGCGGGTGAGCAACCTGGGGGGTTCCGTGCTGGTGATCCCGGACCAGTGCCGCCAGAAGGAGGCCGCCTGGGCGTTCATCGAGTACGCACTCTGCACGAGGGAGGGGCAGGTGGCGCAGTACAGGACCATGGACCTCTTCCCCGCATACCTCCCGGCGCTGAAGGACCCCTACTTCGACGAGCCGGACCCCTTCTACGGCGGGCAGCAGGTGAGCAGGCTATTCGCGCAGGACGTGACGAAGATCCCGACGCTGAACCGCACCGCCGACTGGAACGAAGCGTACGGCTACATGGAGCAGGCGCTCAGCAAGTGGGCGACGAACGGCGGGAGCGATCCGGCCGTGCTGGCCACTCTCCAGCGCAAGCTGTGCCGGCGACTGGGCCGCGAGCCCGCGCCCGCATAATCCTCCTATGACGAATTTCTGGCGCCACCGGCACTTCTACCTGTTTGTCTCCCCGTTCTTCTTGCTCTTCGGGGTGTTCGGGCTGTACCCGCTCCTGTTCTCGTTCTATCTGAGCTTCACACGGTGGGACGGGCTGACGCAGCGCACGTGGGTAGGACTCGCCAACTTCGGTGTGATGCTGGACGACGAGGTGTTCCTCACGTCGCTCTGGAACACGCTGGTCATCGGCGTTCTCTATGTGCCCCTGATGCTGGTGCTGGCGTTCCTCTTCGCCGTCATGCTCAACAACCCGCTGCTCAAGATGCGGGCGTTCTTCCGAGCCTCCTTTTTCCTGCCCTGCGTCACGCCGATGGTGGTCATCTCCATCGTATTCGGGCTGCTGCTCAGCTCCGAAAGAGGGGCGCTGAACTACGTGCTGGCGTTGCTCCACATTCGGCCGGTCCCCTGGCTGACCAGCGAGCGTTGGTCCAAGCCGGCCATCGCGCTCCTGACGCTCTGGCGCTGGACGGGCTACAACATGGTGCTCATGCTTGCGGGACTGCAGGGGATCTCCCACGAGTACTATGAGGCGGCTACCGTGGACGGGGCGTCCGCGTACCAGCGTATCCGGGCCATCACGCTCCCGCTCATGCGGCCCACGTTCCTGTTCTGCGCCATCCTCTCCCTGATGGGAACGGTCTATATGTTCGACGAAGTGTTCGTGCTCACGCACGGCGGACCGGGCACCTCCTCCACCAACTTCGGCCTCTACCTCTTCAACACGTCGTTCGTGAATTTCAAGTTTGGCTACGCCTCCTGCATGGCGTACACGGTGGCCATCGTGGTGTTCGCGATCTCGCTCCTGATGTTCCGGCTGAACCGGGAGACCTCACAGTGACGGCGCGCCCCAAGTCCCGATTCTGGCCGTACGCCGTGCTTTTCCCTCTCTCGCTGGTGTTCCTTTTCCCGTTCTACTGGCTCCTGGTATCCGCGTTCAAAAGTCAGGCGCAGATCTTCGCGCTGCCGCCCGTGCTGGTGCCGCACCCTCCGCGGATCGCCAACTTTGTGGACGTCTATCACGAGACCAACCTGGCGCGCGCTTTCTTCAACTCCGTGGTCATCGCGGCCGGGCACGTGGCGCTTACTCTGTTCCTCTGCTCCCTGGCGGGCTTCGCATTCGGGAAGTACCGCGACGCGCCCGGCAACAGCGCGTTCTTCGCGTTCGTGCTCGGCACCATGATGATCCCCGGCGCCGTTACGCTCATTCCGACCTTCGTCGTCATCACCTCCTTGCATCTGGTGAACACCTATTGGGCGATGATCATCCCCGGCGCAGCGAACGCCTTCGGGATCTTCTGGATGCGGCAGTACGTAGCCGCCAACCTGGCCGACGACCTGGTGCAGGCCGCGCGGATCGACGGGGCGGGTGAGTTTGCGATTTACCGGCGCGTAGCGGTGCCGGTAATTAAGCCGGCGCTGGCGGCACTGGGTATCATGACGCTCATCGGCTCCTGGAACAACCTGATGTGGGCGTTTATCGTGCTGCGCACGCGCTCCATGGAGACGCTGCCGGTAGTGATCTACCTTCTCCAGGGAGAGCTTCGTACTCCCTACGGCATGCTGATGGCGGGCGGGCTCCTGGCGACGCTGCCCCTGGTCATCGGGTTCCTGGCCTTTCAGCGCCAGTTCATCCAGGGCATTACGGCCGGCGCGATCAAGGGGTGAGGATAAAGGATGAGGGATGAAGGATGAATACGGAAGCAGCAAACAGCGCCCTTCGGACGGTCCATTCAGGAGCGTAATTCCAGGGTGACGCGGATGCCCGGACGCGGGCGGAGAGTGATGAGCGGCTGCGGACGGACGCGCTGACCGGGCACGAGCCGCATGCGCCAGGAGCGTGCCATCGAGGCGAGCACGAGGATCCCCTCCATCCAGGCAAACGGCTCGCCGATGCAGATGCGGGAGCCGCCCCCGAACGGGAAGTAGGCGAAGTTCGGCCGGTTCTCCTGCGCCTCCGGTTTCCATCGCTCCGGCCGGAACTCGAGCGGCTCCGGGTAGTATCGCTCGTCGTGGTGGACCACCCATTGGCTCATGAAGACGGCCGTGCCGGGCGTGATGGCGTGCTCGCCGATTTCCACCTGCTGAACAGCGCGGCGCGTGATGAGCCAGGCGGGCGGGTAGAGCCGCATGGCCTCTGACAGGACCATGCGCGTGTAGGGCAGGTCAGGCAAGTCCTCCGCCGTCGGCGCCCTGCCAGCCAGGACCGCGTCCAGCTCCCGGTGGAGCGCGGCCTCGGCATCGGGGTGCTGGGTCAGGAGGTACCAGGTCCAGGCGAGGGCGTTGGCGGTGGTCTCGTGACCGGCCAGGAAGAGGGTCATCGCCTCGTCCCGGAGCTGGAGGTCGGTCATGCGTCCCCCACCCTCCTCGTCCTGCGCCAGGAGCAGCATGGATAGCAGGTCGCCGCGGTCCTCGCCGGAGCGCCTCCGCTCCGCGATCATGCGGTATATGGCAGCGTCCAGCCGGGACTTGGCGCGCTCGAAGCGGCGGCGAAGGGGGAAGAAGAGGGGCTCCAGCCTGTCCGCCAGGGGCATCATCGCCCAGTTGTGGAGGTGGATCACCTCCGCGATGGCGGAGCCGATGGTGGGCGCGTCGGAGTCGACGCGGGCGCCGAATAGCGTCTGGGCGGCGATGCTCATAGTGAGCCGGCGCATCTCCTCGGCGATGTCCACCTGTGCCCCGTCCCGCCACCCCTGCTGCCGCTCTTCCGTGAGCTGGGCCATGGTCGCGCCGTATGCGGCGATGCGCTGCCTGTGGAAGGCGGGAGCAGCTAGCCTTCTCTGGCGGCGGTGGAAGGCGCCCTCGCTGGTCAATAGCCCCTCACCCAGGAAGCGCTTGGCCACTTCCAGTCCCCGCCCCTTGATGAAGCAGGCGTCCTTCGCCACCAACACTTCGCGGATCAGCTCTGGGTCGCTGAGCAGCACGCACTGCTGTTTGCCGAACCGGAACCGGACCGCGTCGCCCTGCCGCGCCATGCGGGTGAGGAACCCCAGAGGGTCCATCCTCAGCGCCCACATGCTCACGGCGGGGATCGCAGTAGGGCGTACCGCGCCGCTAACCGGAGACTGCCAGACTCTCGATCTCATCAATCTGACCGCGGATGACGTCCAAGCTGGAGCGCCAGAAGGTGGGACTGGCTACGTCCATGCCGAACTCGGCGCCGAGGGTGCGGGCGTCCGCCATGCCGGTGCGGGAGAGCAGGTCGTCGTACCGGGACCGGAAGCCGTCCGGGTCCCGCTTATACAGCGCGTACAGCCCGAGGCCGAAGAGCAGTCCGAAGGTGTAAGGGTAGTTGTAGAAGGTGGGCCCGTAGTAGTGGCCCTTCACCGCCCACATGTACGGATGAAGCGGCTCAACGTCGTCGCCATATGTCTTGCGCTGCGCATCTTCCATCAGCATGCAGAGCTCGCCCACGGTCAGGTCCCGCTCGGCGCGGCGCTCAAAGACGGCCGATTCAAACAGGAACCGCGAGTGGATGTCCACCACCACGCCCAGGTTCCGGTTGAGCGCGGTGTCCAGAAGGCCGAGCTTCTCCGCCGGATTGGCGCGCTCCACGGCCGCATCAAAGGCCAGTGTCTCGCAAAAGATGCTGGCCGTCTCCGCCAACGTGCTGGGCGTCATGCGCTGCAGCGGGGCCCGGTCCGCAAGCTGGAGATTGTGGTAGGCATGGCCGAGCTCGTGGGCCAGCGTGGTCACTCCGAGAAAGGTGTTGTCGAAGTTCATAAAGATGCGGGAGATGCCGGGGAGGATGCCGGTACAGTAGCCGCCTCCCTCTTTGCCTACCCGCGGCTCCGCGTCGATCCACCGCTCGCGGTAGCTTCGGACGGCGAACTCCGCGAGCCGGTCCGAGTAGCCGGCGAAGTTCTCTCGCACGAACTCTTCCGCCTCCGACCATCTCCAGGGCCGGCCCGCGTCCCCCAGTGGCGCGTCCAGGTCATACCAGGCCAGGCGCGGGACTCCGATCGCGCGGGCTTTGGCGCCCATGTAGCGCCGGAAGTCCGGGAACGAGTCCACGCACGCCTGCTGCATCGCCTCCAGGATCTCCCGGTCGATACCGTTCGCGCGGAGGGTGGGCTCGACGTCATCCGCGTAGTCGCGGCGCCGGCGGAGCGTGGATTGATATCCTTTGATTCCATTCAGCGCGGCGGCGAACGGAACCGAAACGGCCTCCCACATCTTGAGCTCCGCCTCGAACGCGCGTCGCCGCGTCTCCCGGTCCGGGTGAGCAGCCAGAGCGCGGACCGAGCTCATCGGCAGCACGCGGACCTCGCCGTCCACCGGCACCTCCGCGGTGAGGAGGGCGCTCATGTTGCCGTGCATGCGCGCCCATCCGAGCAGCCCGGCAGGACGGAGCTCCGCCGCGAGGCATTCCTCATCCTCCGACATCTGGTGCCGGGCCCGATCCTGCGCCTCGGTGAGAAAGTGCCGGTGGTCGCGCGCCACCTGCGATGATTGCAGCAAGGTCTCCAGTTCCATCGTACCGGCCCATGCCGTAAAGCGCGTGCGAAGCTGGTCCAGCCGTACACCCAGACCATCGAGGCGAGAGTCCCATGCCAGAGCCGCCTCATTGCGCGCGTCCGTGCTCACCAGGCAGCCGACATAGCTGCCGAGCGTGCGGAGCTTCTGCATGACGGCGTTGAGCCGACCCGTAACCTCCTCGAACGCGGCCACCACGGCGCCATTCACGGTTGGGTCATCACGCCTTCGGATACCCAGCTCGTCGAAGCGGCGTGTCAGAGCTTCGAACTCCGAATTCGTGGCGTCGAACTCTTCCTGGAACTCGGGTGAGTCCAGGGATGGGAAGATAGGCGTAAGATCCCATCGAGGGGGTTTGCTATCTGGCATGGTGAATTGCTCTCCTGTCCGTCGTCGCGTCTGTCCCCTCTTCACCATTCCTGCAGCGGGAACCTGCCATTGGGCGCGGCCGCGCGCCGTGAGACGGGATATACTGGAGAGGGGAGAAGAGAGAGGAACACAGTGGCAGCGATTCGACCGGGGAGCGAGGCAACAATAGAGGACCTGTACCGGATTCCCGGTGACGGGAAGGCGGAGCTTGTGAACGGAGAGATTGTACGGATGGCGCCTACTGGAGACGAACCAGGGTACGCCGAGGACGAGATATTCGTGTCTCTCCGGGAATATGCTCGGCGTACGGGAATCGGACGCGCCGTGGCTGGCAACAAGGGTTTCCGTGTGAATCTTGCCAGGCGCCAGGAATTCCGATCAAGGACCCCATGAAAGCTCTGCACTTCCTTGGCGACAGGCAGCTTGGACTGGCAATGTATCCGGATCCGGAGCCGGGCCCCGGCGAGGTGCTGGTCAAGATTGGGCGGGCGGCGGTGTGCGGCACGGATATCCACAAGTACCGCGCGCCGGCGGAGTACATCGAGCGGCTGCCAAACGGCGAGCCGCTCATCGCCGGCCACGAGCCCGCCGGGTGGATCGCGGCGCTGGGGCCGGGCGTCACCGGCATCGAGATTGGGACCCGCGTGTTGCTCGCGGGCGTGATCGGGTGCGGCCGGTGTCGCTGGTGCCGACAAGGCTATAACACGGCCTGCGAGCGCGGTGTCTCCGGCCTGGGCTGGAAGCGGCACGGCTGCGACGCCACTCACATCGTATGGCCCGCCACCAATGTCTTTCCCCTCCCTGACGGGATGTCGCTTGAGACGGCCACCGTCCTCACCTGCGCGGGCGGCACGGCCTACACATCGATCCGGGAGGCGGAGCTCCACGGGGAGGACAGGTTGGCCATCGTGGGCCTGGGTCCGGTGGGGCTCTGCGCGCTCATACTGGCGAAATCGTTGGGCGTAAAGACGGTGGGCGTGGACGTCATGCCTAACCGGCTGGAGCAGGCGCTGGAGTTAGGGCTGGACTGCGCGGTGGACGCGAGCCGAGAGGACCCGGTGGCGGCGGTGCGGCGCTGGTCCGGAGGCCGGGGGTGCGACGTGGTGGCGGAGTGCGTTGGCCTGGCCCAGACCCGGCATCAGTCCCTGGAGATGGCCGCCGTGCGCGGGAGGGTTGCATTCGCCGGACTCGGCGGCGAGCCGCTTACCCTGAGCGCGGACCGGTTCTTCGTGGGCGGGCAAATTCGGCTGATTGGTGTTGCCGCTACTCCCATGCGGTACTTCCCCGACCTCATCCGCCGGACTGTGGAGTACAGCCTGCCGTTCGAGCGGCTGGTCACCCACCGCTTCCCGCTCGAGCAGGCGGCGGAAGCGTTCGCCGCCATGGAGAGCGGACGGTCAGGCAAGGTGGTGTTTGAAGTTTCGGAGTCGCTGGACAACTGATGAGGGGGTAAGATTCGGCTATCACCGCGACGTCAGGAGACCCGCCCATGCAGAAGAACCTGGGATACGAAGATACCCCCGTCCTCCCCGGCTTGCCCTACCGCGTACACGACGGCACCCGCCCGCAGCCGCCGGTCGTCACGCCCGCCACGCCGAGCACTCAGGAGCGTCCCGGCGAGCCGCCATCGGACGCCCGAGTCCTCTTCAACGGCCGCGATCTCTCCGGCTGGACCACAGAGAAGGGGGGCGAGGCCGCGTGGAAGGTGGAGAACGGCTATATGGAGGTCGTTCCCGGCACCGGCGACGTCCAGACGCGCGAAACGTTTGGGGACTGCCAGCTCCACCTGGAGTGGGCCGCGCCGAGCACGGTGAAGGGCGAGAGCCAGGGCCGCGGCAACAGCGGCGTCTTCCTCATGGGCCGCTACGAGATCCAGGTACTGGACTGCTACGACAACCCCACCTATCCGGACGGTACGACAGCGGGCATATACGGGCAGTATCCGCCCCTCGTGAACGCGTGCCGCCGACCCGGAGAGTGGCAGTTCTACGACATCATCTGGGAGGCGCCGCGCTTTGAAGGGGATCGCCTGGCGCGCCCGGCCTATGTTACCGTGATCTTCAACGGCGTAGTGGTCCACCACCACACGGAGCTTCAGGGACCTACGCAACACAGAGCTCTGGCGCAGTACAAGCCCCACCCGGCGACCGGACCGCTCCGCCTGCAGGACCACGGCGACCTGGTGCGATTCCGCAATGTCTGGTACCGCCCTCTGCGCTCGTACGATCAGGGGTAGCGATCGAACGCAATGCGGCACCGGGCGATCGGCCTTCAGTTGGCGGCCATGCTGGCAGGATGCGGCCATCCGCGCGGCATCGCTCCGTCCACGCGTGAGTCTCGGCCCGCCGTTGCGGGCCGGGTACCTCAACCCTCAACCCTCCACCCTCAAGCAGCGCCCCCGGAGGAGTGCTCCGGCACCGCCGCCTCCCTGCCGCTGGACGTAGACCGGGCGCGCCTGGCGGAGATGGTGGTGGATTCCCAGCGCAAGCGCGTGATGGGCCGGCTGGCCTCCCTGCCGGACGTGCAGGAGATCATCGACGAGGACGGTCCCCTGGTGCAGGCCGCCTCCCACCAGCCGGAGACCAAGCGCCCGCTGGAACAGATAGCCCAGGACGAGGGCATCTCCGTGGAGGAGGCGCGGCAGAAGTGGTGCGCGCTCCAGGAGGCGGACCTGATGCTTGAGTCGGGCGGCCACCCAGATGACGTTTCGGTGGCGCACGCGGTGGGAGTAGCCCAGTGGATCTACGAGACTGGCAAGCACGCCGGGCTGAGGATCGATCCGCCGGCGTCCAACGCGCTCACCTCGCAAATTGACCCGCTCAAGCTGCGGCTGGCGTGGCTGGAGTATCTGGCGAAGCCCGGCAGCGATCCTCACGCGCCCGGCGCCCCTCCCCTCTCCCGCGCGCAGGCGGCAGCCCAGATTCCGGCGCTGCGTAAGCAGGTGGAGACCCTCCGCGCCCGCCGTCGCACTGTGGATCAGCGGTACGATCCTCGCCCTGCCATCGCCGCGCACACCGTCTACCTGCTCGGCCTCTATCCCCGGTTCCCGAGCCTGGACTGGGTGTTCCAGGCGTTCCACGGGGGAGAGGCGGGGGTGCAACGGACGCTTCAAAGGTTCCTCGGTCCCGCCTGGCCCGGCTCGACAGCGGCAGCCATCCGGGATGGCGGCGCCAGCCACAAGCTCACCTACCAGAACCTCTACTTTGGGCTGTCGCCGCAGCGCAAGCCGGAGGCGTTCAGCTACATCTACGGCCGGTCCGACGACCACCGGTGGTACTGGTGGAAGCTGCGAGCCGCCCAGGACGCCATCGCCCTCTATCGCCAGGATCCCGCGGCCTTCAGGGCCACGTGGGTGGCGTACCTGCCCGGTCGGGCCAAGGAGGCCATGTACTACCCGAACGGTCCGGCGCAGGCGCTCCACAACGTAGGCGCCGTTCAGCAGGCGCTGCACTCAGGTCGCATCCGAAGACTCAGCGGCTCCCCGGACTATGTGACTTCCGGGATCGGGGTGCCCGCACTCCGGCCGGCGGCGCTCGGCGCGCTCCGGCTCGTCCTCTATGCCTATCACAGGGCCGGAGGCCGGAGCCGCGTGACCCTGGGAGACCTCACCGTTCCGCAGGACGCCCTCCGGGCGGAGGACTCCCGCTACCACTGGAGCCAGAAGAAGGGCCCGCCGGAGCCGCCCAAGCCCAAACCGCCCGGCGGCGGGCCGCCCGGCGACTTCGACTATCACGCCACCGGCATCGCCTTCGACATCCGCCGGCCCGCGGACCAGGTGCAGCGGAAGATCCTGGAGTACGCTCTGGGCTACTTCACGGATCGCGAGATCCTGTGGTGGATGGACGAGAAGCATCGCGGCCCGCGGCACTACCACGTGGTTCCCAATCCACGTTACGGCGCGTGCCTGGCCGCCATTCTGCGCAGCGGACCGCCGAAGAGGTTGCCTGGCCTGTAGGAAGAGGGGCGCTGGAGTAATGGAATGCTGAACTAGTGGAGTATTGGGCTCCGGCTCCCGACAACACTCCACCACTCCATTTCCATCCGTATCTCCCCGACAATACCTACCGGGGTTCCTATCAGCCCCATTTGTATCCCGGCCAAACAGTTGTTACACATCGAGGAGGACGTGTGAAGACACGATTTGCACTATGCGCTGCTATCGCGGTCCTGGCTGTCGGCGGTGCGCTTGCCGCTGCCCCGCGGCAGGCTGGCCCCAGCTCGCAGGCGCTTGCTCTCTATAAGTCGCTCAAGAACCAGGACTGGCGCGCACTCTACTTCCTGGCGGAGTTCTCGCCGGCCGTGAAAAAGCAGCTTCCCGGACCGGACAAGTTCGCGACCGAGGTGAAGGAGGGAATCGACAACAGCGGAGGCGCTGCCGACGTGGACATGATCTTCAAGAACATGTCGGATATCCAGGTGGGTGAAGCGGTTGTCAAAGGCGGAAGAGCTACCGTGCCCACCTCCAGCAAGATCACGCTGAAGGGCAAGATTATCATCTTCAAGGGAGCGGCGCGCATGATCAACGCCGCCGGGATCTGGAAGTGGGACCTCACGTTCACCAACGATCCCGAGAAGGCTACCTCGACCGCTATGCAGGAGCTTATCGGCAAGCCGGTCCCATCGGCGCCCGCCCACGGCCGGTAGCCATTCTCTAAACGGTGATTCTGCAGCTCGGCGACTTCTCGCCGGGCTGCGTGTCTTTGAATCGTCCCGCGTTTGGTAATCTGATCGCAGAGCGTCGTGCACGGAAAGGACGGATGCCGATGGAAGCGATCGCAGGATGCGAGATGGACCTCAATACGCTTCGCGCGGGCGAAGACCTGATGCAGGAGCGCACTCCTCTCCCCTACAGCGACGCGGAACAGCAGTTCAGCCAGTATATCCACGCCAAGATGCACCGCATCCTCAAGGGGGACGATAACCGGTTCGTCCTGATGCGGCGCTACTACGGCCAGGGATGCCAGACGGGCTTCTTCATGCCGGCGCGCATCCGCAAGATGGACATACGGCCGGAAGTCGCGGAGGCCATTGTGTGGCGCGTCCTGCGGTTCCTGGATCCGTTCTCTCCTGGAGGGCCTATCGCGCAGACAGTTCAAGACGCCCGAATTGCGGAGACGCAGACATTTCCTACGCAGTACCCGCACATCGTGGTTGAGCGCACCGACGTATTCCGCAGGTCGGACGGCGAGTGCATCTACATCGAATGGCGCGCGGTGCGCCTGCAGAACCAGCGTCGGTCGACGGCAATCAACCGCGCGCTGGACTTCGGCAATCTGGCGATGGAAGTTGCGCGGGTGATGAGAATGCCATTCGCGGGTTGAAGGTTGAAGGTTGAGGGCCGGAGACCGGATTTAGCCCTTCAGGAGATAGGAAGGAAATAGACCGAACACCGCGAACGAGTTGCACGTCGTACACCTGTTCACACGGATTGACACCTGGCAGCACGCATAAACGCCTATAAGGAGCAATCGGATGGATCTGGAGCTGTTTCCCCTTCTCGTCGGCGTCGCAATTGGCGGCATCTTCGGCGCGAATGGCAAGGATGTGATGAAGCCCATCGCCAAGGGCTACTTTACGCTGGTAGAGCGCGCCAGGGAGATGTCGGCCAACATGCGCGAGGATATGCGCGACGCCATCGAGGAAGCGCGCTATGAGCGCCAGCAGGAGGCCCTGATGCGGGATGAGGCGCTGCGGGGGAACGCGTCGCAGGCGACCGCCTCCGAGGCAGCCCCTGCGCGCCGCCGCAGGAGCACGACGGGCCGGGCTTCCGGAGGTCGGCGCGCAGGGGCCGGCGGACGCCGTCGCCGCACCACCGAAGCCGCCGCCGAGTAACCGGGAGCAAAGCGCTTCATGGCCCGAGGATCCACGCCGTTTCGTATCACATCCGCCATCCCCGGCCGCGTCCGCCTGCAGCTCGCCGATTCCAACGGCAGGCTGCAGGGTATCGCGGAGCGCATCGCCCGCATCCCCTCTGTCTTTCACGTAGCCTCCTCATCCGAGACCCGTAGCGTCGTGGTTCGCTTCGACGCCCGTGCTCGGGACCTGGATGACGTAGTGCTGGACATACGCGCCGCCGCGGCGGAAGGCTCGCGGCGGGGCCGCGGCACTATCCCGGTCGAGAGCACGGTAAACGCAACACCGAATGCGGCCGATGGGACGGACCTGCTCCATGCCATACCGGGCCGCGTGCGGCTACGCCTGTCTGCCCTGCGCGGCAGGAGAGACCTTGCTCCGCGCCTGGAGCACTACGTCGCGGCGCAGCCCGGGATCCACTCCGCGGAGGTCCAGCCGGATACGGGCTTTGTCATTATCCGCTATAACCCGCAGGAGTGGACGCTCCGAAGGGTAATCTCCCTGGTCGAGCGGGAGCTGCGAGTGGTGCTCACTCAGAGGCTCCCGGAGGACGAGTTTCACCGTGCGGGCGACATCCGGCCGGAGTCTCCCAACCAGCTAAACCCGCTCGTGCTGCCCACGGTGGCATTTGCAATAGCGGCCATGGAGTCCGCGCCGGCGCTCCTGGTTGGAGCGGCCCTGACCGCGGCGGCGCTGCCCATCGCGCAGCGCGCATTGAAGGGAGCGCGTCGGGGATGTATCGCAACCGAGCAGCTCGATATTGCCACGATGCTTCTACTGGTCTCGCAGGGGAACTACATAGCGGCGGGTACCATGGCGTGGCTTATCGCGCTGGCCAACATGATTCGCGGAAATGCCCGGACGCATGTCCGGCAGGCCGTACTCGACCTGGAATCGGTGTCCGGCCCACACACCGCGGCCGCCGTTGCCCAGGCCCCGGTGACAGGAACGCGGTACCAGATCGAGGCTGCCCAGATGAGCAACCGCTTTGCGAAGCCGATCTGGGGACTCGCTTTGACGGACTACCTGCTGACGCGCAATCCATCGCGCGTCGTGGGCATTGTCAAGCCGCGGTGCGAGCTGGAGGCCGGCCTCCAGTTCGGGCCTCCCGCCGCCGTGCTCACAACGATCACGACCGCGGCGCGGAATGGCGTGCTGTTTGCCGGCGGCCACACGATGGAGCGGCTAGCCGAAGTCGACGCGCTCATCGTAGACCTGGGGCGAGACCGCCTTGGTGCGGATCTGGAGGGCCAGCTCGTACAACGTGGGGTAAAGCGCATAGTCCGAAGCGTCCGGGGCCGCAACGGGGCGCGGCACGCATTGGGCGAGGATGACCTGCACGCGCAGGGACATCGTGTGGCAGTCCTCACAGACCAGGCTTTAGGACCGGTGCCGAAGGAGGATCGCCCCTTGTGCGTCTTTCTCGCGCGGCCGGGCACAGCGATACCCGAGGAGATGGACGTCGTACTGGCGGGCGGAGACGTGGAGCGACTGCTTTACGCCATAGACGTGGCGCGCGCCGGCACGAGCTCCGAGCGGCGCAGCGTACGGATACTCGGCGCGGCTGGCGTGGTCAACCTGGCGGCAACGATGCTGAACCTTTCACCCGCGCCCCTGTCTACATTCATCAATACCGGCGCGTCCGTTACCGTTGCCATCAACGCCCTGAGACCTCCGGCCCCACCGCAGCCTTCGGCCGCCTCCCCGCCTGAGAGGAGGACACAGGGACGGGGGCGGAGGATTGCGCGCTGAGCGGGCTCGCGGCTGTAAAAAGGAGAACGCGCCGGGATCTGGACGAAGCAGACCTCAAGGCGCTGGTCCTCCCGATTGTAAAGCGACTGCCGGCGTACCTGCGCCTGGGATGGGCGCTGGGACGCGAGCCAGCCATCCCCAGGCGCCACAAAGCCATCCTGGTGTCGGCCGCTCTCTACAGCGTCTCTCCGGCGCAGCTCGTGACGGGCGTGGTGCCTGTGCTCGGGCAGATAGACGGCGTGGCGCTGTATCTGCTGGGTCTACGCCAGGCGCTCAAACACTGCCCGCCGGACATCGCCGCCAGGCACCTCGCGAAGGTTCACCTGCGCCCGGGACAGTTGGACGAGGACCTTCGGACCGCGGGATACGTAGCCAGGCGAGCCGTGGGGGAGGCAGGACGGGAAGTTGGCTCAGGACTCAAGTTCGCCGGCCGCGTTGCGGGAGGCTTCGCGCGCCGCCAGGCGATGAGACTACTCTTTGGTTCCCCGGGACCCGAAAGAAAGGGCCGGTCGAAGCGGCTGAAGGCATAGATGGTTTTCGATTTTCGATATTCGAATGCCCCTGAACACCTGAAGTATCCAAGACCTGAATACCAGGAGAAACGACTACATGGATCCGATCAGCATTGGCATTGAGATCGAGCTGGGCTCTATCCTCCTCGCTGCCATCGGAGGCATCTACACATACCTCCACAACCGCCACTCCAAGGAGCAGCGTCGCCAGCGGGAGCGGCATCACCAGGAGCGGCTGGCGGCGCTTCGAGCCCAGGCGGGAGCGCTGGACGAGATAGCGGAGGAGATTCCCGATGCGGCGCCCGTGGGGCGGCGACGGCGGGGCGGGTCTGCTCCCGCGACCCGCCGGACCGCTGCCCCCGCGAACGGGCGGCGGCGACGCGCTGGATGACCTTGCGCGCCTGATCGCGCCCTTTGAGAGTGAGACATTGTCTCAAATTGCCGCGGCGGCGCCACATTACAGCGGCGGTTAAAGTCACGGCCACAGGTACAGGAAGTCCGCCGTCGCGGACTTCGAAATCCAGTGGCGGGAGTGCGGAGCCCGGGGCGCTGCGATTTCCGTGCCCAAAGTGTGCAGCGCTGCACGAATTGCCACTGATCCGCAGGCTGCAGTTTACCGGCGGCGAGGCGGGAGGAGTGAGACATTGTCTCAAATTGGAAGTTTGTCTCAATCTGCCGCAATTGCGGCAAATTGGAGGCGCGGTGTCCGGTTCCGGCGAGATCACTGTATTGCGCTGCTCCTCTTCCACCACAATGTGGGGGGATCCCCCCACATTTTCCTTGTTTGAGTGCATTGCCGTACAGGCTTCGGGAGGTGTGTCCATCGGCAGCTTTACGTCTTCGGGTGGCGAACGGTCGGCGCCCGGGTGCTTTGCGGTTCCGCCGTTCGCTTCCAGGTACGCTGCCAGCCAGCGGAGGCGCACCTCCTCCGGCTCCTGCGTTGGTGCGGCGGTGCCGATGTCGGATCTGCCTCTCCAGCAGCTCGCCGTCAGAGTCTTTGCGATAATGGGTGGAGCTTGCGCAAAAAGCGCAGAAAGCGCAATAGGGGGGGAGGTGCCCCCGTTCCAAGCTCACGAGGGGCGGGATTCTCATGTTGCGCAGAACGCGCAATAGAGGAAAGCGCAGGCACCCCTACTGTTCGCCGGCGAGGGCGGTGGCGGAGAGGTCGACGGTGGCAGAGGACGTCCCCCACACGTACTGGTCCGCCCACACGGAGCTGCCCCACACGTACTGGCTGCCGGATACCTGGTTGCTCCCCGCCACGACGCTGGTACCCCAGATGTACTGATAGTCCGGCGAGTCCGGGCTTCCGTAGACCGTGCCGTCCAGGGCGGTGATCTGTGTCGTGTCCAGGTACACGTTGCCGTTGGCGTCTCGGTAGAGGGCGGGGCTGAGGACCGGAATGGTTGGGGTATACGTGCTGTTCAGCGCCGCCGGGATGTGGAGATAGCCCGCGCCAAAGGTGCAGATATCGGCGGTGCCGTCCGGATAGGCCCATTTATCCCCGGAGAACATCTCCCACGGAAATGCCGGAGAGGCCGGTGGGCAAAAATGCGCGGCCCAGACCAGCACAGCCAGGGCTGCCAGATGCGTACCGAAGAGGAGTACGAGTGCCTTACGAGGGAGTCTGCTCATTCGCGAACGCCCCGGTCCACGGTGAACCCCGAGCGGTCTAAGAACCGCCGGGAAAAGCCGATCAGTTGAGGACAGGTCTTGCTGTCCGATGAGGGGCCGGCACTTTCACCATCCGGGGCGTAAAGCGCAGGACGAACTTGAAGCTACTATATCACAGTTACCAGTCTTTCGGCAGTGTTATCGGGTACGCCGCAAGAGTAGTTCGGAAGGAGGTCCAGCTCCCGTTACGCCTCTGGATTCCTCCCGAGCGCATGGCAGTGTTCCCGCAACAACCTGCACGCCGGGCAGTCGCAGCCGGGCTGGAGGAGGAGCTCGGGGGTTTCCTGCGCGACTTCCTGCTGAGCCTGGATGGCGTCGCGGCACCGCATGGAGCAGATGGTCCCCTCCCCTAGCGGAGTTTCTCGCACCTGACCTCGGGCGAAGAGCCGCTCGTAGGCGGCATCGAACCGGCCGTGCCACGGGCACTGCGGGACGATACCCTCCCGGCGCACTCCGTCTTCCGTCCAGTGGCAGAGGAAGTCCGGGAGCGGAACGCCGCCGCGCCTCTCGCCCAGGTGGAGCGACGTGTTGGAGCCGAGGGGGCAGCAGAGCAGCACCTTGCCGTCCATCTCCGCCAGGCGGGCCAGGGGGCTCTGCTCGTCCAAGGGAGAGTGGGTGTGGTCGTGACCCTGGACAAGCTTCCCTGCGCGTGGCCCAGTGGCTGCGAAGGAGTGGGTGGGGTGGGCGCTCCTCAGTACCCCATTCCGGTTCCGAAACCTCTCCGGTACTGCCCCCACGCGGCTGCGCGTGGTCTCGCGATCGTACGGCGGATTGCCCACCCAGGAGAACGTGAAGGTTGGCATCATGAGCGTGCCTTCCGGACCCAGCAGCTCCAGGACCGCATCGATGAGCGCGTCCGCGCCACCCTCGATGTAGCCGGTCCGGCTCAAGGAGAAGTGGCCGACGAGCGTATCGCCGGAGGCGATGCCCAACCTCTCCAGAGCGGCGCGCACATCGTCCCGCGTGAGATAGGGCCGCAGCCGCACCATCTCCCGCTCTGCAAGGAAAGTGAAGACCCTCTCCAGATAGCCGGACTCGAGGTCCGCCAGGCCGTGGGCGCGCAGGATGTCCGCGATCTCCCCCGCCGTGCGCTTGCCGTTGCCGAGCATGAGCGCCTGCTGGAGCCACCCCGGAGCGCCCCACCCCATGGCGATTCCGAGCTCCCGCTGGAGCCGCGCACGCTGATCGTCGTTCAGATCCTCGAATGCGAGGAATCCCCGGAAGGCCTTGACCGGAACGCAGCGGCTCTTCGAGCGAGGGGTTTCTTCTTCATGTTCGTTGTTCTGTCCGACGAGCCTTACGCGTCGGAGCATTGTGCGGCGCCCGCCGAACTCCACGGATTCCAGTGTCAGGCGGTGGCCGGCGGCAAACCGCTCATACTGTTTTCGATGAAACAGCCGCTCCTCGTCCGGCGGCAAGTCTACCTGGGCGTAAGAATCCGGCGTCGGGCAGAGGTCTGGATGAGGCGAGATCCACCCGGCGGAGCTGACCCGAACCTTCGCCGCCTCGGTTTCGGCGTGAATCCGCTCTCGCAGCCGCCTCGGGTTCTGCGGCGAGCGCAGCGCGTCCGAAGCGATGGCGCGCAGTCTCCGCTCCCCGCCATCCGCGCACAGCTCGGCCAGCCAGAGCGCCTCTTGGTGGCCCGCGGTAGCCAGAAAGGCTGCGTAAGTAGCGGTCAGGCGCGCCATATCGAAGAGCATGCTGGAGGAGATGAGCTCCGGCGTGTCCAGCGCCAGGTGGTGCGTGCCGCTGTAGTGGTAGATGGCCGGCGTGGGCGCGCCGACCAGCGGCTCGCTGAAGACGTTGTCAATAGTCTCCGCCGGGTCCTCGTGCCACCGGAAAAGCGGGTTATTCCGTCCAATGCGGTCCAGGAGCTCCGCCGCAAGTTCCTCGGTAAACGAGGGCTGCGCCACAAAGCAGCCGCTCAGGGAGCAGCTCGAGGTGACCGCGTTCTGGTCCGTGCCCACCGTGTCGATGTTGAGGCCGGCGCGCAGATGTCGGATCTCGTCGTCCCGCTGGATCAGGGCGTTGAAGCCGCGCACCTCCATCGGGAAGAGCACGCGGATGGTGCGCTCCAGGGGCGGAATCTCTCCCGCCTTCACCATCGCGGCGACGGCCCGCACCGCCTCCAGCGCCACCGCGACCTGGGAGCAGTTGTCGTCCGCGCCGAACTCGTCGAAGTGGCCGGTGAGGGCTAGCTCCTCCGGTAAGCGCCCCGGCAGCTTCCCGCTGATGACGGGGAGCACGCC
>CAYNFH010000011.1:9825-22841 GCA_964396385.1 uncultured Chthonomonadaceae bacterium | reverse complement strand
GCGTGTCCACTACGGCGTGCAGCCGCACCTTCTCGCCAGACGCGAGCCGCTCCCGCAGCCGGCGGCCCTGCTCCGGCGTAATGGAGAAGCCGAACCCTTTGTCCGGCAGGTCCCAGGGCGGGATGGTGTAGTTGTGCCACTCGTTGGTGCTGTCCAGGTACGAGCCTTCCTTGTAGAACCGCCGGCCGTTGCGGCAGTCGCTCACCAGGCCGGCCGCGCCAGCGCGCCTGGCGCTCAGTCCGTACTCCACGCCGATTCCGTGCGTCAGGACCAGCTTTCCCTGTACCCGCTCCGGCGTCATCTCATCCTGCGAATCCGCAACGGCAAGCTCCGCCGTTACGCCGTCCGGCGCCGTGGGCAGGCTGTACATCATCAGGTTGGTGGGGTTGGCCTCATAGTCCGCCAGGACGGTTCCGGTAGCCGAATCCACCAGCCGCGCGGAGCGTACGTCGTAGGCGCGCGGCATGGCCCACCCGCCGTAGAAGGTGCGGCCATCCGCGGGAAACTCGATGAGCCGCACGTCCTCCATGCCGGCCTGAACCATGCGGTCCGCAATCAGCCGCGCAAGCTGGTTGATTGCATCAAATGAAACCTGGCGGGAGTACTGGAAGAACTCCGCTACCTCTGACCGCATCCGGTCCACGTCGAGATGTGGTCGCACCGCCTGCCAGAGTGGCTCAATCATTGGGGCTGAATACCTTGAGCGCTTCCTCTTCGGAGGGTGGCTGCAGCACGTTGTTCGCCGCGAAATCCCTCGCCATGGGATACTCCGTGGCGCGGATCCGCTCCGCGGCCCGCGCCAGATCGTAGCGCGTTCGACGGAACTCCACGTCCGGTCCCAACAGCAGCCAATAAGCCCCGGGCTCACCGTACGGCATTCCAACGCTTCCCGCGTTAACCACGCGTATGCCGTCCACCGTTCTGTCGAACTGCATGTGGGTGTGGCCGCAGACGACCACCGAACCCTCCACCCCCTCCAGCAGCGGGCGGACCTTGTCGTTCGGGGTAATGCGGGTGAATATGGGGGTGTCACTACACGGCGTCGCATGGCAGAACAGCACGTCGCCGAGACCCTCGATGTTGAGCCGGAGCGTCAGCGGCCAGCCTTCCAGCAGCTTGCCCTCGTCTGGCTTCATCTGGCGCGCCACCCAGCGCAGGTTCTCCCACACGCGCTCAGGAAGGCCGCTGGTTGTAGCCCCCGCCATCTGGGCGGCCACTTCGCGGTCGGCGTTGCCGCGGATGTAGCTCACCGGGATATCGACGCTTTGGAGCCGCGCCAGCGTTTCGCGCGGCAGCGGCCCCAGAACGACGTCGCCTCCGACGACAATCTGGTCTACCCCTGTCTGGCGCGCCTCCTCCAGCACTGCCTCCAGAGCCGGCAGGTTGCCGTGGATATCGTAAAGCGCTGCTACCCGCATAGTGGGCCTCCTCAGGAGATTATACGCCGCCGCTACGAGCTAACCTTCTGGCTTGATATCGGGCCTTTTCGGCGAAGCCACCCCTGTCACCGACGGTCAGACAAACGGCCGGAAACGGCAGGAGGAGACTCCTTTCGGGCATAGAAGGGTTGGGTGGTTAGGCGATCAGCTTATACGGGCGCGCGAAACCTGCAACGAGTGCGCCTCTGCTGTTCGGTGATCCTGGAGCTACGCCAGGACGGGGCGGGGAAATGCAAGACGATGAGACGATGAACCGGGCGGTTCAGGAGTTCCAGACCGCGGTGGGATGGGAGCACCGGGAGGACGACCGGGAGCTGTACGCGTGGTTCAGTCTCTTCAACGCCAGGTTCTTCGATGGATTGCTTCCGCAGGCGGTCATTGCCGTGGAGCGACTGCGGCAGGACTGTTTGGGGAGCTACTGCGCCGTGCGGAACAGTCTGGGACTGCTGCACCAGATCCGCATCAACGAGCGGCTGCTGGCCAAACCGCCGTACGCTCTGCGGGCGGCGCTCCTCCACCAACAGATTCACTTCTGGCAGCATGAGAACGGTGAGCCTCCCGAAGATGGGTACCACGACCGGCAGTTCCGCCGGAAGGCCGATGAGCTCGGGATCCCGTGCGAACGGGGAGAGCACTGCACGGTCCTGGCGTACGGCGGGCCGTTCGTCGAGCTCATGGTGGAGCTAGGAGAGGCGGTGGTCTCCGGCGCCGCGGAGCGCGTCAAGAAACAGCGAAACCACACCTGGGAGTACGCCTGTGCGTGCGGGAGCTTCCGGACCAACCAGGAGATCGATGGCACGTGCAACCGTTGCTTGCAGGCGTACGCCGGCGGGATGCTCAGACCCGGGAGAAAGCGCAGCAGCACAAGCCGAAGTGGATAGCGTCTGACCCACGGGTGAGGGAATACCAGGCCCATTTGGTAAGTCGCTTGACACGTATTGGCAGGTTGGCGTATAATGCCGCCGTGGGCGTTAGGCATAGCTGCCACCCGTGAGCGAAGAGTACAGTGTAATTATTGATAATTACATCCGGCTCTGCTGGATAGCAAGCGCCAGTAGCGCGGCGGCAAGTCCGCCGCCGCTTCTGTTTGTAGGGAGAGGTAATTGCTATTATTGCCACTCAGAGGCGTGAACTGAAGCCTGGCGAAGCAAAACCGCTGCAATAGCGGGTAATCCGAGGCGCATTATGTTCAGCCCGAGCGTTCTGGATCACTTTCATAACCCGCGCAACTGCGGGCCCTTGAACGGCGCCACTCACGTCGGCACGGCTGGCGTGCCCGGCGAGGGACCGTACCTGAAGCTCTGGTTCGTCGTCATCAACGGCACGATCCAGCGCGCTGCCTACCGGACGTATGGCTGTCCGGCAGCCGTCGCCTGCGGGAGCCTTATCGCAGAGTTGGCTGCAGGCCGCACGCCACAACGGCTGCTCGCGCTTACGCAAGAGGACGTGATCCGCCTCTTGGACGGGCTGCCGGAGGGGAAAGAACACTGTGCTGCGCTGGTGGTGGAGGCGGTGAGAAACGCGCTCGACGGCCATGCCGGCGGTGCCGTGTAAAGGAGCGATACGATGCCAGGTCCAGGTCCACTCATACCTGCCCCCCCGGTCCCAGGCTCCGACAACCCCATCGGAATCTGTCCCGGAGATCCGGCGGACCAGCCGTTCGACGCGATTTTTGGGAGCCGGTGCGGATTCCCGCCGAATGGGCCGTGCCCGGGCGGACCGTCAGCCGGTTCGTGCCCGTGCCCACCGCCGCCCGGCGCTCCCGGTCCCGGAGGGTTTGGGTCCCAGGGCTTTAGCGGGAGTCCGCCGGCCAGCGGCGGCTCCGGCTCGGCAGGACCGGGCCAGAGCCCGTACTTCTACGACGCCAACGCCTGGCCCGGCGCCGATCCGGCCAACAGGCCCCTCCCTAACGTTTCGACTGGCGGTCTCACGGTCGATCCGACCACTCACTTAAAGGTGAAATGTTTCGGGCTCCAGATCGGCTTCTTTTATAAGAACCAGCAGACCGTGAACGATGCTTACGGCCAATCGCGATCGTCGAGCGTGAACGGCCACATCGCCTCGTCCACGACCAGCCCAATTGTGACCATTGTGCGCGGCGACTTCGTTGTGCGGCCCTTCAGCCTGGTCTCGGGCGCGTACACCCCGGCCATTGATGGAGCTACGACCACGCTCTCCTTCGACGGAACGAAGTTCACCGAGTACTTCCCGGACGGGACGCAGATAAACTACCAGGCGCAGGTTGCGGCCGGCAACCCCGTAACTCACCAGATGACCCGGGTACTGGACGCCAGGGGCCTGGCGCTTACTTTCGTCTACGGGAGCGGCACGCAGTCCGCCCTGCTTCAGGCCATTCAGACTCCCGGTGGGCAGACGGTCAGCTTCCTCTACACGGCAGGCGGCGGCGCCGTGTCGCTGCTCAACGCGGTCCAGGACTTCGGAGGCCGGCGCTGGACCTTGCAGTACGATTCCAACCAGAGCCTGACGACGCTGACAACTCCGCTGGGCTGCCAGACGGTGTACGGCTATACCTCGCTGGGAGGCGGCGCGACGACGCTCCTGAATACAATCACCAGCCCGCTCGGTTTCGCGACGACATACGCCTTCGACACGAATAACCGGGTCGTGTCCATGGCTGCGGGTTCCGCGGTCTGGACGTGGACCTACACCGGCTCGCCGCCTACCCAGGTGGTAATGACCTCGCCGTCCGGAGCCCTCACCACATACACCATTAGCGGCTCTACGGCCGAGATAACGAAAGTCGCACTGCCTACCGGCGCCGTGGTCACCTACGCCTTCTCCAACCGGATCCGCACGCAGGAGACGTGGCCGGGCTATTCGAACTCCGGCACATTCGACAACGTTTCGTTCCTGATCAAGAATCTCCAGGACGGGCTCAACAACCTTACGACTTTTCAATACGATAGCTTTTTCAATCTGACAACCTACGTCGCGGCCGACGGCGGGACATGGACGTTCGCCTATGCGACTCCCGCGAACCGCCTGCGGACTGGAATGACAGATCCACTTGGCCGTGTGAGCACATGGACGTACACAACGGACGGGCTGCTGCAGACCGCGGTCAATCCCCGCGGCCTCGTCACAACCTTCAACTACGACTCGTTCGGGAACCTGGCCTCAACCGTCGCAAGCGACGGCGGCATCTCAACATTCCAGTACGATTCACTCAATCGATTGACGACCGAGATAGATGCGCTTGGGCGGACGACTACCTACGGGTGGGACGACGGGGACAACCTCGTGGGTGTAACCGATCCAACCGGCGCGCACACTACGATGATTTACTCGACATGCCTGCTCCAGGCGCTCGTAGACCCGCTGGGCAACCGGACGAGCTATTCGTACGGCCGGTTCGAGAACCGGCTGACCCAGCAAGACGCCCTGGGTAATCGGACGAGCTGGGCCTACGATTCGATGGGCTACCTCGTCACGACGATGGACGCGCTAGGAAGCATCACGACCGCGGTCTGGAACTCGGCAAAGCAGAAGACGGCGGACGTGGATGCGCTGGGGAATACCACGTCATACGTCTACGATTCGAGTGGTAGGCAGCAGGCGGTCCAAAATGCCCGCGGCTTTTTAGCCACAAACATTTACAACAATCGTGACCTGATCGCTAGACAGGACGCCCTCGGCAACTTAACGACCAACTCCTTCGACGCTGCCGGGCGCCTAACCGCTACCACGGATCCCCTCGGACACATCAGCACGACCATCTTTGACCTGGCCGGTCAAGTATCAGCAAGCGTGGATGGCCTCGGCAACCGGACGACCATGCAGTACGATGGCGCTGGCAACCGGACGACGCTGATCGACGCCAACGGCCACGTCTTCACGACCGTTTACCAGTCCAGCGCCAACCGAATTGCCGCAACCGTGGATCCGAACGGAACCCGCGTCAGCTTCACCTACGACGTTGCAGGCCAGCGGACAGCCATTCAGGATGGCCGGGGCAACATTGTCTCATTCTTCTATGATTTGGCAGGACGGATTGCAAGCCAGCTTAACGCCGCGGGCAATATCATTACCTGGCAGTTTGACGCCGCGGGTAGGAACACAACCCTCGTCGACGCTCTCGGCCATGTCAAGTCGACGGGTTTTGACGCACTCGGCCGAATGGTAACGGCACTTTACGCCGACGGAACGAGGCTAACACTTCAGTATGATGCGCTGGGCCACCGGACCACCATGTTCGACTCCGGCGGGACGACAACGTACGCATATTCGAAGCGTGGCGAATTGGTCGGCAAGACGCTGCCAGGCGGCCTCGTCCTTACGATGGCGTACGACCCGGTCGGCAGACGCACCACCCTCGTGAATCCAGACGGCGGCGTGCATACGTTTGTCTTCGACCAACTCAACCGCATATCTTCTGCTGTTAATCCGAGCAATGGCAGGTTTACCTTTCAGTACGACGCGGCCTCTCGACGAACCACGCTGCAAATGGGAAACGGATCGACCCGTCTATCGGAATACGACTTAGCGAATCGCCTGACTACCCAGATTGAGTTGAGCGCCGCGGCGACCGCGATCATCACAATGCTGGATGCGTACGACAATGTCCGGAACCGGCTCCATCGCAGCTATAACGGCGCACTGACTACGTGGACGTACGATCCGGGCTACCGCCTAACTGGCGAGAGCGGACCATCGGGTCTCGCCACGTTCCAGTACGACAGCGCGGGGAACTTAACGGTGAAATGGCAGGCGGGTTCAAGCCCTATGACCTTCGCATTCGATAACGCGAACCGCATCGTGACCATGCTGCAAGGCGCGACGCTGACCACCTATACGTTTGACCCGAATGGCAACATGACGGTGGAGAACACCGGAGGCATGATAACTACTTACTCATACGACGACGAAAACCGATTGACAGGTGTTCGGTTCCCTACGGGCTCCGTGTCCACCTACACTTTTGACGGGGATGGGCTGCGCCGGACGCGGCAGGAGGCGGGCGGGGCACTCAGCACAACGGTCTGGGACGGGTCAGTCTACCTGGGGGAGTACTGACATGCCGATGAGCGTGGTTTACACAGTGGTTGAGGGCGAGGTGCTCTCCGAGAACCGCGGCGGCGTCGTGCGCGATTATGTACCGGATCCGTTGGGCTCCACGCGGGCACTCCTGGATAGCACTCAGACGCTAACTGACACCTTCGACTACTGGCCTCATGGCGAAACCAAGACCCGCACGGGTACCACAGCCACGCCTCTGCAGTACATCGGCACCGCCGGCTACTACCGGGACTCCTCCAGCAGGACGTATGTTCGGTCACGGACCTTACGCCAAGACTTGGGGCGCTGGCTCACCCCGGATCCGATCGGTTTCCTCAGCGGCGACGCGAACGTCTATTCATACGTCTGGAACCGGCCGGTGACGTGGGCTGATCCGTCCGGCCAGCAGCCTCCCTGGGCCGTCGTTTGCTGCGCCCCTTGCTTTGCGTGTCTATTGGGCCTTGGTCTCGGGATAGCGATCCAGTGCGGCCACTGTGGTCTTGACTGGTCATGTTGGAAGCAATGCGTGAGTCAGACGTGGGGTAAAGTTCCCTGGTGGCTCAAGGGCGCCTGCGGCCTCGCCTGCGCCGCATGCCTTGCATGCCTATTGGTCCCGCCGCCGATTCCTCCGAGCCCACCCACGCCAGTACCGCCTGAGCCGCCTGTCCCACCCGAGCCGCCTGAGCCGCCATCCGAGCCTCCGGGATCCTGCCCCTATCCTCCACCAGGGCCGTGCACAGGGCCGATGTTTGCGGCGTGCCAGGCTGAGATTTGCGGGCCGGCGGGCATGCTGACCATTGCGTGCTTCACCGAGGGCGGCATTCCCGTCTGTCTGTGTTGGCCGTATCCCCCCAATCCTCCGTTCATCCACTAGGAGGTGCCGTGGGAGGCTGCAGAGAACGCCCGCAAGCTCGGCGGGTGGCGTCGGGAGGAATAAAATGGAAAACGATGGCAACAGTCCCTTCGTCCAGCGAATGGATATATCGGATCACGCCGTTGCGAATCTTGAGGAACGGGTCCGCGCGGACCCTGGGGATGCAGCCGCCTGGTCCGCCCTCGGAATGCGAAGAATGGGCCGCAGTGAGTTCAACCTGGCCATTCCGGCGCTTGAGCAAGTCCTGGCACTCAACCCTTCCAACGCGTGGGCCCGGTCGGCCCTAGGATACCTGTATCAGGAAACCTCCCGAACCGACCTGGCCCTGCCGCTACTGGAGAAGGCTGTTTCCGATAATCCCCGCGATCCGCTGGCTCGATTGTCGCTCGGTAAGGCGCTCGCGGCGTGCGGGAAGCCAGAGGAAGCGCGGGAGCAGTGGAGGGCAGTCATCGGGATCTACGAGCACCTAACTGGGCGCGCTCCAGACCCTCACGCCACCACAACACCTTTCGTAGGCGAGGCGGCCAGACTTCTCGCGGAGGAAGAGAAAGACAGGTGAGTTCTATACCGAGCCCGTGCTGCCGGTGGGGCGCTCGGGAGAAGTCGGGCGTTCACCAGCTAGTCCCGGCAGAACTGCGGGCGGGCGTCCACCAAGTACCAAGATGAGAGCAACGCGCACGGCTATCTGCACGGTCGTTCATGACGACGCTGTATATCTCAGGACCGCGCTAGGCACATTCTTGGACGCCGGGCCATCAGTATGCTTTGTGAGCCGCACGCCCTGGCACGACGAGCCCGGCGACTGGGAGTCCGCCGCGGACGGGGCCCGCGCGGCAGGGGCGCAAGTGGTTCTCGGGGATTGGCGCTCGGAGGTGGAGCACCGGCTGGCCGCGCAGGCGTGGCTGCTGGAGCACGGCTTCACGCACTCCCTGATCCCGGACGGGGACGAGATCATCGAGCCTGCACTGCTCCACACGCTGCTCACCCTGGCCGAGCACCAGCTTGCCGACCGCGTCTACGTGGAGTGGGACACGTACTGGAAGTCGCCGGAGTACGTCATCCGCCCGCGCGAGGGGTTCCGCCCCTGCATGATGGTTGACCTCCGCGCTGTCAAGCCAGTCGGCGGGCGCAACTTCGAGGGCGGCCGGCCGCTGGTCTTATCAGCGGAACACGGCATCGTCCACCATCTCTCCTACGCCGGCCCGGACGCGCGCATTCGGCGCAAGATCGCTACGTGGGGCCACCGGGACGAGGTCCAGCGCGGGTGGTACGAGAACATCTGGCTGGCGTGGGATTCCGACAAGCTTCTGCGCAACCTCCATCCCACCCATCCGCCGGCCTACGGATTCGCCGAGCGAATACCCGTCCCGGCAATCCTCGAGCCGGCGATGGCGCGGTTCCTCGAGTTGGCGGGCGACGAAGGCGGCGGACGACGGCCGACGTGGGACGGACCGACAACCGGAGAAGCGGAGTCCGCGCCGCACCTAAAGCCGAATTGGCCAGCAGTATCGGTCGTGATCCCCGTGTACGGCGGCAGGGAAGACCTTCGGACGTGCCTGGAGAGCCTGGATCGGTGCCGCGATCTTCTTCACGACGTGATGGTCGTGGACAACGGCTCGCCGGACGGCGCATGCGAGGAGGCCGAGCGATCCGACTTCGTCCGGGTGATCGGTAACGAACAGAACGAAGGATTCGCCCGCGCGTGTAACCAGGGGATCGAGGGGACGGATGGGGAGATCGTGCTCTTCCTCAACAGCGATACCGTTGTGCCGCGCGCGGGGCTCATCCGGCTGGTCGAGGCGCTCACAGCCTCGGGCGCCGTCGCGGCGGCCGGCCCGCTCACGAACTACGCCGGCCACGGACAGCAGATCGTGCCCACCTACACGAGCCTGGAGACGCTGGACCTCTTCGCCGAGGATTTCGCCGCGCGTGAGGCGGAAGACGTGGACACGGACATGCTGGTCGGCTTCTGCCTGGCCGTAAAGCGCGCAGCGCTCCGCGAGGTCGGGCCGCTGGACGAGCGCTTCGGGCTGGGTATGTTCGAGGACAACGATCTGTGCTACAGGCTGCGGCGCGCCGGCTACAGGCTCGTCATCGCCGCCCGGAGCTTCGTCCACCATACCGGTTCCCGGACGCTGGCCCGCATGCACCTTGACGCGCGGGCACTGCTGGCCCGCAATGAGCGGCTCTATCGAGAGAAGTGGCGCGAGGACCTGGAGTCAGGTTACGCCTCTCACCTTTCCGGGCTGGCGCCGCCCGCACCGGACAATCCTGCCTTAGGGGTGCCCATCCGGTTTGCGCCGGAGCTGCACCCGGACGTGCGCAGGCGGCGGGCGCGAGAGCGGGCGCGGCGACCGGGCATAAGCCTCTGCATGATTGTGCGTAATGAAGAACGTGTCCTGGGCGCCTGTCTGGAGAGCGCCCGGCCGTTCTTCATCGAGGTCATCGTGGTGGACACCGGCTCAACGGACCGGACGGTGGAGATTGCGGAGGCGGCAGGAGCGAAGGTCTACCACTTCCCTTGGTGCGATAGTTTCGCCGCTGCCCGCAACGAGTCGATGCGCTACGCGAACGGCCGCTGGATCTTCTGGATGGACGCGGACGATACGCTGCCGTTTGCAAGCGGGGAGGCCCTTGTGGAGGCGGCCCTCTCTGCGGCGCACGGGGTCGCTGGCTTTGTGGTGCCTGTCCAGTTTGTGGAGGACGGCACTGCTGCCTCCGGCACGCGGGTGGATCATGTCAAGCTCTTTCGGAACGTGCCCGGCCTCGCCTTCGAAGGGCGCATCCACGAGCAGATCCTCCCATCCCTCCGTAAGCTGTGCCCGGGAGGCGCCGTCGTGCGCTGCAACGCGGTCGTGCTCCACAGCGGGTATGACACCTCGCCCGAGGGCCAGGCGAAGAAGCGCGAGCGGGATTATAGGCTGTTGAAGCTCGACCTGGTAGAGAGGCCGGACCACCCCTTCGTCCTCTTCAACTTCGGCATGACGGACCACTATTGCGAGCACCACGAGGAGGCGGTCGCCTGGTTCGAGCGCTCCTTGGCCGTCTCACAGCCGGACGAGAGCCACCTGCGGAAGGCGTACGCGCTCAAGGCCATGTCCCAGCGGGCGCTCGGGCGGACGGATGAGGCGCTGGCCACACTGGAACAGGGACTGGAGGCCGTGGGAGCGGACCCGGAGCTCCGCTTCCAGGCGGCGCACCTGCTCACGGCTGAGGGTCGCCTGGAGGAGGCGCGCGAGCACTACCTGAAGTGCCTCGAATCCGATGCGGCGGACCATTTCTCCAGTATCGACGTAGCGATCGTCGGCTACAAGGCGTGGCACAACCTGGCGGGCGTCTGCCGGTCACTCGGTCGCTACGCCGAGGCCCGCGAATGGTGGCTCAAGGCCGTAGAGGCTCAGCCCCAGTTCCTGCCGAGCGTAGTAGAGCTGTTCCACGCGGCGGTGGAAGCGCTGGATATGACCACGGCGCGCGCCATGCTCCAGCGCGTCTACTCGCTGGAGGGGGCAGGAGAGCTATGGGCGTCGCTTGGCGCGCGGCTTGCCGAGGCGGTCGCGCCGGAAGGCGCTCAAGATGCGAGCGGGGAGCAATACCTGCGAACGCTCGTGGCGACCATGGGAGATGCTGCGGGACCGCGGCTCGTCCTGGCCCGCTGGCTGCTCCAGGGCGGGAGAGAGGGGGAAGCGATCCCGCTGCTGCTTGCCCTGGCAGAAGCCGGGGTCGCGGAAGCAGCGTTCCTGCTCGGCGTGGCATCCACGCGAGCCAACGATCTCCGCACGGCGCTCCAGTGGATGGAACGGGCGCTGGAGCTGAACCCCGGCCATGAGCAGACTGCCGAGCAGGTCCGGAGCCTGCGCCGCGCACTGGCCGAGCCGCAGCTTGACGACCGTTCGACGCCGTGGGAGGAGGCGCTAGGGCAGGTTGCCGAGGACTTTGGCCTGGACGCGGCAGAGCTGGCGCGATTCGCCGATGAGGACGCGATTGGCGGGTACGGAGCGGTGGAGAACCCCTCCTGGCCGGGCGGCAGCGTCTGGGAGGTAGAGGGTAAGCTGCTCTACGCGGTGGTGCGGGCGCTCAAGCCGCAGACGCTGGTGGAGGTGGGCTCGCTGGTGGGCTGCTCCGCGTCCCACCTGGCGGCGGCCTGCGCGCGGAACGGAAGCGGCGTCGTGTACGCGGTGGATCCGGCAGCGGACCTTTCTCGCGTTCCGCCGGCCTACATGGAGCATATCCGGCCCGTGCGTGAGGACGTGTTCGACTGGGAGCCACCCGAAGAGTTGGACTTCCTGTTTGAAGACGGCGCGCACACGCCGGGGTTTACCCTGGGCGTACTGGAGAGGCTGGCGCCCAGGATGAAGCATGATGGCGCCTTGATGTGCCACGACTTCCACCGGCAGGACGAGCGACGCTGTGTGGCTCCGGAGTTCGAGCAGGTACTGGGCGAGGCGGCCCGGTCGGTGCTGATCGAGCCCTCCAACTGCGGGCTGGGCTACGCCCGTGTATAGCCTCGGCGCACCAAAGAGGTGGGATCGCCGCACGCTATAATTCTGCACCGTACAGCGCCGGCTTACACTACCGCCTCCACCCCGTTGGGCCGGTGAGGTCCTCCGGGGCGTGTGGATCGCCGGTGGCGGGACCGTGCCAGACGCTGCCGCCGAAGGTGGTGATGTACACCTTGCTCCGGTCCGCCGGGTCCGGCCAGACCATAGTCCAGGTACGCCCGCGGTCCGCGCTACGCCAGACCGCCATGTTTCCGGCATAGATCACGTCCGGACTGGCCGGATCAAAGGTAAAGCAGCGCACCACGGTCCGGAGGTTGAACATGCGCCAGGAGCGGCCGGCATCCGCGGTAATGTAGGCGCCGGTCATGTCGCAGTGCTCGACCACCAGGCTGGAGTCGTGCGGGCTGATGGTCGGCCCGATCATGGTGCCGCCGGCGCCCGGCCCGAGAATGCGCCACGAATCCTGCCTCGCCGCCGGCCCTATCCTATCGGTACTCACCCATAACCCCTAGCCTCGTCCCATGTTTCCATGAGTTCTGTCTTTCCGGCGCGGTCCCTGCCGTGTACTCGATCCGGGTAGCAGCCGGCCGCGCAGTAACAAGGACCTGTCGATAGGGAATCCGAATCCCTGTCTGGGGGATGCCCACACATGCCAATGCAGCAGAATTCCCAAAGCGAGGTCTGGCCGGCGCTGTCGCTGTCGGAGTGGCAGGACACGTACGCCACCCTGCACATGTGGACGCAGGTAGTGGGCAAGATCCGCATGGCGCAGTGCGCGCCCATCAACCACTGGTGGCACGTAACGCTCTACGTTACCTCCCGCGGACTTACCACTGCGCCCATCCCCTGCGACAGGCGCACCTTCCAGATCGACTTCGACTTCGTGGACCACCGCCTCCTTATCACCACCAGCGACGGCAGGTCTCGAACCCTCCCGCTGGCGGCGCAGTCTGTAGCAGAGTTCTACCGCGAGGTCATCGCCGTGCTGCGTGAGCTGGACATCCGCGTACCCATCCGGACCACGCCCTCCGAGGTGCCGGATCCCATCTCGTTCGAGCAGGATACCCGACACGCGTCGTACGACCCGGAGTATGCCAACCGCTTGTGGCGCGTCCTGGTCCAGTCGGACCGGGTGTTCAAGGAGTTCCGGACGCGGTTCCTGGGCAAGGTGAGCCCCATTCACTTCTT
>CAYNFH010000011.1:0-9815 GCA_964396385.1 uncultured Chthonomonadaceae bacterium | reverse complement strand
CTCCGCCCCACCCCGGCGGAGGGTTGCTGCCCATCTGGGTCGCCCGCGAGGCGTACTCGCACGAGGTGAGCAGCGCGGGGTTCTGGCCCGGCGGTTTCGGGATGGACGCAAGCTTCTATGCTTATGCCTACCCGGAGCCGACCGGCTTCGGGGAAGCGCCGGTCCGGCCGGCGGACGCGTTCTACTCGCCCGATATGCGCGAGTTCCTCTTGCCGTATGAGAGCGTCCGCCATTCGGAGCATCCGGATCATACGCTGCTGGAGTTCCTCCAGACCACCTACGAGGCCGCTGCCGACCTGGGTCATTGGGACCGCGCCGCGCTCGAACGAACCGACCGATGACGGAGGACGAAGGACGGACGGATCCGGATCCGTCTCCGGTCGTCTGTCTCCCGTCCTCCCTGCTTGAGGTAAACAGTTACTTATGCGACTTTCCCGTCGGACCGTTCTCAAGGCGATGGTGGCCACAGGGGCAGCAATGACGGAAGGAGAGTCGGTGTGGCCGGCAGACGCGAGTGCCGCGCCCAAGGGGGAGGAGCTTGCGCGGACCACCCTCTGGTACCGCCGTCCCGCGCGCCAGTGGCTGGAGGCGCTACCCATCGGCAACGGCCGGCTGGCCGCCATGGTCTTCGGCGGCGTGCCGGAAGAGCGCCTCCAGCTCAATGAGGGCACTCTCTGGGCCGGAAGCCCGCACGACTATGCCAATCCGGACGGACTCGCCGCCCTGCCGGAGATCCGGCGGCTGGTATTCGCCAGTGAGTGGGCCAAAGCGCAGGATCTGGTGAACGCCCGCTTTATGAGCCGCCCGCTCCGGCAGATGCCCTACCAGACGGTCGGTAGCCTCCTCCTCACCTTTCCTCACGAGCAGCCCACTGAATACTTCCGCGACCTCAACCTCGACACCGCCATCACGCGGGTCCGATACCGAGCCGATGGCGTAACTTACGAGCGGCACGCCTTCGCTAGCGCGCCGGACCAGGTGATCATCGTGCGCCTTACTGCCGACCAGCCTGGAAAGATAGCCTTCCGGTTTGGATTCGAGAGCCCGCTGCCCATCACTCCGGAGACACCGGCAGCAGACACCCTCACCATGCTCGGCCACGGCGGCGAGTACCAGGACATACCCGGCGCCATCCGGTTCGCGGCGATAGCGCGAGTGGTCACCACGGGCGGAACGATCCGTACGCAGGCGGACTCGGTGGAGGTATCCGGCGCCAGCTCGGCTACTGTCCTGATCTCCATGGCCACCAGCTACCGGAGCTACCGGGACGTGACTGGCGACGCGGCGGGCGTCGCCCGCCACCATGTTGACGGCGCAGCGCGAAAGTCCTACGACCAGCTCCGCTCCGCCCATCTGGCGGAGCACCGCCGCCTGTTCCGCCGCGTGGAGCTGGATCTCCACGGCCCCACACCCAATGCCCAACACCTAGCACCCACCGACGAGCGTATTGCCGCCTATAAGTACGGCAACGATCCGCAGCTCGCGGCGCTGCACTTCCAGTTCGGCCGGTACCTGCTCATCTCTTGCTCCCGTCCGGGGGGCCAGCCCGCGACCCTCCAGGGACTCTGGAACGACAGCCTGGACCCGCCCTGGCAGTCCAAGTACACCATCAACATCAACACGGAGATGAACTACTGGCCCGCCGGGCCCGCGAACCTGCTGGAGTGCTACGCGCCTCTTTTCCAGATGCTTAAGGATCTCGCGGTCACGGGGCAGCGCACGGCGAAGGAGCAGTATGGCGCGGGCGGATGGGTGACGCACCATAACACGGATGTCTGGCGCGGCACCGCGCCCGTCGACGGCGCCTTCTGGGGAATGTGGCCCAGCGGCGGGGCGTGGCTCTGCAAGAGCATCTGGGACCACTATGAGTTCACCCAGGACCGCGCCACCCTGCGCAAGATGTATCCGGTACTGAAGAGCGCTGCGGAGTTCTTTCTGGACGCGCTGGTGCCGCATCCTGAGCACGGTTGGCTGGTCACCTGCCCGTCGGTGTCGCCGGAGAACGCGCACCACCCCGGCGTCTCTATCTGCGCCGGGCCCACGATGGACATGCAGATACTGCGGGACCTCTTCCACGCCTTGGCTCGCGCGACCGATATACTAGGAGTGGATTCAGACCTGCGGGAGCGCGTCGCCGCCGCCCGCGAGAGGCTCGCCCCCATGCAGATCGGCCATCTGGGCCAGCTTCAGGAGTGGCTGGAGGATTGGGATGCCAACGCGCCGGAGCAGCACCACCGCCACGTCTCCCACCTCTACGGCCTCTTTCCGAGCAACCAGATAACGCCTCGGGCCACCGCGGAGCTGTTCGCAGCCGCTCGCAATTCCCTGGAGATGCGCGGGGACATGGCCACGGGCTGGAGCCTGGCGTGGAAGATCAATCTGTGGGCCCGACTGCTGGATGGGGACCGTGCACACAAGCTCCATACGGACCTGCTGACGCCGGAACGCACCGCGCCGAACCTGTTCGACCTGCACCCGCCCTTCCAGATCGACGGTAACTTCGGCGCGACCTCGGGCATCGCGGAGATGCTGTTGCAGAGCCACACGGGAGTGCTCCACCTGCTGCCGGCGCTCCCCGGTGCCTGGCCCGCTGGCTCAGTAAGGGGGCTGCTGGCACGGGGCGGGTTAACCGTGGACATCGAGTGGAGCGCCGGCAAGCTTACGCGAGCGACCATCGTATCGCACGCCGGCCAGCCGTGCACGGTGCGGTACGGCGACAAGGCTGTCCAATTCGACACCAGCCGGCGCCACAGCTACTGGCTCGACAGGAGATTGAGGATCCGGAGTAGCCGAGACGAATCCGGTAGCACTCCTTAATTCTTCGGCCGGAGCCGCGGCGACGGTGAGGACGTCGACGGTCCGTAGTGCACAGTATCACCTGTCCCCTTCCGCCCGCAGCTCTACCAGCTCCCGGTCGATCCGCGTGGATATCTCCTGCCAGTCCGGCTCCCGCAGCCACCCGCGATGGCGCGCCTCCCGGTAAGCGCTCTTCTCCGCCTGAAGCGCCCGCATCCGGGCGCGCGCCGTCTCCCGCTCCTGCACCGCACGGAACGCCGGCTGCTCGGCATCCATCACCTGCTCCAGCTCCTCCAGCCGGCCGCGGTAACGGTCCATCAGTGCCTCGATGCTCAAGGAGGGGTGGGCGGCCGAAGCGCGCAGTCGCTCGAGCTCCAGGAGCGCCGCCTGGCAGGCCACCATCTCCGCCGCCAGCCGTCCCTGGTCCGCGCTGTCCGTGGGCGCTTCCTGCGCCAGCCTCAGCCACTTGAGCAGCGGTGCCACCGTCAATCCCTGCGCCAGGAGGGAGAATGCGACCACCGCAAAAGTCGCGGCAATCAGCACGTCCCTCCGCGGGAATCCATCGGATAGGCGCAGCGCCAGGGCCATACAGAGGGCGCCGCGCAGCCCTCCCCAGACCAGAACATGCTGCCATGCTAGCGGCACCTCCCCACCCATGCGGTTGAGGATCCACGACAGAGGATAGATGGCCATTCGGCCGATGAGGACCGCTACAATTGCGTTGGCCGCCAGCAGAATCTTATCGGCCCAGTGGACATAGGCGACCTCTATTCCGATGAGCAGGAACACAATGGAGTTCACGACAAAGGCCGCGTACTCCCAGAACGCCGAGACCGATAGCCGGGTCCCCGGCGACATGGAGACCGGCATCCCCAGGTTGCCGATGACCAGCCCCGCCGCCACCACCGCCATAACGCCCGAAACGTGCAGTGCTTCCGCCGCCAGGTACGACCCGAACGCGACCACCGTGGTCAGCGTGATCTCCACCAGATGGTCGTCGATGTTGTGATGGACCCGCGACGCGAGCCCGCCGACGGCAGCGCCGACCAGCGCCCCGCCGACAGACAGCTTCACGAACTGCCAGAACGCATCCGCAACAGTTGCGTGGTGGCCGGCCTGCGCGGCCAGCAGAACAACGAACAACACCACCGCCACCGCGTCATTGAGCAGGCTCTCCGCTTCCATGATGAGCGTGAGGCGTGGGCTGGCGCGCAGGTGCCGGAATACCGCTATCACCGCGATGGGGTCGGTCGGCGAGATGAGCGCGCCGAAGACGAGCGCCACGGGCAGCGGCAGGTGAAGCGCCCAGGCGGCCAGCCGGCCCGCGATGAGAGTGGAGAGCACCGTGCCGGCCAGCGAGTAGACCGAGATAGGCTTCCAGTTCTTGCGCAGCGCGTCCGTGCGGAGGTTGATTGCCGCCTCGAACAGGATGGGTGGGAGGAAGACGGTAAGGAGCAAAGTAGGATCCAGCCGCGCGTGCGGGAGCAGACGGGGGATTCCGATCGCCAGACCGGTGACCACCAGTGCGAGCGCATACGGCGCTCGAATCCTCCGCGTGACGATGGCCACTACGGAGGCTATGAGGATCATCCAGAATAGCTGCAGGCCACCCATGGCTGTTCAACCGCCGACCGATTCTGACGGCACGGGCGGCGAAAGGCTCCCAAACAAAGCGGGGAGGCTCCGGATCGATCAGCGCCGCCTGGGCCACTCTTGCTGGCCTGGCATTGCCGCGATCCGCGGGCCTCCCCATCGACTTGCGGCGCGAACCTGCCGCCGCCCTTGCCTGCGGTCGTCTCAGTCTGGAACTTCCGGCGCCCCTCTTGCCTCGGGGTCCGGACAGCCTATCGTAGCCAAATCCAACGACGGAAGTCAACCCGTCCGCTGCCGGCCCAACCACGCGGCGTCGATCTGCCTTCTCTGCGCGTCTATGCGGTACAATACGGGCGCCGGGCGGGGCGGCATATCATTCCGCGCCTCCGACAAGATACTCGATGTCTACCGATCCAGGCCATAGTACCGACGGCCGTCCCGGCAGGCGCAGCGCGCCCGCGGGCGGCGGTGCGGCCCCTCTCCTCCCTGCCTGACCTTCAGTCCAGGCGAGAGCGGCTCGCGCCTCCCGCTCTGCCTGCGCGCCCCTCCCTCGGGCGGCCCGAAGCAACACGCGGTTAACTTGCTACAGTGCGGACGCGCACCGCCGCGTCCCGCCGTGTGCTCGCTTGCCGGGGGAACGCCCATGCGCCGCCGCGCGCCGCTCCTCGCCAGCCGAATAGGGACGCTGTTCGCCATCGTCGGCCCCGGCATCATTGCCGCCAACGCCGACAACGATGCGAGCGGCATCTACGGCTACTCGCTGGCCGGCGCGCAGTACCAGTACGCCATGCTGTGGGTGCTGGTCATCTCCACTATCGCGCTGGGGGTGGCGCAGGAGATCTGCGCGCGCATGGGGGCCGTGACCGGCAAAGGGCTGGCGGATCTTATCCGCGAAGAGTACGGCATCAAGATCACCCTGCTGGCGATGGCCGCGCTCCTGGTGGCCAACTTCTGCACTACCATTTCGGAGTTCGCCGGCATCCTTGCCGCGGTGGAGCTGTACCTGGGATCGGGGGCGCGCTACTTTGTTCTGCCGCTAGTCGCGGTGATAGTCTGGCTGCTGGTAGCGCGGGGTACCTACAGGCGGCTGGAGCGGATCCTTCTGGGCCTCTCGCTCATCTACCTGTTCTACATTGTAAGCGCGTTTCTGGCGCATCCCAACTGGGGCCAGGTGCTGAAAGAGACGTTCGTCCCGGACCTGAAGAAGGTGGCGCCGATCGGCCCCTACGTGTTCATGATCATCAACGTCGTCGGGACCACCATCACCCCGTGGGGCCAGTTCTACATCCAGTCCTCGATAAGGGATAAAGGCCTCACCGCTGAGGAGTACCCTGTCACGCGCGCCGACGTGTTCTTCGGCGCGTTCTTCACCAACTTCATCGCCTATTTCATCATCGTCTGCTGCGGGGCCACGCTCTACGTCGCCAATATCCACAGCGTGAACGACGCGGGGGAAGTCGCGAAGGCGCTCGCGCCGATTGCCGGACCGCTCGCTACGGCGCTCTTTGCCATCGGGCTCTTCAACGCGTCCTGCTTTGGGGCGGTGGCCGTGCCTCTCTCTACGGCCTATGCAGTGACGGAGGCGCTGGGCTGGGAGTCCGGTGTGGGCCGCCGCACGCGCGAGGCGCCCCTGTTTGTAGGCGTGTTTACCTTCATAATCTTTGCCTCCGCGCTGGTGGTGATGCTGTTCCCGGCCCACCTTTCCTACCTGATCATCCTCCCGAACATTGTGGGTGCCGTCCTGCTGCCCATCATTCTGGTGCTGATGCTGATGCTCGTGAATAAGCAGCGCCTGATGGGCCACTACACCAATAGCCGCACGTATAATTTCATCGCCTGGACTACTACCGCTGTGCTGGTGATCCTATCGCTCATACTGTTCTGGACGCAGCTCTTTCCCGGAAGGTGATAGGTGATGGGCTGCGGAAGCCCCGCAGCCCCCAATACTGGGGGAGCAGCCGGAATCCGGATCCGGCTCTCAACTATCACCCTTCAACCAACACTGCTCACCTCAGCTCCAACAGAAACCCATGCGCCTCCCCACCCAGTGTGCCGCTCCCCACAATCTGACCGCGGTTGTTGATGGCATACGCGGTTGTGAGCACCCAGCCCGGGGCGGCCACGAGGCGATTCAGGTCCACCATGCGACCGGAGCGATAGAGGAACGCGCGGACGGCGTCATGGCTGCCCGGAATGCCCGATTCACCCACCACCTCGCCGGCCGTATTGACGCCGAACGCCTCCGACCGTGAGCCGCCCAGCGTGCCGATGTCACGCAATTCTCCGTTCATGCGCAGGAAGGCGTGACCCGCGGCGTCGGCCCGCTGTGCCGCGCCGACTACCGCGCCGATATCGCTGACGGCATTGGCGTGCGCCGCGCGACCGCCCAGCGCCCCCAGGTCCTTCATATAGCCGTCTCCGTACAGGAACGCCCGGTCATCGCCATGTCCGTTGCCCGCTACGCCTACTACTGTCCCCTGTGCGTTGATAGCGCGGGCACTGCTGAATCCGCCGCCAGGAAGTACTCCGAGGTCCAGTATCCGTCCATGGCTCCAGAGGAAGGCGTGTTCGGACTCCGATGGCACGTCGGACTCTCCCGCGATCTGGCCGGAAGAGTTCACGCCGAGGGCCTTGCTGAAGATCCCGCCGGGCAGCACGCCCACGCTCCGCATCTGCGTGCCGCCCCAGGTGAACGCGCGGCCGGCCTCGCCACTCCCCGGCACGGACCAGCCCACCACCTGCCCGTGGTCGCTTACAGCCGTGGCGAAGCTTGCCTGTCCACCCAGCGTACCGATGTCCTTCCGCGCTCCGTCTATCCAGACGCACGCATGGTTCGCCTGCGCCTTGGAGCTGTAGTAGTACCCCGCGATCTCGCCCGCGTTGTTGATCGCCCGTGGCGTACATCCTGGCCCCAGATCCACCAGCGTGTAACCGCGCGGACGCACTTCCTCCCCCGCCCCGATGTGCGCCAACGCGAAAAGGACGATGGAGGAGGAGAGTGAGAATGTTCGTTTCATTGGCGAGAGCAATTGAGTACGCGCAGTTGTCGTAAAGCAGGTCCCTCCCCAGGGGCCGGCTCTCGCCGCTGTCCGCTTTCGCGGCCAAAGCGCGGCTCACCCGCGCTCGGGATGACAGAGGGAACGCTCGGGATGACAAACTGGTGCGCTCTACACATTCATACGGAGGGCACTACCCGCCCCTCACCTATTACCTATCACCCATCACTCAATTCGCGCTATAATGTCCGCGCGATGAGCGGTCATGACGAACCTTTCCTCCAGACCCTCAATACCCTCCTCGAACACGCCATTCGCGGCCCGCGAAGGCGTAAGCAGGCCCTGCAGGAGGCGCTGGATGCGAGCCTGCAGGCGGTGTGCGGCCGGCGCGGCTTCCTCGCCGTGGTTAGTCATGAGACAGGCGAGCTGGAGGTTGCTTATACCGCGGGAGAGGGCTGGTCGGAGGAGAACCGGCGGCTGCGGCTGCTCCTTTCCAACGAGACTCAGCACGGAATTACCGGCCACGTTGCCGTTACAGGCAAGCCCTACATCAGCCCGGACGTCACCAGGGATCCCTACTATCTAAAGTACTTCGATGACGTCTGCAGCGAGATCGCCGTCCCTATCCTCGGAGGTCAGGGCCGCACCCTGGGCGTCATCAACGTGGACAGTGAGCGGGAGGACGCCTTCGGTCCGGAAGACGTCCTGCGCCTCTCCGCCCTCGCACACGCTGCGGCCGCCGCCCTCACGTTGGATGGATTTCAGTCCCGTGAAGCGGCGCTCGTAGAGATCGGGAAGACGCTGGCAAGCACGCTGGAGGAGGACGCCATCTGCCAGAAGGTCGTGGACGTTGCCTCCACGGTTCTCCAGTTCGAGGACTGCTCGGTCTACCTGTTGGACGATCAGACGGACCACCTGGTGCTCCGCGCCTCCTGTTGTCTCTTCGCGGGCCGGATAGGCAAGGCGAGCTACTACCTCGGCGAGGGGCTTACAGGCTGGGTCGCGCGCGAGGCGGAGCCCGTGCGACTGGAAGATCCGGCAGCCGACCCGCGCTGGAGCCCCACGCCGCAGGAGCTGCCGGATGAGGAGGCGGGGCCGTATCTGGCGGTGCCCATCATCAGCCGGGATAAGATTCTGGGCGTGCTGCGGGTCCTCCGGCGAAAGAGCCAGGCTTCCTGGTTCAGCAACCGCTTCACGGACGCGGACGAGCGGCTCCTGGGAGCTATCGCGAGCCAGCTCGGGACGGCCATCGAGAACGCTCGCAACTTTCAGAGGCTCGTGCGCTCAGAGCGAATGGCAGCCTGGGGTGAGCTGTCGGCGCGTTCCGCGCACATGATCGGCAACCGGTCCTTCGCGCTCAAGGGCGACTTAAATGAGCTGAAGCATATGGTGGAATCCATGAACGACTGCCCTGAGCGCAACGAGGTCCTGCTGCTGGCCCGCAGCATGGAGCAGGGAATCCAGCGGCTGGAGGAGATCCTGCGCGAGTTCCGCGACTACGTCATGGCCACGCAGGTCACCCTCGCAGAGTGCGATATCAACCAGGTGGTGCGCGAGGCGGTCGAGGAGACTTTTCCGAAGCGCTCCTCGGTTCGGCTCCGGCTTGAGCCGGCAAAGCGCATCCCTCCCATCCGCTGTGACGCGACTCGCCTCAAGCGCGCGTTCTCCGAGCTGATAGAGAACGCCGTCAGCTTTCAACCTGAATCGGGTGAATTGCGGGTTTCCACCCGGCTTCTGAATCAGGCGGACAGGGTACGATACCGTCTGGCGCACGCGCGTGAATACGTGCAGGTGGAGTTCGCCGACGAGGGGCCCGGCGTGCCGGAGGAGAACAAAGAACGAATCTTCCAGCCGTTCTACACGTCGCGGGTAAAGGGTATGGGGCTGGGCCTCTCCATCGTCAAAGGAATCATCGAGGCGCACCAGGGCCTCATTCGTGAAGTTGGCACCCCCGGCGACGGCGCCCGGTTTCTAGTGTTCCTGCCCGCAAATGGTGGGTGAAGGGAGCAGGAGTGAGTACATGTCACGCATACTATTGGTGGATGACGAAGAGGACGTGCGGGCCGCCCTGAAACGGCGGTTGGAGCGCGAAGGGTACCAGGTCACCGCCACTGCGAGCGCGGCCGAGGCCGCGGAGGTCCTGGATTCGCAGCAGCAGCCTTTCGACGTGGTGATCACGGACATGTCCATGGAGGAGACCGACAGCGGCCTGACCGTGCTCCAGGACGCCATCGCCCACGACGTGTTCACAGAGGTGCTGGTCCTCACCGCGTACGGCAACGTGGTCAACGCTGTGGAGTCGATGCGGCGCGGCGCATTCGACTACCTAGAAAAGAATGTTCCAGGCGTGGACGTGTACGAGTTGCTGACACTCAAGGTGGGCCAGGCCATGGAGCGTCGCCGCACCGCCGTGAGCACGCTCCGCCGCAT
>CAYNFH010000010.1:2043-59273 GCA_964396385.1 uncultured Chthonomonadaceae bacterium | reverse complement strand
TTGAGTTAGGCTGTCTCAGAACCGCGCCATGGATTCGCGGCGGTGCTTCTGTTCTCTGTACAGGTCCTGGAAGATGGCGAATTTGGCTTTGTGGTACTCGGCGGTCTCCGGCCGCGGCCGGACCGCCTCGCCGGAGCCGCTCATCCCCTGCATGGCGGCATAGATGTCCGGGTAGAGGCCTGCCGCCGTCGCCGCCAGCACGGCGGCCCCCAGAAGCACCGCCTCTGGCTCGCGCGGCAACAGGATGGTGCAGCCGGTGGCGTCCGCGTGCTCCTGCACCCAGAGCGGGTTCTTGGTCCCGCCGCCGGTGACGTACATTTTGTCTATCTTGTAGCCTGCCCTGTTCATCTCCGCGATGATGTCCCGCGTCCCGTAGGCCACCGCCTGGATAGTCGCATAGTACCGGAGCGCCTGCGAGGTGATGGACTCGTCCAACGACACGCCGTCGATCATGGCCCTTGCGTGCGGGTCCGCATGCGGCGAGCGGTTGCCCAGGAAGTAGGGCAGCACGTGCAGGTTGCGCGTGATCTCCGGCCCCCGGCCCTCCTCGGTCTGGATCCGCTCCACCTCTCGGTTAAGCAGCTCGTAGACCGTCACGCCATGTGCCAGCGCCTCGGCCTCCAGTTTGGGCGCGTTGGCGTGGTCCTGGATCACGTGGTCGATGGCGCTCCCGGCAGTGCTCTGGCCACCCTCCGTGAGCCACATCCCTGGCACCATCGCGCCATAGTACGGCCCCCAGATGCCGTCGATAAACCGCGGCTCTTTGGAGACCGCCATGTGGCAGTTGGACGTTCCTCCAATTAGCGCCAGCCCGCTCTCCAGGTCCGCCAAGTCGCGCTCCTCCGTCCCTTCCCACACGGCCCCGAGCAGCCCCAGCCCCCCGGCGTGCGCGTCGATGATGCCCACGCCGACCGCGCAGCCGGTGGTAAGACCCAGCTCGCGGGCCGCGGCGCCGGTGAGCCGGCCCAGGTCCGTGCCCATCGGCCGTACGTCCTCAACAACCTTCTCCGCGTCGAAGAGGTCGCTGAGGCCGACCTTGCCGAAGTACCCCTTGTCCCATTTGCCCGCCGGTCCCTCATGCCCCAGGAAGGTCCACTTGCACGCCACGGTGCAAAGGCTGCGGGCGTCGATCCCGGTGGATCGGTATGTGAGAAAGTCCGCAAGGTCCAGGAACTTGCCTGCTGCCTGCCAGGTCCCGGGCAGGTGGCGCTTGATCCAAAGTAGCTTGGGAGTCTCCATCTCCGGGGAGAGCCGGCCGCCCACGTACCGGAGCACGTCGTGGCTGCCGACGTTGATCTCATCCGTCTCCGCCAGGGCGCGGTGGTCCATCCAGACGATGATATTGCGCTCGTCCGCCCCCTCCTCGTTCACTGCCAGAGGCTTGCCGGCACGGTCCAGAACGACCAGGGAGCAGGTAGCGTCGTAGCTGATACCGGCTACGGCCTCCGCGGGCGCTCCCGCCTTCTCGCGGCAGGCGCGGGTCACCTTGCAGACGGCGCTCCAGATGTCTTCAGAGGACTGCTCGGCGTAGTCCGGCTTCGGCTTCCACAACTGGATCGGCTCGACCGCCGAGGCGAGCATCCTGCCGCCCGCGTCGAACAGTCCCGCCCGCGCGCTGCCCGTGCCCACGTCCACTCCGATGACGTACCTGTTCTCCATCTCCATCCCCCGCTCCATGCACTAGCCCGGGATTCCTCGCTGCGCCGAGCAAATCCTCCGCCCGCTCGGAAGGCGTTCACCACAGAGGGCACAGAGCACACAGAGCCGGAGTAACCACGAAGAGATTAGGAACTTGGCGTGGTAGGAGTCCGAGCCCCTCATCCATTCATCTCCTCATCCCCTCATCCGACTTTCTCTGCGCTCTCTGCGTCCTCTGTGGTGAAAAAGATCCGGGATGCCGTTGACTCTTCAGACGGCCGCGGTGTATACTGCGCGCACTGCTACGAAAGGAGGAGGGGCGTGGTGTCGACCGCGACCCAACCGAACAACCGATGTTGAGTTGGCTCCGCCTGGTTAACCCGCTCGCGCATGCGCGCGCCTCCCGCACTCAGGGAATCGTGCGTCTGTTTGGCGCTGTCCCGAGTGGTGTTGGTTGCCGCCCGTCCTCCGGAGGGTCCATGGTCTAGGCACTTTCGACCATATTTTGTCCATCCCAGGCTGCGGGCGCAACGCATTATGCGGAGCGAGGCTCGCGGCCTTTTTGTTTGCTCCGCCCGTCGGTGAGGCACGGGAGTAATGGAGTAGCGGAGTGTTGGAGTTCAGGGTTCCGGATTCTGGAACCCTCCTCCAGTACTCCATCATTCCAGCACTCCTCATCTGCTCAGCAGTTACAGGAGTCAGGCAATGTCCGGTATCGATTCGGCGCGCCGTGGAGAGGAAACACCGGCCCCCCCGGCGCGTCCTGAGGACAACGAGACGCTAATCGTGCTCGAAGGGGATCTGGACGACGACGGCCACTTTGGCCGCCGAACCCTGGAGGTCACGCGGGAGCTCGCCCGGGTGCTGGATCCAGGAGGGGCCGTCTCCTTCCAGATCCCCATCTCGGATGTCAAGTCGGCGCGGAACGAGCCCCTGGTAGGAGGAGGGCGGCTGGAGATCACGACCCATCAAGGCGAGATCATCCCCATCATCTCCTACTCCATGACGGACGCCGCCCGCTTCTCGGAGGCGGCGCGCGGCATCGAGCAGCTAGCCAAGCGCGAGCAGCTTCTGATCAACCTGAAGCAGGAGCGCATCCGCTGCGCCAGATGCAACCGGCTGTTGCCGGAGAAGGATGGGATCTGTCCCGCCTGCGTCAACCGCCGCAAGACGTTCGGCCGCATACTGAGTTACTTGCAGCCCTATCGGCTGGAGGCGGGGCTGCTCACGGGTTTGGCCATCGTGCAGGCGGCCATCAACCTGGTGCCGCCCCAGCTCCAGGGCCGCATCATCGATGGCGTGCTCACGCCGCACGCGCACCTGCCGCGGCTCTACGGGTTCATTGGCATGTGGCTGCTGGTGGTGGTGGCCTCCACGGCAGTGCAGATCTGGACCGGGCGGCTTATCGCCTTCCTGGCCGGCTACATCGCGGCGGACCTGCGGTCGCGGCTCTACCGTGCCATCGAGTTCCTGCAGCTCAACTACTTCGATAAAAAGCAGGTGGGCGCCATCGCGAGCCGGGTGACGCAGGACACCGACCGCGTGTGGGGCTTCCTGGTGGACGGACTGCCCTACGTCGTCTCGAACGGCCTGCTGATGGTGGGGATCGTGGTCTTCCTGTTCTTTACCAACTGGCGGCTGGCGCTCTGCGTCCTGGCGCCCATGCCGGTGGTGCTGACCATCAGCATGGTCTTCTGGAAGCCCATGTCCCAGATGTTCTTCCGGGTGGGCCAGAAGTGGGCGCGGTTCCACATGCACCTCAATGAATCGCTCTCAGGCATCCGCGTGGTGAAGGCGTTCGCCCAGGAGGACCTGGAGAACGACAAGTTCCTGCGGCGCAACGCGGAGCTGCGGGATTCTGGCGTCCACGCGGATTCGCGCTGGTACACGGTCTTCGGCTCCATGACCTTCTTCACGGCGCTGGGACAGCTTATCAACTGGAGCGTGGGCGGCTACATGGTCTACAGCAGTCAGATTACGCTGGGCGACTTCGTGAAGGTGAACTCGCTGATCACGCTCGTGTACGGGCCGCTCCAATGGTTCGGGCAGCTCAACAACTGGTTCAGCCGCGCTATGGCCGGCGCCGAGCGGATCTTTGAGGTGATGGACACGGTGAAGGAGGACTACCAGACTGGAACGGAGCAGGGCCACTACATCGAGGGCCGCGTCTCCTTCCAGAACGTGCGGTTCGGCTACGACAAGTCCAACCCGGTACTGAAGGGGCTTGACTTTACCGCCGAGCCGGGAGAGATGATCGGCCTGGTCGGCAAGTCCGGGGCGGGCAAGTCCACGACTATCAACCTGATCTGCCGCTTCTACGAGCCGGATGCCGGCAGCGTGCTAATCGACGGGGTGGACTACCGACAGATCCCGCTCCAGGAAATGCGGAGGCAGATAGGCGTGGTGCTCCAGGAGCCGTTCCTGTTCAACGGGACCATCGCGGAGAACATCGCCTATGGCAAGCCCGGGGCGGCTTTCGAGGAGATTGTGGAGGCGGCCCGCGCGGCCAACGCCCACAACTTCATCCTGGGCAAGCCGGACGGGTACGACACGATGGTGGGCGAGCGGGGCGCCAAGCTCTCCGGAGGGGAGCGGCAGCGCGTCTCCATCGCGCGGGCCATCCTGCACAACCCGCGGATCCTGATCCTGGACGAAGCCACCAGCTCGGTGGACGTGGAGACAGAGAAGCAGATCCAGGAGGCCATCGCCCGGCTCATTTCGGGCCGGACGACCTTCGCCATCGCGCACAGACTCTCCACTCTGCGCAACGCCAGCCGGCTGGTGGTGCTCGAGAAGGGCGAGATTGTGGAAATGGGCACCCATGCTGAGCTGATGGATAAAAAAGGCGAGTTCTTCAAGCTGGTGGAGACCCAGAGCCAGGTGACGCAGATCATCGGGGTCGGGAGCTGATGAGCGTGTCCGCCACCGCCGGTGTCGTGTACCAGGAGCTATCCTTGTGCCGCCTCCATGGCTCCTGTACACGGGAGTCCGCGGAATGGGCTGTAGCGGCCGGGCGCCGTCCCGGCCCGCCGCATCGCGATTGAGTGCATTGAGTGAAGAAGGGAGCTGTGATGTCTGAACCACCCCTCTTGCAGCGCATCTTCGTCTCCGGAGAGCGCGTCGAGCCCGGAATCTACCGGGACATGGAGACCGGATCGCTCGTCCAGGTCCTGCAGACCGACGAGCTGCCGGGCGGTGTCCGGATCGTCCACTACACCCGCCTCTTCGTGCGGGAGGACGAGGACGTCGAGGAAACGGCAGCAGACGAGACCGTCGAAGTCTGCTGCGCCTAGGAGCTGCATTGGTGAGCACTGCGATCCTCCGCAAACTGGGGAAGACCGCCTGGATGGAGGCTGGGGGGCACGTGAACGACAGCGTGCTCTTCCTGGCCGACTACCTGCTGCGCTTCCTGCGCGTCGCCGTGCTGCTCGGACTTTGGCGCGTTATCCTGGCCGGTCGCGGGCCTGTATCCGGGATGACGCTGGGTGCGGTGCTCACCTATACGCTGGTGAGTGAGATCTTCGCGGAGCAGCTCTATGCACGCACATACATCGAGTACATGTTATGGGAAGGCTGCCTGATCAACCTGCTCCTCCGGCCCATGAGGCTGGTGCCGGCGCTGGTATCCACCAGTCTCGGCCGGTGGCTCGCCGGTTTCGTCTTCTGCTCCGCGCCGCTGCTGGTCACCGCGCCGATGCTCGGAGTCGACCCACTGCCGGCGAGCCTGGCAGCGGGTCTCATGTTCATGCCGAGCCTGCTGCTCGCGATAACGTTGGGTCTGGCCGTGGACTTCCTGTTCGCGGCCCTGATGGTGAACCTGAGCGCGGGACCGTGGATCGTGGCCTACATCCGGGACGCGGCGACCTCCCTACTCTCCGGCTCGCTGCTGCCGCTCGCGCTGCTGCCGTGGGGGCTCGGCCGGGTGTTCGGGTGGCTGCCGTTTGCCTCCATGGCCTCGGCGCCACTCCGCATCTACACCGGCACCGGAGACCCGCGCCTCCTGATGTCGGTGCAGGCGGGCTGGGCGCTCGTCCTGTGGCCCCTGGCCGCCTGGACCTGGCGCGCAAGCCGGGAGAAGCTGGTGAGTCAGGGAGGATGAAACGAATACTCCGCCTGCTCGCGGTCCATGCCTACCTGGACCTGAATCTGATGACGCGGGACTTCCGGCTCCTGTGCCTGTACTCTCTGTCAGACGCCGTGCTGAACATCGCGGCGGTCTCCGGGATCCTGCTCCTGGCGGAGCGCTTCTCCGGCATTGGCGCGTGGGGCAAGTACCCGGTCCTGTTCATGCTCGGATTTGCCGCGTTGGTCCGCGGGACCACGGACATGTTCTTCGGCTACAACGTCGCCTGGATCAGCCGGCGCATCGGCCGGGGCCAGCTCGACCACATCTTGATCCAGCCGCAGCCGGTCTGGATGGCGCTGCTGACGGAGGGCTTCCTCCCGGTCTCCGGCTCGATGGGGGCCGCGGCGGGAGTGGCGCTGACCTGGTGGGCCGCGGCCCACCTGCCGGTGCACGTGACGCCGCTCTGGGTGGGGCTGTTCATGCTCAACATGGGGGCATCGATGGCTATTATGATCTCCTTCTCCTACCTGTGGGGCTGCGCCGCCTTCTGGGCGCCGGTGGCCGCCGAGGAGATTAGCAGCAACGCCATGGGCCTGGTCAACACGCTCAAGAGCTTTCCGCTGGACGGGTTGGCTCCCACGCTCATTGTGGGCCTGATCGTCTTTGTGCCGGCGGGACTGGTGGCGTGGGCGCCCTGCCGGACACTGGCCGGACTGGAGCCCATCGGGCCGCGCTCCGCGGCGACACCCGCTGCCGCGGTCCTGCTCGCATCGGCCGCCGCCTGGCTGTTCAACCGGGGGATGAGACACTATGCCCGCACGGGCTCACAACGCTATCTCAGCTTCGGACACCGTCGTTGAGCTGAGCCACGTCTGCAAGACCTTCCGCCAGCGCCAGCCGTCGGAGCACTGGTGGCACGTCGGTCGCAATCTGCTCCGCCCCCGCATCCGCGCGGTGCGGGCGCTCCAGGATGTCTCGCTCACTATTCAGCGCGGCGAGATTGTGGCGTACGCCGGTCCCAACGGCGCCGGCAAGAGCACCACGGTGAAGTTGCTCTCCGGCATGCTCGCGCCGGACGCCGGCACGGTTCGCTCTCTCGGCTTCGACCCCGTGCGGGACCGGGTGCGGTACGTGGGCCGAATCGGCGTCGTCTACGGCCAGCGGACGGAGCTCTGGTGGGACCAGCCTGTGGCGGCTACCTTCGAGTGGAAGCGTGTGGTGTGGGACGTGCCTCGCGAGCGGTTTGACCGGATGCTGGGCTACGTGAAGGAGCTCCTGGACCTCGGAGAGTTCTTCAACAGCCTGGCGCGCGAGCTCAGCCTCGGACAGCGGATGCGGACGGACCTGGCGCTCGCCCTGATCCACGAGCCGGAGATACTCTTCCTGGACGAGCCGACCATCGGCGTGGATGTCCTGGCCAAGCGGAACCTGCTCCAGATCATCAAGGACATCAACCGAACGAAGAACGTAACAGTGATGGTGACCAGCCACGACATGTCGGATTTGGAGCAGCTCGCCGGGCGCATCGTGATGATCGACCGCGGCCGGATAGCCTTCGACGGGGACTTCCATCAGCTCCGCCGTGAGTTCGCGGACCGCCGACACCTGATGCTGGAGACGCCGGAGGGACAGCCTCCTGCACTGCGAGGCGCGGAGCTGGTTAAATCGGAGGGTGGGAGGCACGAATATGTCTTTGACGCCTCCCACGTAAACATCGCGGACCTGCTGGAACAGGCCGGCGCGCAGACGGAAGTCCTGGACGTGGAGACCCACCGCGCGCCCATTGACGACGTGATCGCGGATATCTACGAGAAGTGGCAGGGCAGGGACGCAGAAGCGGCCGGAGCCCGGGAGGCATCTGTATGAACGCGGCAGATCTGAAGCTATTCCACGAGCCCAAGGACCGCCTGCGGCTCACGGTGGACGAGGAGCTCTCGTATCCCACCGTCAAGCCTGCATGGTCGGCCCCGCTCTCTCACCCCGGCAAGTACCTCGCGCTGCTGAACGCCAAGGGCGAGGAGATCGTCACGATACCGGACCCACTGGAGCTGCCGAAGGAGTCCTGGCAGGCGGTGCAGCTTGAGCTGCGACGGCGCTACCTGACGGCAACGGTAGAGAGAGTCGCCCACGCCAGGGTGGAGTTCGGCGCGACCTACTGGAGCGTGGAGACGGACCGCGGCCCGCGCGACTTCGTCACCCAGAACCTCCAGGAGAATGCTGTCTGGCTGGGGGCGGCCCACCTGCTGCTGCTGGACGTGGACGGAAACAGGTTCGAGATCCCGGACGTCGCCGCTCTAGACGACCGCAGCCAGCAGTACATCCGGACAATCCTCTAGTGGCGCTAGTCACTCTTCCACTTGACGTGACCATCGGCGTAGATGATGGCTCGGCCCCCTGGCCCTGCGACATAGCCGAGCTCTGTCTCCGCGGGATTCTCGATGTCCTTCAGCGGCCCTCCTCCGTATGTGTAGGTGAGCGAGCTGATCAGATCCGGGCCCTTTAGATACGGGGAAAGCTCGCCGGCGATGTCTCCGCCCGCGCCCGGGAGGCACTCATCGTAGTCCTCCACGTACATCAGTGCCGCCACCCCGGCCTGCTTCGCGTTGGAGAGGGCCACCTGCCGGAGCGCGTCCGCCCGAGCCTTCAGGAATACTTCCCTGGGCAGCCGCACCAGCGGCGAGACCCATGCGGCCCCGTTCGCCACATACAGCACTGCGTCCGCGTTGGGAGACAGCGAGAACGTGTCCACGTTGGCCGCCACCAGAGCCCGTGACTGGTCGCTCGCGGCCGTCGATTCCAACCAGAGCAGCCTCACATTCCGTCCGACGCTCCCCTCCTTCGCCGCCACGTTCGCCGCCCGGAGCCGGATGGCGCCCTCGGGCTGCGCGTTCGTCGCGGGCTGTGGGATCCCGCCGGAGAACGGTTTCAGCTCGCCCGTGGTCGTGTTCCAGGCAAACACCCGCTCTACAGCGGGAGCTCCCTTCTGAGCGGGAAGCTCTCTGGCCCTGATGAGCGGCCGCCCTTCCGGGTCCCAGGCGATACTGGCGCCGAAAAGTCCCTCCGGAAGCTGCACGGACCCGGCCTCCGCTCCGCTGGCCCGGATAGCTGTCAAAGTAACGTGCATGCGGCGAACAGCATCGGCCGGCCTGTCGCCGGAAGGTGGAACGGTCTGGCTTATGACTATGGTGGTCACAACCGCGATGGGTTGGGAGGGACTAACTGCGAGCTCGAAATACCCGGGTGGCTCCGCGATGTCGCGTGCGGTCTGCGTCTCCGCGCTGACACGAAGGATGTGGCGATGCCATCCGGGTGGGTCTCCGGGATTTCGGCCGGGCTCTCGGATCGAGATTATCGCCAGTGCGATCCCGGTCCCCGGAATCCATGTAACGCGCTGAATCTCGACCTCGGCGGCAGGCAGTTTCCACACTTCCCGCCCCTCGTGGCTCCTGGAATCCCAAACCGTAATCGTGACATCGCCTGGCGCCGGCATACCGGGGTTCATGCTGATCAGGTCCGTCACCATCGCCGGGGTCAGCCTCATGTCCCTGCGCAGCGCGATGACGTAGCGGCCATCCGGCGACCACTGCGCCGAGGTCACCATCGGCGCGGCCACCAGCGCGGGCGGCAGCAGACCAACGGCCTGCGTATCTGTCAGTACGAAGCCGTCTTTGGCCCCCGGCTGCGACCACGCTGGCCCTGCGAACGCCAGGCAGGCGAGCCCTGCGACAATCCGCCGGAATGTCATCTTCCCCTCCCGTCCTCCAGAGATACTCCCTGTAACACTGAGCCATCCGGCCGGCCATCGGTTCAGTGCGGCCTGGCGCCCGCAGCCGCGGGAACCGAAATCGGGTGGAAGCGCCAGCCGGCATGCAACGGTTCGGCGGCCAGGGTGGCAAGGATGAGCGGGACCCGCGGCGAGCGGAACATAGGAGAGCCTCCCCCTTAGGGAAGAACCCCGGGATAGCCCGCCCGGTTACGCCGCGGAATTGAGGAGGGGACCTAGAACCGGGTCTTGTAGATATCCACGTTCACTTCGCGCCGATCGTTGGCCCTGAAGATGCCCGGGCTCGCGAACGGCTGGTCGGTGGGAACGCGGACCGTCTTGCGGATGTCCGCCAGGGAGGCGACGGCGCCCGCGCTCATCGGCTCGCTGCTTGAGGTGAGCGTTATCTTGATGCGGTTCGGCCCCGGCGTGGCGGGGGTAGGCATGGGATCCGGCTTCGGCGGCATCGGCTGCAGCATGTTGTCCGCCATCATGGGCCCCTTGGCCATCGTGTCCATCGGACTCATGGACGGCGCGGAAGAGCCGCCCTCCGCGGGCGGGGCCGGTTCTGCTTTCGGCTTGTCCGGCGTAGACGCGCTCGCCGTCCCCGGGGCGGATTTGACCTTCGACACCGGGCGCTTGACCGGGACGAACACGGCAGGAACCATCTTTTTCGGCTTCGGTAGCGTCGCCACCGGCATCTTAACCATCGCCAGCTCCGGCTTCGGAGCCTCCACCAGCGGCGGCCCGAGTGGCTGTGACGCGGCGGGCGCATTCAGTTTGAGCTCAGGAGCCGGCTCTGGTATAGGAACCGTGGCCGGGTCCTCGGTTCTTGGCGTCGGCGCGGGAGCCCGGTGACTTGGGGGCGCGACCTGCGTAGCAGGACCGAGCGCCACCATGGCTGGAGCAGACGGTACCGGACGTGGAAGGAGCACATAGGCGACCGCCGCTGTCGCGGCCCCGGCGAGCGCCCAGCGGAGGGCCGGCGCGCCGATTCCCAGCCGCTGGTACCAGCGCGGCTTGTATACGGTGGCCGCCAGGATGGATTCCCGCAGGTGGAATGGGGGCGCAACCTCGGGGGACTGGGCCAGCGCCTCTCCCGCGCCGCGCATGAACGCCAGGTCGCGCGCGCAATCCGCACAGGAGGCGATATGCAGCTCCACGTCGGCTGCTTCGCCCGGAGAGGCTTCGCCATCCGCGTAGACGGATAGGGAATCCCAGATGCTATCACAACTGCTTGCTTGCTTCAACTCTCTTCCCATCCCTGCCCCATCGCGGGAATCTGCCGGCGGTCTCATCTAGAGGACACCGCAGTATAACACGGCTCCCGGCCCGGCGCAAGGCGTGCCGGACCCATCTACATACCCTATGGAATAGGATTACGGGACGGGTAGAAAAGTTGCAGTTGTTTTGCGTGGTGGAATACTACTGCGACAGCTCGATCCAGACGCCGCCCTGCTGTCGCGACACCTCGGCCCCCTCCAGGACCGCCACCATCTCGATGGCCTCTTCCGGAGAGATTTCCGGCTGCCCTGACTGGAAGAACCGCACGGCCCGCCGCATGAGGTTGGCGTAAAAGCCGTCGTAGTCCGTGATGGCGCTGCCCACGTAAGCGTCGCCGGAGCGGGCCGCGAACATCCAATTGAGCTGCTCCCACATGTTGGAACCTTCCCGCACGTCCACCGCCGCGCGCCTGTCCCCGCCGTAGTCCAGCGTCACCGTATTGGCGTCCTGGCGGCCGGTGTTGATCAGCCGCCGAACCCCCACACCCATAATCCGCTGGATCATAGCGACCGTATGGACGGCGTAGCCGCTCCAGGAGCCCATACCGCGCGCGAAAGCGGCCGGGCAGTCCCCCGGCTGCTGGTCCCCGACGGCCGCCTCGAGCTCCACCGCGAACCGCAGGGCCGAAGAGGAGAAGACCGGGGCACCGTGCGCCTTCGCCAGCGAGACTATCTCGCGCGCCTCGCGCACCGTGGGAGCCAGGAACTTGTCGATGACCGTCGGCTTGCCCGCCGGCAGCACCTCCGCGGCCAGCGCGGGATGCGCTTCGATGTTGTCCGGGGCGAGCACGATCACCGCGTCTACCGCTCGAGCGACTTCCGCCGCGCTCGCGCCCCGCGCAACGCCGTTCGCCTCGCACCAATCGTCGCCGGTACGGTCCGACTCCCAGGCCAGCGCAACCTCCACGCCCTGATCGGCTAGAGGCCCGCGCAGCAGAGACAGAAACTTGTTTGCGTGGAAGTTGTTCAGGTGGTGATCGACGAATCCTATGCGCAGCATGGCAGACCTCCGGGATGGGAGTAATGGAGTGATGGAGTGTTGGGGTCCGGATCCGGGACATCACTCCCATACTCCAGTACTCCAATTCCTCCGTTCCTACATACTCCCGCGCCGCCGCGTCAGTTCATCCAGCAGGCGGCTCGGGGCAGGCTGGCCCTGATCCACGCCGCCCAGGCGCACATCCGGTCTGGCCGCACCGTGGAAGTCGGAGCCGCCGGTCGGGAGCAATCCCGCGTCCGCCGCCATACAGAGGAGCGCGTCGCGCCACTCCGGCGCATGCGAGCTGTAGTAGCACTCCAGCCCATCTAGTCCCACTTCACGCAGCCGGCGGAGCTCCGAGCGGAGCGCGGCGGGGTCCAGCTTGATGGAGGCGGGGTGCGCCATGACCGCCAGTCCCCCCGCGCTATGGATGAGGTGAATTCCCTCCTCCGGCAAGATCTTGTCCTTGGGCACGTGGGCCGCCGCGCCGTCCGCCAGGTACTTCTCGAACGCCTCCTTCACAGACGAGACCACGCCTTTCTTCATCATCGCCAGCGCCATGTGCGGCCGCCCGATCTGCCCCCCGCCGGACTCCGCCGCCACCTCCTCCAGCGTGACCGGAATGCCTAGCTCGCGCAGCCGCTGAATCATCCGCTCGTTCCGGCGCACGCGGTTCTCCTTGAGCATCTTCAACCGGTCGTTCAGCTCACGGCCATCCGGATCGATGAGGTAGCCCAGCATGTGGAACCGCCCGGATGGGTAGGACACGGCCATCTCAATTCCCGGCACCAGCTCGATCCCCGCCGCCCCTCCCGCCCGTATCGCTTCCTGGAGGCCGTCCGTGGTGTCGTGGTCCGTAACCGCGAGGGCGGTCAGTCCCGAGGACTTCGCCAGCGCCACTAGCTCCGTTGGCGTCAGCGACCCATCCGACGCCGTCGTATGCGCGTGGAGATCTATCGACCGCAATTCGGGGATCCGGTTCACCCTGTCACCGTGTCAACCTTGCGCCGTCACTTCGCATCAATGAGCCCGCGCTCCGCCAGGTAGCTCAGAATCCTCGCCGTGGACTCCTCCACCGACTCGCTGTCCGTCCGGGCCTCGACCTCCGGGTGTTCCGGCGCCTCATACGGGTCGGAAACTCCGGTAAAGTTGGCGATCTCGCCCGCCAGCGCCTTCTTGTACAGCCCCTTCACGTCACGCGCCACCAGCGCGTCCAGGCTCGCGTTAGCGAAAACCTCTACAAATGGGACCCCGTCCGCCTCGGCGTGCCTTCGGTTCTCGTCTCGGATCTCCCGGTAGGGAGAGATAGCGGCCGTGATGGAGATCACGCCGTTTCGTGACAGCAGCCGCGCCACGTAGCCGATGCGACGTATGTTCGTGTCCCGGTCTTCCTTCGAGAAGCCGAGTCCCTTCGACAGGTTCGTGCGGACCTCATCCCCATCCAGCAACTCCACCCGGTAGCCGTGCTCCCGAAAGATCCGGACCAGGTTCTCCGCCAAGGTCGACTTGCCCGCCCCCGACAGTCCCGTAAACCAGAGAATAAAGCCTTTGTGCATTGATGCTCCTTCAGAACAGACGGAGGACGAAGGACGGACGACCGACGCATTCGGTCCGTCACCCGTCCTCCGCCATTGACTTTCCGCGGCGGATTGTACTATAATCTGATTGATTTAGTCAACTTTATGGAAGGATTAGGGTATGAGCGCCGCCGTCTTCGATATAGAAGAGGTCTCTGCCGAGCTGGAGACTTGCACCCCTCAGGAGATCCTGCGGTGGGCCGTGCGGGAGTACCATCCGCGCCTCACCATGGCTACGGCCTTCGGGGCGGAAGGGTGCGCCATCATCGCCATGCTCTCCGAGATCCAGCCGGACGTGCGCATCTTCAACCTGGACACAGGATACCAGTTCGCCGAGACCCTGGAGCTGCGCGAGCGCATCAAGGACCGCTACGGCATCGAGGTGGAGCTCGTCCGCGCTCGTGAGTCGGTGGAGGAGATGGAGGCGCGCTTCGGCGGGCCCATCTACAACCGCCAGCCGGACCTCTGCTGCCACATCCGCAAGATCGAGCCTCTCAAGGAGGCCATCCAGGGCTACGACGCCTGGATCAGCGCCATCCGGCGGGACCAGACTCCGGACCGCCGACGCGCCGGCATCGTCGAATGGGACCAGAAGTTCGGCCTCGTGAAGGTGAACCCGCTCGCCAACTGGACCAAGCGCGACGTGTGGCGCTACATCACCGATAACGACGTCCCCTACAATCCTCTGCACGACCAGGGCTTTCCCAGCATCGGCTGCTGGCCCTGCACCCGCTCCGTCGCCGCCGGACAGGACGACCGCGCTGGCCGGTGGGCCGGTTTCGCCAAGCTGGAGTGCGGCCTGCACACCAAGTAGGATTCGCGGGTTCAGGCGTGGAACGCCTGAACCCGATGAACACACAATTCCAATTCTCCGCCGGAGTCTGGAACCTCAACACCGGCGCGGACCCCTTCGGCCCCCCGGTGCGGCCCGAGCGCGACTTCGCCGAGAAGGCCCAGATCCTACAGCGCCTCGGCTTTGGCTACGTTCAGCTCCACGACGATGACGCTGTCCCCATAGACGTGCCGGCCGGCCAGGTCGAATCCTCCGCACAGCGTTTGAAGCAGGTCTGTGACGACCACAGCCTCAAAGTAGAGTTCGTCGCGCCCCGCATCTGGGAGGATCCCCTCTTCGTCGACGGCGGCTTCACCGCCAATAGCCCTGGCGCCCGGGCTGCCGCGCTCGACCGCGCGAAGCGGTCCATGGACATTATGCGCGTGCTCCAGACGGATCGCCTCGTCCTCTGGCCGGCCCGCGAAGGCACCTATATCCGCGAGGCCAAGGACGCAGTCCGCTCGTTCGACTACTTCCTGGACTTTCTCAACCAGGTCCTCGCTTACGACCCGCAGGTCCGCATCCTGGCGGAGATGAAGCCCAACGAGCCGATGGACCTGATGTACCTGCCCTCCACCGGCCACATGTTAGCCATGGCCTACCGCACCACGGATCCGTCCCGCACAGGCGTGCTCATCGAGGCTGCCCACTGCATCCTGCTCGGCCTGGATCCGGCGGACGAGATGGCCTATGCCCTCTGGCACAAGAAGCTCTGGGGCGTCCACCTGAACGATCAGAACGGCCTCAAGTACGACCAGGACAAGAGCTTCGGCAGCGTGGACCTGCGGCGGGCCTTCAACACGGTGGATGTCCTGGTCCGCAACGACTACGGCAAGAACGGCGAGGTGGTGGGCCTGGACGTGAAAGCGATGCGGACCCAGCCGCACGAGCTTGCCATGAAGCACCTGGCCAACAGCAAGGAGATGTTGGAGCGCCTCGTGCAGGTCAGCGCCACCATCGACCGGCAGGAGTGGCAGAGCTACCGCGATTCCCTGGACTACGAGGGCCTCGAGATGTTCATCCTCCGCGCCCTGATGGGCGTTCGATAGTTCCTCACGGCAGACATTCTGGTTAATGTGCATGCCTGGGCAACCTGTCATCCCGAGCAGAGCGAGGGATCTGCTTTTCGCAGTCGTTTACTCTTAGGAATCCCATCTATGTCCAACATCCAGGATTTCGTAGACACTGCCGCGGAGGAAGCGGCGCCGGTCTCCCCCCGCATCGGCATCCGGCCCACCATCGACGGCCGCTACGGTGGCGTACGCGAGTCGCTGGAGGGCCCTACCATGGGCATGGCCCGCGCCGCCGCAAAGTTCATCTCCGGCGCGCTCCGCTATGGCGACGGCCGGCCCGTGGAGTGTGTGGTCGCGGACACCTGCATCGGTGGCGTGGCGGAGGCCGCCGCCTGCGCCGCCAAGTTCGCCCGCGAGGGCGTGGGCCTCACGCTCACCGTTACCCCCTGCTGGTGCTACGGCGCGGAGACCATGGACATGGACCCCCTCGTGCCCAAGGCGGTCTGGGGCTTCAACGGCACCGAGCGGCCGGGCGCGGTCTACCTCGCGGCGGTCTTGGCCGGCCACACGCAGAAGGGCCTCCCCGCCTTCTCCATCTACGGCCACGACGTGCAGGATCTGGAAGATACCGAGAGCATTCCCACTGACGTCGGGGGCAAGCTCCTCCAGTTTGCCCGCGCCGGCCTGGCGGTCGCCACCATGCGCGGCCGCTCCTATCTGGCCATGGGCGGGGTTTCCATGGGCATCGCCGGCTCCATCGTCAACCACGACTTCTTCCAGGACTACCTGGGCATGCGCACCGAGACGGTGGATATGTCCGAGTTCACCCGGCGCATGGACCGGGGAATCTTCGACCAGGCGGAGTTCGAGAAGGCCCTCGCCTGGACACGGGAGAACTGCAAAGAGGGCAAGGACTGGAACCAGCCGACCCAGCAGCGCTCGCGCCGGCAGAAGGACGAGGACTGGGCCACCAGTGTGAAGATGGCGCTCATCGCCCGCGACCTCATGGTTGGGAATTCCCGTCTGTCGGAAGCCGGCTACCGGGAGGAGGCCCGCGGCCACAACGCCATCGCCGGAGGATTCCAGGGCCAGCGGCAGTGGACCGACCATAAGCCTAACGGCGACTTCCTGGAGGCTATCCTCTGCAGCTCCTTCGACTGGAATGGCATCCGGCCGCCCTACGTCGTTGCCACCGAGAACGATGCCCTGAACGGCGCCACTATGCTCCTGGGCTGCCTCCTCACCCACACGGCCCAGCTCTTCTCGGACGTGCGCACCTACTGGAGCCCGGAGGCCATCAAGCGCGTGACGGGCCATTCGCTCACCGGCCTTGCCGAGGGCGGCGTCCTGCACCTCATCAACTCCGGCCCGTCCGCTCTGGACTGGACCGGCGAGCAGACGCTCGACGGCAATCCCGCCCTCAAGCCGCACTGGGAGATCCGGCCGGAGGAGACGCGCCGCTGCCTGGAGGCGACACTCTGGTGCCCCTCCATGGTAGAGTACTTCCCCGGCGGCGGCTGGTCCACGGACTTCACCACGCGCGGCGGGATGCCGGTGACCATGAGCCGCATCAACCTGGTGAAGGGCTTGGGCCCCGTGCTCCAGATCGCCGAAGGCCATACCGTGGACCTGCCGGATGAGGTGCACCGCACGCTGGACGAGCGGACCAACCCAACCTGGCCTACCACGTGGTTCGTGCCCAACCTCACCGGCCACGGCCCGTTCACAGACGTCTATAGCGTCATGGCGAACTGGGGCGCCAACCACGGGGCCATCTGCTTCGGCCATGTGGGCGGAGACCTCATCACACTGGCCTCCATGCTGCGTATCCCGGTAGACATGCACAATGTGCCGGCCGAGCGCGTGTTCCGCCCCAGCTCCTGGTCCCGCTTCGGCGCGCTGGAGCCCCAAGCGGCAGACTACCGGGCCTGCGCCACCTACGGCCCGCTCTACGCGTAAGCCCAGGTGGTGACTCTTGCCGCGGCGGCCGTGATGGCGGTATCCCTTCTCGCTGCTGTCCCCGGGACCATGGAGGCGGCTGGTCTGCCGCCTCGGGAGCAGCCCGTCATTCCGGTTGGTTGGGACGCGTACCGCCAATGGGACCGGTGGCCGTACCTCCGCATCGGCGCGCGCACCTACATGCGCAGCACCTACGACCGGAGCGGCGGCAACGAGTCCGCCGACGCCAGCCACTTCCTCTACCAGCTCGCCGAGGGCCGCAACGTCACCCTGGACGTGGAGGGAGCCGGCATCCTCTACTTCGTGCGGTACAACCACTGGCACGGCAGCCCCTGGCACTGGGAGGTCGATGGCACGGACCACCTTATCCAGGAGACCAGCACGCGAGACCCCAAACACCCGGTACCAGGGTCCACCTTCATCCCGGAAACCGTGTTCCCAGCGCCGGTGGCCTGGACCTGGTCGGATACCAAAGGCGCGGACCTCTCGTGGGTGCCGGTTCCCTTCCGGCGTTCCTTTCGCATGGCCTACTCCCGCACGCATTACGGTACCGGCTACTACATCTACCAACAGTACCTGCCTGGCACGCCCCTCTCCCGGCCCATCCGCACCTGGACGCCTGGACCGCCCCCACGCGACGTCGTGAAGCTCCTTCAGAGCGCCGGTACCGACATCGCCCCGAAACCGGAACCAGACCACGCGTCTGTGGTTGTAGGGGCGGCTCTATGTGGCCGCCCGTCCGTAGTTCATGAGCACACAGGAACCTGCAGCCTTCAGCCCGGCGTGGTTACGCGGCTCACCGAGCTCAGCGACGGTCCCCGGATGATCCGGGCGCTTCAGCTCTCCATCCCGCGTCAATCCGCGGTCGCGTTCCAGCGCGCCCGTCTCCGCATCCGCTGGGACGGCCGTGCGGACGACTCCGTGGACGCGCCGGCCTGCCTCCTCTTCGGAGCGGGAACGCTCTACAATCGCGACGGGCGCGAGTTCCTGGTCAAGGCGCTGCCGGTCAACATCCGCTTCGATGCGGAGCGCATCCATCTGGCCTGCTACTTCCCGATGCCGTTTTTCCACTCCGCCGCTATCTCCCTGGTGGGAGATGGCGGCGTGGAGGACGTGCGCTGGAGCCTGCGGGACGAGCCGCTGGCCGCCCAACCTGGCGAGGTCGGCTACTTCCACGCCACCTATCGCGACCATCCGCACCCGGAGCTCGGACGAGACCTGACTCTGCTCGACACAAACGGGATCGAAGGCGAGGCCGCATGGAGCGGCCACCTAGTCGGGACCTCTTTCATCTTTTCGCACAACGCGAACCTCTCCACACTGGAAGGCGACCCACGCTTCTTCTTCGACGACAGCCTCACGCCCCAGGCGCAGGGCACCGGCACGGAAGAGTGGGCGGGCGGCGGGGACTACTGGGGCGGCCGGAACATGACGCTGCCCCTCGCGGGCCACCCGGTCGGCGCACCAAGCCCGCGGGAGGCGCGGAACGAGGAGGACAAGATCGAGTCGGGCTACCGGTTCCTGCTCGCGGACCTGATGCCCTTCGGATTCAGGGCCCGCATCTGCCTGGAGCACGGCGGGACGGACGAATCGACCGAGCACTACGAGACGGTCACCTACTGGTACGGCTGGCCGAAGCCCTCACTGGTGGAAACAGATTCACTTCAGATCGGCGATGATGAGAGCGAGCGGGGCCACGCCTACCACTCGCCTTCGGCATGCCCGCCCTACGAGATAGTCTCGCGCTACGAGTGGGGCGTGGACACTCTCCATGGCCGGGAGATCTATCCCGCCGAGCGTGACCGCGCTCGCACCATGACCGGCACGTCGGAGTTCACGCTGAAGATCGACCCGCGCAACGTGGGCGTGATGCTTCGGCGAAAGCTGGACTACCATCTCGCCAACCAGCGCGCGGAAGTATACGTCTCGAACGCCGAGGGAGCGGCGCGCTGGAGGCTCGCGGGCATCTGGTACCTGGCCGGTTCCAACACCTGCGTCTACTCCAACCCGCCGGACGAGCTCGGCGCGGCGCAGCACGTGGTGCAGACTTCCAACCGCCGCTTCCGGGATGACGAGTTCCTCCTGGCTCGACGCCTCACGCAGGGCCGCTCCGCCATCCGCCTCCGGATCCGCTTCACGCCGGTGTCCCGGCCGCTGTTCCCGGGCGGCCCCGTTCCCCCAAACGCCTGGAGCGAGATCCGCTACACCGCCTACAGCTTCCTCTTACCCCTGTAGAAATCACAGGCCCCTGCCAATAATGATAGGGAGTCAAGTTCCTCCCTAAATCACTCGGGGCGGCTCCCAATGGGACCGCCCCTTTCTTTCTCACCTCAATGTCAGCAGATACTCGCCCAGCGCCTTCAGCTCATCCGGCTTGAGATTCCCATACGCCGGCATCGTCGAGCCAGGCACCTTAGCTGTCGGCTTCACCAGGTGGGCGACCTGCCAATCCAGGTCCGTGTGGGCCAATCCCTCGTGCGTCAGGTCCGGTCCGCTGTTCCCGCCCTTACCCCCGATGGCGTGGCAGCCGTCGCAGCCCTGCGATGCAAACAGCACTTTCCCCCGCGCCACATGGCTCAGGTTCACGGTCGGCGCCAACGTGCCCTGCGCGATGGCAATGCGCTTCAACTGCTCCGACGCCAGAGGCCGCTCCCGGACAAAGATCATCGCGTAGAGGGCGCCGATGGTGCAGATTGCCAGGATCCCGACCGCGACCGCCGGGCGAGGCGGCGTGCGGCTGGGCCGGCGGTCCAGGAACGGGAGCAGTACCAGCAGCGTCATGGCAATCCCAGGAAGGACCACGGTGGCGATCGGCTCCCACCGCACGTCCGTAAACGGCGGGATGGTCGTGAGCGCATGGAGCGGAAGCACGTACCATTCCGATAGCGCCTGGTACCCCGCGAGGTTCGCCCCGGTCGCCTCCAGTTCCAGCGGCGTCCTCACCACCGTGGCGGCTACCGCCAGCGCCAGAAACACCAGCAGCGCGACCACCATCTCCCGCGCCGCGTGCCAGGGGTAGTAGGGCGTTGAAGGTTGATGGTTGAAGGTTGATGGTTGAATTCGAGAGCCGCTGTCGTCATGGCCCAGGGTCTCTTCCGCCTGTCCAGGATTCCCGCGCAGGCGGTGCAGCAAGAGAGGTAGACCCACGAGCAGCACAAGGAGCGCAGGGATAATGATGGTATGGAACCCGTACCAGCGCACCAGGGTCGCCCCTCCCACCGCGCCGCCGTTCAGGAGGAAGTGCCGTATATACGGTCCCATCACCCACACGTTCCCGCCGATCCCCGCCTCCACGCCCGCCGTCGCCGCAGCGTTGGTATCCCAGGGCAGGATGTGACCGGTAAGCTGGAAGAGGAGCACCAGGTTAGCGAAGATCAGCGAGACAATCCAGACTAGGTCCCGCCGCCCGCGGTACTCCGCCCCGAAGAACCGCCGCAGCACCGTGAATCCGGCGAGCAGAATCAACGCCGCGGATGTCCAGTGGTGCAGTCCCCGCAGGAACCGCCCCATGGCGTTGTGGTCGATGGCGACCACGTCCTTATAGGCGGAGGACGGTGAGGGCGTATAGTAGACGCCCAGCGCCGCTCCGGTCACGCACTCAACCAGCACCAGCACCAGGCACGTGAACCCTGTGGTCCGGAGCCAGGCTCCGTTAGGTTCGGCCTCCCCATCTAGCAGACGCAAGGCAAACCGGCGGAAGCCCGTCCGATCATCCAGCCAGCGTGATAGCGATCCCATCACGCCGCCGTCTCCGTCACGTACACGTCTTGCCCAACCCGCTGCGCCGCCATTCGCGCCAGCGGTTTAGGCGGTGGACCGGAGATGTTCCTCCCGCTCGCATCGAAGTGGCCGCCGTGACACGGGCACACGAACTCGGAAGCGGTGGGCTGCCAGTTGACGGCGCACCCGGCGTGGGTGCAGGTAGCGGAGAGTACGAAGGGCGATCCTGCCTCGAGCTTGTAGAAGACACCGGGCGTGGTCTCCTCCTGTCCCTCCAGCCGGGCCAGCACAAAGCTGGTTGAATCGACGTCGGCCGGGTTCTGGAAGACCAGCTTGACGCGCTGGCTTCGTCCGGCGGTTAGCGCGGGATACAGCAGGTAACCGAGCGCCGGGAGCGCGGTCACGGCTCCGATGAAAGCGGCAGATCCCTTGATGAATCCTTCCAACAGCCGACGGCGGCCTGCGTCCGGGCCGGGCTGATTCTCCGTACTGGTCAAATGCTGGCGACCCTCCTTTAGATTCCAGGGAGCATCGCGAGCTCCGTCGTTCGCTCCCTACGATTCATACACGTCGGAGAGAGAAATTATGACGGGTGCCGCAATTGACTCCCCCTCGCGGACCCGCAGTATACTTTGAACGAGTATACTGCCGGACGATCCGCTTCGAGCGTCGGGCCGGCAGGGAGGAGGCCGGAACATGATCACCCAACAGGAGTGCAGTCATGCCGTAGCGGAGACGCTAAAATACCTGGACCGCGCGGGAATCGTGCTCACGCCGGAGGAGAAGGAGCGGATCGAGGTCGCCGATTTCGGACTGGGGGACCTGGCCAACACGGGGCTGGAGATCGTTACCTACGTCAACACCCAGCGATGCTGCGCCAAAGAGTTGGTCCTCATGCCGCACCAGACCTGTCCGGAGCACCGGCACCCGCCGGTAGAGGGAGAGCCGGGCAAGGAGGAGACGTTCCGCTGCCGCTGGGGCACCGTTTACCTGTACGTACCGGGAGAGCCGACCCCGAACCCGGCCTGCCGCCCGCCTGCCGGCAGCGAGCCCCACTACCACGTCTGGCGCGAGGTGCGGCTCCGGCCCGGCGAGCAGTACACCATCATGCCGAACACGCCACACTGGTTTCAGTCCGGTCCAGAGGGCGCCGTCGTGTCGGAGTTCTCTACCCGCAGCCGGGACGATTCTGACGTCTTTTCAGACCCGCACATAGACCGCATGCCAAGCGTGGCAGAGGCGACGGAGTGATGGAGTACTGGAGTGGTGAAGTGATGGATCCGGAATCCGGATCCGGGACATCAACCCACTACTCCACTACTCCACTACTCCCCATCCTTCGGCTCCGACCTCCGGGCTGAAGGCGGCACGAAGATCCGCCGCCCGTTGTGGTTTGCCGCCGCGGCGGCCGCCTCGCGCTCCTCCGCCCGGTCATAAGAGGAGGACCCTTCCGGCGCCCCGGCCGCCCGCAACTCCTCCTTGGTCAGCTTTAGATCCGCCAGGATGGGCTCGTACACCTTGCGCACGTATTCGCGGGGGCCGTAGATCTTCGCGGCGTGGATCTGCCTGGCCCGCTCGTCCCAGCCGGGGATCAGGCTGTGGGCGGGCATCTGGAAGTTGTCGAAGACAAACTTGAGGTCCGCCAGCGTTTCCGCCGGCTCGTACTCCATAAAGATCTTCACGCCCTTGCGGAAGAAGTCGTAGTGCGTCTTCTCATCCGCGGAGATCAGGTGCAGCGCGCGGGCCAGCGCCTGGTCCCCCTCCTCCTCCACCCGGGCCTTCAAGTTCCAGTAGTTCAGCCACGTCGCCAGCTCCTGGATCATCGTATAGATGATCATCTGGCGCGGATGGTCGAACGGAAGCTGCCACTCGGCATTGTCCAGCAGGCTGTTCTCGTAGGCGCGCATCCCTTCTTCGGTGCGCTTGCCGCTGCGCACGAGCCACTCTGCCAGCGCAAGGGAGTGCTTGCTCTCCTCGTAGCCCCAGTTCGCCTGGAACCAGGCGCGCCCCCGGCTCTTGCGGATGAGCTGGAGGATCTTGGCCGTGTAGTCCGGCAGGAACATCTCCACCGCGCTGAACGCCTCCACGACGTCCGCGACCAGCGGAGTGGTATTGGGGTTGACCGTTTCCCAGGGGATGTCCTTCCACAGGTTCCACCGGCGCCGCTCCTCGGCCAGCCGGAAGAAGCTCATATACAGGTGGAAGAACCGCTCTTCAATCTTCTGGTTCAAACCGCCGTCCTATGTGCAATTTTCAATTTTCGAATTTCAATTTTCAATTGTCTTCTCCCAAACGGAAAGGCGGAAATTGCAAATTGAAAATCAAAACATGTCCGTCTCTACCTGCAGTCCGATGGACCTCAGAATTCCCGCAACGCGCTCGCAGTCCACCGCCTCGCCGGTGTAGGCGATGGCCCTCCCGCGCGTATGCGCCTCCAGGGCGATGGCGAACGCCTTCTCGATGCTGTAGCCCGCCGCCCTTTGGAGCTGCCCTATCACCTGTTCGAACGTATGGCAGTCGCAGTTGTAGAGAATGACCACGTACGGCCCGGACAAATCGCTCCGGTCCGTAACCTCCTGCTCCAGGTCGATCTCGGGCAGAACTTGCTGAGTCATGGACTTACCTGTTCGTTGCGACGGAAGACGGAAGACAGGTGACGGAGGGCTTCCGGAATCCGTCCTCCGTCGATCCTTCGTCTTCCTTGGCCAACGATTCTACCTTACCTCGCCGGACGATTTGGACGGCTGGCCGAACGCGGCCTCCCTCAGCCCCATGATGTACCCTATGGCCAGCAGCCTGCCCGTGTTGGAGTAGCACGGATTCTCGTTGCTGTCGCCCTCCAGCGTCGGTACGTGGTCCGGCCGGAGCACTCCGTCGAAGCCCATGTCGCGATACGCCTCCATGCAGGCCATCATATTGGTCTGCCCCTCCTCATGGAAAGTCTCGACGAATCGCTCCGGCGTCCCGCGCACGTCCCGGAAATGGACGAAGTGGATGCGTCCCTGGTTTCCGAAATGACGGATCACCCCCGGCAGGTCGTCCGTCATGAGGGCAAAGTTGCCCTGGCACATGGTGATGCCGTTGCACTCGCTTTCCGCCATGTCCAGCACCCGCTGAAACGCCTCCACCGACCGCATGATCCGCCCGATGCCCCGGATAGGCGAGAGTGGCGGATCGTCCGGATGGAGCGCCAGCCGCACCCCTGCCTTGTCCGCCACGGGCAGCACCCGCCGCAGGAAGTAGGCGATGCTGTCCCAGAGCTGCTCCTCGGAAACCTCCCCGTACTCCGTCAGGGGCTGGTTCCGGACGTCGTCCAGGTCGAAGCCGGTGACCAGCGCTCCGCCCCGTGCCGGTATCTCCGTCCGGGTCCGCATCCAGCCGAAGACGGCCATGAAGTTGTAGCAGAGCACCGGAATGCCCAACTCACCCATGCTGCGGAGCTGCGTGCGGAACCACTCGATCTCCTCGTCCCGCCCGGGGAGCCCCAGCCGGGTCTTCTGCATCGGCGGGCTGGCCTCAATCACGGCCAGCTCATAGCCCGCGCGCTCCAGCCGCTCCTTGAGCCGCCGCATGGGCCGCGCATCCCACGGCGCCTCGGACGCGCTCTCGGGCTTCGGCAGCGTGGCCACGGCGTGCGTCACGCCCGCCTGCGCCGCCAGCTTCCACAGGATGTCCGGCTCCGGCCGGAAGTATTCAGCGATGTGGATCACATATTCCGTTCCTTCCTGGAGGAGGCAAGGCGAACCAGCCGGTCATCCCGAGCTTCGCGAGGGAACTGCTTTACGGTATCTGTCCGAACTCTGCCCCAAAAGCAGATTCCTCCCAGGGCCCGGCCCTCTGCGCTGCGCGCATTCACCCGCGCTCGGAATGACAAAACCGCTCCGCCACCCCTTCACACCCTCAGCCTCTCCTCGTTCCATGTGGCGAAATCCGCCCGCATCTCGTCCGTCCAGTTGCCGTCCACCTGGCCGGAGGTGTACCTGCCCTCCCGGATCCGCATCTGGCCCCAAAAGTCCTGCATGCGGACCAGCTCCGAGCTTTCCACCACCTCCTGCACCAGGTGCGGCGGGATGAAAATGATTCCGGAGATGCTGGCCAGCACAACGTCGCCCGGCAGCACCGTGGCCGGCCCGATGCGGATGGGGCAGTTCAGTCCGGCGAGAGTGACGTTGGCGATGGCCGAGGCATCCACCCCGCGCGCGAAGACGCCGATGTTCGGAATCTCCTTCAGGCGCAGCAGGTCCCTGATGCCGCCGTCGATCACCATCCCGGTCCGCGTCTTGTTGGAGATGGCGGTGCCCAGGTTGTCACCGGCAAAAGTGCCATCCTTCACCTTGCCAAACAGGTCCACCACCACCACGTCCTTCTCGACCAGCGTATCGATGACGAAGGAGTTGTGCAGCCCCACGCTGCCGCGGCTCCGGCCCCACTCCTCGATCACGGCGTGCAGGTCCGGCCGCGTCGGCACGAACATGGCCGTCACCGCCCGGCCCACCATCACCTGCTCCGGGTGCAGGCTCATCCAGTCGCCGGCGTACTGGTGGATGTAGCCGTGCTTCTTCAGCACGCCCCACGCCTCTTCGACGGTCACCTCCTCCATCCGCTTCAGCAGGTCGTCCGGCACGCGCGGCCGCCCGTCCGGAAACCGGTCGAACGGGTTCTCCCGCGTAATCGCCACGATGTCATCGTATCGGTTCAGGAAGTGTTGATGGTTGATGGTTGATGGTTGAGAGTTCATGTTGGTCTGTCGAGTCTCGCCGCTAGATCTCCGACTACTGACTACGGACTACTGACTACTTGCACTAGCTCCACAACCTGTCCCACGACCGCTCGTTATCCCACTCGGTCGTGGGCTCAAAGTAGCCCGGCTCCGCCAGGTGCGCCTGCACCACCTCGTCGTTCAGCGTGATTCCCAGGCCCGGTCCTTCCGGCACCGGAATGAAGCCGTTCCGGATGATGGGCTTCTCTACGCCGTCCACCAGGTCGTCCCACCACGGGATCTCCACGGAGTGGTTCTCCAGCACCAGGAAGTTCTCCGTGGCCGCCGCGCAGTGGACGTTGGCCATACAGGAGACCGGCGTGCCCGCGAAGTGCATGGCCATGGGAATGCCGAAGTCCTGCGCCAGGTCCCCTATCTTCTTGGTCTCCAGGATGCCCCCGGAGGTAGCCAGGTCCGGATGGATGACGTCCACGGCGTGGCTGCGACACAGCTCCAGGAACGGCTCCTTGAGGTAGATGTCCTCGCCCGTGCAGGTGGGAAGATGGATGGCGTCCGTGATCCGCTTCCACAGATCCGTGTACTGCCAGGGAATCATGTCCTCCAGCCACGCGAGCTGGAACCGCTCCAGCGCCTGCCCCAGCCGGATGCACGAGTTCAGCCCCACGTGCCCGAAGTGGTCCGCAGCCAGCGGAACCTCCGGACCCGTCACCCGCCGCACCTCCTCCACGTACTCGCACACGCGCCGGATATGCCCTTCGTTCAGCTCGATGCCGGTAAACATGTGCTGGGTGCGCATCACCTCCGCCAGGGAGATTCCCGGAGGCAGCTCCACCGCCCCATACAGCGAGCGCATCACGCCCTCGGCGCGGTTGAAGCCCATAACGTCCATCTTGAGGAACGTGAACCCCTGCTCCATCCGCTTCTTGAGCCGCTGGCCCGTGACGGTGGGGTCGGGCGACATCTCCGTGTCCGCGTAGCAGCGGATCCGGTCGCGGAAACGGCCGCCCAGAAGCTGGTACACCGGTACGCTGAAGTACTTGCCGGCAATGTCCCAGAGCGCCATCTCCACCGCGCAGACGCCGCCCCCCTGGCGCGCGTGGTGGCCGAACTGCTTAATCTTCCGAAACAAGCGGTCAACGTCCAGCGGGTTCTCGCCCACCAGCCGGCTCTTGAGCATCAAGGCGTAGGTCTTGCTGGCGCCGTCGCGCACCTCGCCGAGCCCGTAGAGGCCCACCCGGTTGGTGTTGATCCGGATGAGCGGGCACCGGAACGGCGCGCCCCCCACCACCGCCACCCGCAGGTCCGTAATCTTCAGTTCTCTGGACAAACCGGCCCTTTATCCCACACCGTCGGAAAGTACTCTCCCTGCAGCGTCTCGCCCGGCTTTACCGTAACGCGATGTTCCACCAGGTGGCCGCCGTGCGGCTCGTACCGGGTGTAGCCGGGCATGTAGTGGACCGCGATGGCGGGCCGCCCCCGGTCGGAGTTGTTGGGCGGGCTGCCGTGCCACGTGAGGCAGTGGTGGAACATTACTTCGCCCGCCTTCACGGAACAGGGAACCGGAGTCACATCGATGCCCGGAGGCAGGAGGGAGAGGTCCGGCGTTGGAGAGAAGTCCTCCAGGTTCGTGCCGATGGTGCCGCCCTTGTGGGGTCCCCAGCGGTGGCTGCCGGGCACCATCCACATGCAGCCGTTTTCCACGTCCGCGTCCTCCAGCGCCACCCAGGCGCTGATGAGGTCCGCCGGCTGGATGATGGGCCAGTAGGGGTGGTCCTGGTGCCAGTTGGTGGGACCGCCTATGCGCGACGGCTTGTACTGCACCTGATCGTGCCAGACGCGGACCACGTCCGCGTCCATGAGCCGGGCGACCATCTCGCAGATGGCCGGGTTATACAAGTGGGCGCGGAAGAGGTCGTCGGCCTCCCAGATGTTTACCACCTGGATCACCACGCGCTCGGAATCGCCCAGCATGTTGCGCTTGGCCTCCGGCTGGGCCTGAGAGCGGCCCTCCATCACGTCGTCCAGCCGCTGCCTCAGCGCGCGCCTGGTAGGCTCATCCAGCACGCGTCCGCCCTTCACGAACCCCCGTTCGTGGAACTCCCGGACCTGATCCTCACTCAGCCCCATCTGTTCTCCTCCGGCCGCCGCGCGGCCTCGGGAGCTATCTTCGCCGCACGGAATCCGGATTCCCGCCGTGACTGTTGGCGTGAGACATTGTCTCAAATTGGCGCGGTCGCGCCAAAATCGGATCTGCTTCTACAGCAGCTCGCCGCCGGAGTCTTTGCGTTAATGGGTGGAGGTTGCGCAAAAAGCGCAGAAAGCGCAATAAGGGGGGCGCAGCCCCCGTTCCAAGCTCAATCGGGGCAGGATTCTCATGTTGCGCAGAAAGCGCAATAAGGATGCAGGTTCCGGAGGGCTCTGCCCTCGTACTCCTGCAGATTCCGAGGGCTCTGCCCTCGTGCTCCTGTAGACTCCGAGGGCTCTGCCCTCGTACTCCCGCTGAGGGGGCTTCATTCGCCCCCTCAGCCTCCCCTCATAACGAGCCGCTGCGCGGGCTGCGCAGGCATTGCCGGAACCGCGACCGTCCCTTAGCGACAGTTCCCGCGGGCCGGCTGCTGCCCCGCGTGTGGCGCGGCCAGACGCGATGCCGGAACTTGACCCAACTACAACATGGTTCAAGAACCAAGGATTGGTGAGGGTTCGCCTTCCGGCTCAGTCATCCGGATCCGATAGCGCCGGCAGAAAGAGCGAACTCGCGGACGGATGCGGGCACGTGCAGGCCGGCGCTCCCGCCGCGCCAGTCCCGCGTCACAAGGCACCGCGCAATCAGCTCGCGGAGGCTGTCCAACCTCTCCCGATCGCCAGTTGCGGCCGGACGGCGGGCGGGCTGACGACGGACTTCCTCTCCGGCCCCGGCGGGATCTCGCTGGAGAAGCAGGGTTCCACGGTCACTGCGACGTACACCATTGGCAACGCGCTCCTGCGCAAAGACGGCGAGTACCCGCTGTTCGATGGGCTGGGCTCGGAAAGGACGGTGACCAATAGCAGCCAGACGGTAACCGGAACGGCCACCTACGAGGGCTTCGGCCAGACGGTGGCCACCACGGGCTCAAGCTCGGACCCGAACATGTTTGCGGCGACCAGCGGCTACCGCAACGATGGCGACGCCGGCCTGATGCACGTCGGAGCCCGATACTACGATTCGCAGGCAGGCCGATTCATCACCAGGGATACTGTGCTTGATCAGCACCCGTTTTTGTACTGCAATCACGACCCAGTGAACAGGCTCGACCCCGACGGCCACAAGTCGTTCTGGGAGAAGTTGAAGGACGCATGGGAGACTGTAAGCGAGCCCCTTACGCAGATCAAGGAGTGGTATGAGCGCGCAGACTATGCGAAGGAACTAGTTGAGCTCTTAAGCTCATGGAACTGTGCGCTAATTCAAGCCGATTGTTCACGAAAGATGCGCCACATGATCAACACGTGGCCTGGAGGCGGTCCGGCGGATCCTAGTGCCTGGTATGCTGCATGGCAGCAACAAATGCGCGACGGCATCGGTCGGGTGCATGAGACTGCTGGTGATACCGCGAAGTGGTACTACAAGAACCTGTATCCTCCGGAGGCTCCATAGAGGCATGTCATTATGGCTTCTCGCCTCTTTGCCTGGTGAGAGTAGCGCCGCGGACCTGTCAACCGACGGAAGCGAATCCGTGAGGCATTGCAGGTACTGGAGGTATTCATGTCGACAACACGGTGCTTGCTGCGCGGAACCCGATGGAAGACGACCATCCGGGCTATTGCAACTGGCCTTCTTGTTGGCGCAGCTTACGCGATCGTGATAGTTGGGACACTGATGGTGTCTATTGAGCTCAGTACAGGAGGTAGGTATGTAAAGGAATTTGCCAGGTTTGCCGTCTCCCTTGGGTCGTTGGCAGGCGCTTGGGGCGGCTTGGGCGGAGCTCTCGTAGGGCTGGTAATTGTGGCCACTCCGGCGCGTCAGTCACGACAATTCGCTTACTGCTGCCTTTGCGGGATCGCATACGGTTGCTTTGTTGAGTTGATAAGTTGGGGCCATGTCGAGGGTGCCATTGCGGCTCTAAGTCTGATCGGCTCTATGGTCATCTTTGCAGTGGTGCGGAAATGGGAGGGCCGCAGTTAGCCAATTGGTGGCCCGCGCAAGCGCGCGGACCCTTTCACAGGTACAGAGACAAACAACGACCACCTCGGCCGGAGGGATGGAAATCGGTGCAGATACATATCCGATGCCTTCCCTCCGCCGAAGTGGAGGTGGATCTGTGAGCCATCCCTATTACGGCGGGCATAATGGTTCAACGGTGATCGAAACAAGCAACGTAGCGCGCACCAAGGCCATGGGCAAATGCCAAGGTCTAAGCGACTCACAAGTTAAACGTTTACAGCGGCTTCAGCGCACCCTATTGGCTGAGGCTGGACATGATGGTCAAGGTCCGTAGGCTGTAAAGATTCATCTTGTGACCCGCTTAGCCGCCAACAGGGCCTCACTGTCGGTCGTGATCTCTGCTGGACACGAGCGTGTGTAGCTTGGCAGCTTCACGGATAGTTGGTCCAACATGGCGGCACTCTCAAGCCTTTCCTTCGCCGTCGGCATAGGTTGCGGGTGGGCATTGGTCACATTGGGGCTAAGTATCCCGAACCGTGCTCTCCGCGTTTCAGCACTCATTGCCTATTGCGGGGTCTATGCCTTTGGAATCGCATATTGCGTCCACTTATGGCTCCCGCACGCCGCAAGTTGGGGCGCTGAATGGATGCGCAGGCTGCTAGGAGTTTTCCTCATTGGGGTGGCGGGGGGATCTATCGGTGCTAGGTCAGAGCGCCCGGTTAATTGAGCGCACTCTCCATTCGCCGCGAGACCCAGGCTGTCTTGTCGGGCAACGGAATGAAGAGTCGCGAGCGTCTGAGGCGCCGAACAGCCAGCCAGGCCGATGCTTGGCTATCACCTCTTCTCGGCGGAGAATAAGCGAGCCGCACCGTGCCGCAAGTTTTGACCTCGACGGAGGGCTTACGAGCATCGCGTAGGGAAGTTCAATCGCCTCCTTTACCTGTGCAGAGATCGGCCGGCGCTTTATCCGGACGGCGGGCGGGGTGACCACCGACTTCCTGTACGGTCCCGGCGGCACCTGGCTGGAAAAGCAGGGAAGCACGTACACCGCGACATACATCTATGCCAACGAGCTCATCCGTAAGGACGGCGAGTACCCGCTCTTTGACGGGCTCGGCTCTGAAAGGATGGCGGCGGGGAGGCGGCTCACCCATGCCGGTCGAGTATTGAATTGCGATGTCGCGGCTGGGAGTGGGAGGTTGTCTTTGGAAGACTATAGCTCAGCAGCCATTCGTCGGGGAGTCAAGAACCGTGCAGGGGAGATGCTCGCGGAAGCGCCGGAGCCCGCCGAGCCCGTACGCCTGCCGGACGGCAGCACGGGCGTTCCGGAGACTGGCGCCACTGCACAGGTCGGCAACTTGGTCATCATCGACCTGATGGAGAACGACGGGCGAACCGCCACCATCCGCCGGCGCGGGGATAACACGCTCATCGAAGTGGGCATGATCGAAGCGTCGGGCTACACCATCCGCCTCCCGCGCTACGTCCTGCCCAGGCTGGCCCTGCGGTACCTCAATATGATGCGCATCCAGCGCAACGAGGACCTGTGCGTCGAGGGCGCCGTCCCCATCCGCTGGCGCGGCCGGGATCATTCCGTCCGCGTCCGCCTTCAGCCCGACCGGGAAGGAATCGTCATCCACCTGGAGGCCTGAATGTGACTCGGGGTCTCCGCGAAGCGGTTCGCGGAGACCCCGAACAGATGACCGTTCTGCGTTCAGGAGATTCAGGCCGCGAGCCTTGTGCTCTCCTCGACCGGAAACGGCTGCATGTCTGCCAGCGCCTGGCCGATGAGCCGCGCCGCGCCCACCACTCCGCCTGGAGGACGGTGAGCGCTTCTACTCTACGTCAATTCGGAAGCTCACCACCCATAATTCTAGCTGCTCCAGTCGCTCCCGCCACCGGGCCTTGAACTCCCGCATCCAACGCCGGTTCCCGGCTGTGTCCGGAACGTCGACTACGAGCTTGACCAGATCATCCCGGTAGAGCACCCCGCCGGAGCGCCAGTGGCCTTCTACACGCTGCGTCTCGTAGCTTGCCGCCCCGAAGCGCTCCACGAACTCCAGCACCGCTTCCGCGAGCCACTCTTCCGGCACATCTCGACCATCGTTAAACCTAAGTGGAAGCAGCGCCTCGAACCGCCTCCATCTGCTGCTCATAGGTAGCTTTGCCTTCAACCGTGAACCGGATTCCCTGCTCGGCAAGTGCCTCCAGGGCAGCCTCAGGGACAATGTGCTCGCCGGACTTGAGAACACGGCCCGAGAACCTGCCAATCAAGTAGCCGAGCGCCCTCTTCTCCGTCTCTCGGTCGGGGAATGTAATTGTTACCATCCGGGTCGGCCCCTCCTCTGTTCTGCCTCAAGCGATATTATAGCCCGCGGCGAGCAGCACGAAGGCATCACCATCCACCTGCGGGCCTGATATGACATGGGGTCTCCGCGAAGCGGTTCGCGGAGACCCCGAACAGATGACCGTTCTGCGTTCAGGAGATTCAGGCCGCGAGCCTTGTGCTCTCCTCGACCGGAAACGGCTGCATGTCTGCCAGCGCCTGGCCGATGAGCCGCGCCGCGCCGCCCGCGTCCTCCGGGTAGCTTGCCGCACCCAGCATCAGCGTCACCGGCGCGCGACCGGCGTCGTACCCATGCTTGGTCGCCCACTCTGTCAGCAGCCCGGTAAGCCGGTCCACCACCACCCGCACCTGCGGCCCGGTGTGCGGCAAGATGAGCCCAAACACGTGGCTCTCGTACCGCGTGACGATGTCCACCCGCCTCACGTTGGAGCAGATGAGGTGCGCCGCCTGCCGGATCACCTCTTCTGACCGGATCGTCCCATAGGCGCGGCTGACCTGGTCGTGGCCCTCCATTGCGATGAAGACGACGCCCACCGCGTGCCCATGGCGGCTGGCCCGGTTCAGCTCCTCGTCCAGCCGGCTCTCGAAGTACCGGCGGTTGTACAGGCGTGTCAGTCCGTCCACCACGCTGGTGTCCGGCGCGCGGCCCACCAAATCTGTCCGCCGCTGGATCAGCGAGGACTCCCGCTGCGTCTCCTTCAGCTCGTCCGTGGTGAGTATCTTGCGCAGCTTTTTGGTGGAGTTGCGCAGGATGTGGGAGACGTAGTTGCACGAGATGCCCAGCGCGCGGGCGATCTCCGTCTGGTTCTTACCGCGATAGTAGAACTCGTGCACCACCGCCTGCTCCAGATCCTTGAGCTTCTGGAGCGCGGTGTCCAGCACCAGCTTCTCCTCTACGGGAAGCTGGAACTCCACGGCCCGGTCCGGCTTCACCCGGTCCATGTCATAGGAGCCGTTGTCATCGTCCTGGTCCCCGCCGCCGTCCAGGGAAGCGACCTTGAAGACCTCGCGGGTCGTCAGCAGCTCCGCGATGGACTCCTCGGTCATGCCCATCAGCTTGGCTATCTCGCCATGCGTGGGGGCGCGCCCCAGCTCCTGCGCGAGTGACTCGATCACGCGCGTGACCTTCTGGTTCAGCTCCTGGAGCCAAGCAGGCTCCTTGATGATCTTTCCACGGTCCCGCAAGCAGTGCTTGATCTGGCCGATCACAAAGTGCGTGGCGTAGGTGCTGAACTTCACGCCCTTGTCCGGGTTGTACCCGTCCACGGCTGTCAGAAGGCCGATAAAGCCCTCCTGCACCAGGTCCTCGATAGGCTCGGCCGCCCCGGTGAACCGCCTCGCTACGCTCTCCACCAGGTTGGTATACTGGAGCACTATCTGATCCCGAATCTCCTGCCGGCCGGTGGTCCGATAGGTCCGCAGGAGCTGGTTGATATCGTGTTCTGACAGGCGACGGCAAGTTTCTATTGGCATATCTTAATGGTCCGCCGCACGCGGCGGGACGCGCGGTAGGGTTATCACGTCTTCAGTTGTGCTCGCGATCTCTCGTGCCGGCGGGTTTAGCCGACATGTATCATTATCGTCGTCCCGGAGGCTGTTCTACAGGCCAGAATCACCCCTGCGCGAAGTACGGGATTTTAGGTGAGAGGTGAGAGGTGATGGGTGATAGCCGGAATCCGGATTCCTTCTGCTCCCCCAGTATTGGGGGCTGGGGGGCTTCCGCAGCCTCTCACCTCTCACCTTCCCAGCAGGGGCATCGCCTTCGTGGGTCTAATTATCGGCATCATGGCTGAAGGGACTAACACGCCGGATCCACGGCTTATCCAGGCGCTGCAGGAAGCGATTGACCGGGAGCTGCGGGCCGCGCAGCTCTACCGGCTGCTGGGTGACCGCGAGCCGGATTCGCGGCGTCGGGAGATCTTCTACAGGCTCGCGGACGCCGAGTCCGGTCACGCGGTGCGGTTTGGAGAGCGCATCACGGCGCTGGGCGGCACGCCCCGGCAGGGCCCCTCGCCCGTCCGGCTCGCGGATCGAGTCGCCGCCCAGCTCCTCGGCGCGGAGACCATGCTGCGGCGGATGGAGGTGGAGGAGGAGCGCAACATCGCCTACTTCGACTCCCAGGCGAGCATCATCGACAGCGACCCCACGTCCCGCAGTCTTTTCGAGGAGATCGAGGGCGAGGAGAAGGAACACTCGCACCTCCTCGGTGGGATGCGCCCGCACGATCATCCGGCGGGCAAGCTGGAGGCGATCCTCAAGGGCGAGAAGTGGCACGTCTCCACCGGGAGCTGGATCGGCGACGCCATCTACGGCATCAACGACGGCCTGGGCGCGGTGTTCGGTATCGTCAGCGGCATGGCTGGCTATACCGGCAACAGTCACCAGGTGGTGGTCGCCGGCATGTTCGGCATGCTGGCCAGCGCCTTGTCCATGGGCTCTGGGGCGTTCCTCGCCACCAAGTCCGAACGGGAGGTGTACGAGGCGGAGATCGCGCGGGAGCGGCGGGAGATCCTGGAGAGCCCGGAGCATGAGCGAGAGGAGCTGGCGCTCATCTACCAGCTCAAGGGCTTTACGGAGGAGGAGTCCAGGCGCATGGCCGACACCATCGGCGCGCAGCCGGAGCTCTTCCTGAAGACCATGGCGCAGGAGGAGCTGGGGCTCTCCGACAGGCACTTCCCCAGCCCCTGGATATCCATGGTTTCAGCGGCCCTCTCTACCGCATTGGGCGCCTTCATCCCCGTGCTGCCGTTCCTGTTCGCCCGCGGCATGAGCGCCGTAGTCGCTTCGGCCGTCATCAGCACGCTGGCGCACTTCGCCGTCGGGGCGGCCAAGAGCGTGGTGACCGCCCGGAGCTGGTTCGCCTCCGGCATGGAGATGACCGTGGTAGGCGTGGTGGAAGCCGTGATCACTTACGGCCTGGGTGTCCTCTTCAAAATGGTATAGTTACGCAACCGGACCCAGCCGTTATAGTTTTGTTGTCGAGAGAGGAGAGACTGAGTCGATGTCCCCAAGCCACAAGCAGACCCGCCGCTTCCTGGCAGCCGTCGGCATTATAGCCCCGGTAGTCGCGCTGGCCGCGCTCAGCACCGCCCAGGAGCGCCCACAGGGCAGGCGGCCGCCTGGACCGCAGCACCTCTACAACATTAAGGTGCTCAAGGGAATGTCGCCACAGCAAGTCATCGATGTCATGCGCAAGGTAAGCGCATCCCTGGGCGTCCGCTGCGACTTCTGCCACGTAGTCCGCCCCGGAGACCCTCGGAGCTGGGCGCGTGATGACAAGAAAGAGAAACGGATCGCGCGCGACATGATTGTGATGACCAACGACATCAACGCACACTATCGTGTAGTGGGTCGGCAGGTCACCTGCTTCACCTGCCACCATGGCCGCCCTATGCCGGAAAACAGCCCCGCTATGGGCGAGGGCCGTCCTGCCGGTGAGCGGCGCGAAGGCGGAGAGCGCGAAGGCGGAGAGCGCCGGTAGGTGCCGGGGGATGAATCCCCCGTCTAGAATGAACCGTCCTCGCGGACGGGCGGTACAGAATCGGTTTGCTGGAACAATGGTTCCTGTAAGTGCCTATCTGTGTCGTTCGTCCATTAGGACGGTTCCTCGTAGCCCGGCGACTTTAGCCCCGGGTGAGCCCCACGGTTTCCTGCCGCCTGCCTACTGTCCTCCGGTGATTCCCTTCAGCAGCCCGCCGACTACCGATCCGGCCACGTTACCGGTGTTGTCCCCGGCGGAGGCCGCACCCGCTACGTCCGGCATGTACATCGACTGCACGCCCACACGTCCGGGGCCGGTAAAGCGGTTCCAGAACAGCCGTCCGGCGCTCGCCAGGAACCCCGTCTTGATCCCCTGGAACATGGTCTCCATCTGCACGGAGCGGTCCTTATAGATCCAGCCTCCCGGCTCGATGTCGATCTGTTCACCCGGTTGGAGCACTACCTCAAACACGTTGCCGTAGCCGTGCAGCCAGAGCAGCCCATCCCCCGCCCGGCACGTGAACGTGTCGATAAAGAATCCCACTCCGCCGAACAGGATGTTGGCCGCTCCCTTGTTCCAGGTGAAGGTGAAGTCCACGTTGTCCGTCGCGGCGATGAACTGGTGCTCCCGCACGTCCATGCCCTGACCCGCGCGCAGGGGCATGGCAAAGATGTGACCCACCCCATCCCGGCTGAACCCGATTCGGCCCGGACCGCGCGCCTCCGTCATGAAGATAGGCATGCCAGCGATCATCCGCTTGAACGCCCCGGATAGCGACTTCACGTTGATCTGGACGTACGGGTCTTTCCACAGCAGGATGTGGTGCTCGAAGTAGATCGGCATGTCCTGGAGCTCCACGTGGAGCACAGGAACAAGCTCGCCCTGGATGTGGAACGCGACGCCCGCGAAGCTCGCGTCCTGCCCGGCGGTCGGAAGCAACATCGGAACCGGCATTGTATCCTCCTAAGAGGGATGAAGGATGAGGGATGAATCCGGTCCATCAACCATCAACCCATCAATTCACTCCACCTGTAGATCCACGGCGGAGAAGTGCTCGTGGTCGTGCTCCTGGTACGTGTTCTCGCTCTGGACCCGCACCAGGTAGTTCCCGGGCTCCGGGGCGCGGAACCGCAAAGCCCCGTTGGCGCTCGCCGTGGGAGAGAAGTCCATCACGAAGCTGTTGTCCACCACACCCGCCGGTCCCGCGGGGTTCGGCACCGGCTTCTGGCCGATGTGGTCCTCCCGGACCACAAAGAAGTGGACCGTGACGGCCTTCATGGTACCGTGCGGATAGGCGCTCTTCATGGTCCACGCCACCCGCACCTGCTCGCCGGACTTCACCTTGAGCACCGGGCGCGGGTTCACCCCGCCTATCGGCGGCGTGGTATCCATGGACGCCTGCACCTTGTTCCCGCTGCCCTCCACCTGGAGCAGGATGTCAAAGTGCTCGGCCCGGGCGGTCAGCGCCAATCCCACAAGCGCGGCTGCGATGCTGGCGGCGATGGTAAGACGCGTCAGACGTTTCGTTCGCATCTGACACCTACCCGATGATCCCAGCCAGGTCAGCGAAGTCGCTCTTGATATGCGCATAGAGGTTCCGGTAGACCTTGTAGAAGCGGTCGTAGGCGGCACGGTTGACCGCGCAAGGGCTGGTCTCCTTGTCCACACGGATTACGCTGCGGCACGCCTCCTCCACGCTCGGATAGACGCCGGATCCGACGCCTGCCAGCAGCGCCACGCCCAGCGCGGGTCCCTCGTCCACGTTGATAGTTACGTGCGTGTGGCCCGTCACGTCCGCCTGGATCTGCCTCCAGAGACTGCTCCGCGAGCCTCCACCCGAAGCGCGCACCTGCCGGATGGGCAGCTTCATCTCCTTCATTATTTCGAACGAGTCCCGTAGCCCGAACGCCACCCCTTCCAGGATGGCCCGCGCGAAGTATGCCCTGTCGCACCGCCTGGTGATCCCGAAGAATACGCCCCGTGCGTTCGGGTTCGGGTACGGCGTCCGCTCGCCGGTCAGGTACGGCAGGAAGATAAGGCCCTCCGCCCCCTCCGGGACCTGCGCCGCCTCCGCGGTGATCAGCTCGTACGGGTCCTTCATCAGCGCGCCGGCCACCACCTTCTCCGGCTGCATGAAGGTGTCCCGATACCACTGAAGCGACCCACCCGCCGACAGCATGACCCCCATCAGGTGCCACTTACCCGGCACGGCGTGGCAGAACGTGTGCAGCCGGAGCCCGGGGTCCACCTCCGGTGTGTCGCTGAAGGCGAACACCACCCCCGATGTCCCTACTGTGGAGGAGACGATGCCGGTTTCGACGATTCCGTTGCCCACGGCGCCGGCCGCCTGGTCGCCGCCGCCACCCACCACGGGCGTGCCCTCCGCCAGACCGGTTGCCGCCGCCGCGGCGGCGTTCACCTTCCCGCTGACCTCCGGCGACTCGTAGGACCGCGGCATCCACTCTTTGGGAATGGCGCACCGCTCCAGCATCTCTCCCGCCCACTCGCGCTTCGTCACGTTGAACAGAGAGGTCCCGGAAGCGTCCGACACCTCCGTCGCGTACTCGCCCGTGAGCTTGAGGCGGATGTAGTCCTTGGGCAGCAGCACTTTGCGGACGCGGGCGAAGAGTTCCGGCTCGTTATTCCGCAGCCAGACGATCTTGGGAGCGGTGAAGCCGGTGAGCACCGGGTTGCTGGTCAGCTCCACTACGCGGTCCCGCCCCACCGCCTCCATGATCCAGTCGCACTCCGCCTGAGTGCGCTGGTCGTTCCAGAGGATGGCCGGTCGCAGGACCTCGTCGTTCTCGTCCAGGAAAACAGCTCCGTGCATTTGCCCGGACAGCCCGACCCCGCGGATATCCTTCCGGTCCACGCCGGACTCCTGAAGCACCTTGGCCACCGTGCCGGTCGTCGCGGCCCACCAGTCGGCCGGGTTCTGTTCGGACCAGAGTGGACGCGGACCGTAGAGCGGATACTCCTGGATGGCGCGAGCGTGCACGCGGCCCGTCTCGTCTATCAGGATAGTCTTGGTGCCGCTGGTGCCTATGTCAATGCCGAGCAGGTATGGCATGGGGTGTCCTCCCTCTGGCCGAGTTCGTCGCCCATCCGTTTCGATGGCGGCGGCTCGCCTTCCTTCGCTCGCAGCGGTGCGCGGGAGCCGAAGGCAGGCGCGTTAGTCGCGGGAGAGGACCGGCTGGAGCACTACCGCCCCGTCGGACACGCGGTCGAGGGGCAGCCGCCGGCCGTTCGGGGAGAAGAGCCGATGGTGGATGAGTCGCCACGCGTCCAGGCGGTAAAGGACGGAGGTCGCCAACACGCCCAGTCCATATTTGATGCTGCGGCGGAAGTTGATGGAGGACGCCTCCGGGAAGTACCGGGTGGGACAGGAGATCTCGCCAATGCGCAGGCCAAACCGCACCGCCTGCGCGATGATCTGGTTGTCGAAGACGAAGTCGTCCGAATTTTCGCCCAGCGGCAGCTTCTCGAGCGCCTCGCGGGTGTAGGCCCGGTAGCCGCTGTGGAACTCGGAGAGCTTCACGCCCATGAGCACGTTCTGGAGCGCGGTGAGCAGACGATTGGCGAAGTACTTGTAGCGCGGCATGCCGCCCTGCAGAGCGCCCTTGCCCAGGATTCGGGAGGCCATCACTACGTCGTACTCTTCCGAGAGGAGCATCCAGGCCATCGCGCCCACCAGCTTCGGAGAGTACTGGTAGTCCGGGTGCACCATCACTACGATGTCCGCCCCGGTGCTCAGGGCGGCCGCGAAGCAGGTCTTCTGGTTGCCTCCGTACCCCAGGTTGGCCCGGTGGCGCAGCACCGTAAGGCCAAGGGACCGCGCAAGCTGGGCGGTCTGATCCGCGCTGGCGTCGTCCACCAGCACCAGTTCGTCCACAACGCCTTCCGGCAGGTCCTCTACCACGCGGTGCAGGGTCTTCTCCGCGTTGTAGGCCGGCATAACCACGGCGATACGCTTCCCGAGGAACATGGTTTAGTGTACCAAAAGGGATAAGCGATACAGCGTGTAGCCGTTCGCCGCGAAGAGCGGTGTGCCGTGCTCGGAAGCCAACTGGGATAGCGAAACAGATTCGTCCCGGCGACGCGCGCGGCAGGCGATACTCTTCTGGCACCACGGCTCATCCATGGGCTTGAGCACGAGGTGCGTTACGCCGAGCCGCCGGAGGTCCGCGAGGAGGTGGGCTTGCGAGTCGTAGTGCACCGAGTCCTGGAGCCAGTAGGTGCACCGGTAGGCCATTGACCGGTAGTAGGCCGAGCTTTCGTCCCAGGTCCCTACCAGGAGGCGGCTGTCCGGCGGGAGGTGGACATCAGCGAACTCTACCACAAGGTAGTCCGGGAGCCGGCGCTCCAGATAGGCATCCCTACCCATAATGCCAAGTGCCGTCCGAACTGCCGTGGCGAGGTCCGGCGCGCCCGCCCGGACCACGATCCGGGCGCTGAGGAGGATGGCCGCGACGGCTAGAGCCGGCATCCACTTCCGTTCCCTTCTCCGGAGCGCGGCGGCAGCGCAGACTGCGACGCACGGGTAGATCGGCAGCAAGAAGCGGAGGATAAATCCCGAGCCAAACCACGCGAGCGTGGTGAACAGCGCGGCGAACCGTCCCATCTCCGCGAGTGCGGACCTTCGGGTCGCTCGCCAGACCGCTGCCGTGATAGCCACTCCCACCCCGACGAGTGCCAGCCGGATACCCAAGAGCGCGCCGCGGGTGATGGGCAGCCCGGGCAGCGTGTTGAGGAGCAGATAGTAGTACTGCATCCGGGGCCATCCCTCCGCGGTCCACTCCTTTCCATCGAACAGGCGGTAGGCGAGCGGCCAGACCGGATTGCCGGTTAGGACCCAGGTCTTCAGGAACCACGGCAGTACCACCGCGAACGCGCCCAGCCCATAGCGAAGGACGCGCCGCACGATCTGCGCTGGGCTGCCGGCCTCTTGAGCCGCCACGGGCGCATAGACGGCGCACATGGCGACAATGACGTAGAGGCCGTTCAGCTTGGTCGTGGCGGCCAGCCCGGCGAGTACAGCCGATAACACGATCCAACGGCGGCGCAGCGCCAGCACGCTCAATGTTGCGAACAGCGTCGTTCCCAGGTCTACGTGCGCCTCCGACATCTCCTCCCAGAACACCAGGTACACCATGAGCAGCACGAGCGCCGCGAGGCCGGTGGCTCGACCTCCCACGAGGCGTCCCTGGAGATAGGTAGCGCCCATCAGCACCGCCCCGAAGAGAGCCTGAACTATGCCCGCGGGTGCGATGGGGTGCAGCGCCAGGAGAAGCGCGAACAGGGACTCCACTTCCCACGGCCAGTTGCTGAAGGTGAAGGTCGGCAGCAGCGCAAAGCCGTGTGCGTGGAGCGTGCGGATGGCGGTTGGCAGGTGGTAGGAGAGCCCGTCTATATCCGTAGGCGGGCAGAGCGCGCGCAAGTAGATGGCAGCCCACGCGCACGCGGCTGCGGCCGGCACAACCCACCACCAGGCGCGCGTCTCCGAATTCTCAGCGCGGTCTGAGCCGTCCGACTTAGCGCAACTAACCGAACCCCTCCCCGACCCTCCCCTTCGTAAGGGGAGGGAGTTCCCCCTCCTTCGTAAGGAGGGGGTGAGGGGGAGGTCTTGACTATTGGGCCTGGCGAATGCGCCCCTCAGCACGGCAAGCCAGTCCGGCGCGAGCAGAAGGAAGAGCACGACGGCGGCGGTCCGAAACACCACTGTGTATCCGGCGTGCAGGACGAAGAGTGCGAACGGCAGCGCCTGCAGTATTCCCACGCCGAGCCCGACTGCCAGTACAGCGCGCTCCAGGCGGCCGGTGGGCTGCACGCCCATCCACCTCAGCAGACGGTGCCCCGCGCCCGCGGCGCTCAGAGCCAACCATCCGAACAGCAGAGTGCCAATTAGAACCGGCGGCATCCGTCCACGCCCTTCCTCACTGGGTCGGCGCGTGAACGTCGCGCCCAGCCACAGGTATAATGGCACCATCCGCAGTACCGGAATTCATCCTACGCATGTCCAGCACCATACGCGATATGGCCGAGCGCGCCCGTGCCGCCGCCGGCCACCTGGCCTCCGCTTCCACCGCGCGTAAGAATGGCGCTCTGCTCGCCATGGCCGAAGCGCTCTGCTCTGGCCAGGACGACCTTCTCCAGGTGAACGCGCTGGACGTCTCGGCGGCACGAGAGCGCGGCACGACCTCCGCCATGGTGGACCGGCTGACGCTCACTCCCGCCCGGATCTCGTCCATGGCGGAGGGACTGCGCCAGGTTGCGGCCCTTCCGGACCCGATTGGGGAGGTGCTGGACGGGTGGCGGCGGCCGAACGGCCTGGAGATCCAGAGAGTCCGCGTCCCGCTCGGGGTGGTGGGCATCATCTACGAGTCGCGACCCAACGTCACCGCAGAAGCCGCCTCGCTCTGCCTCAAGGCCGGGACCGCCTGTATTCTGCGCGGTGGCTCCGAGGCGCTGCGCTCCAATGCCGCGATAACCCGCGTTCTGGCCGATTCCGCGGCGCGGGAGGGGCTCCCGCGCGAGGCCATCCAGCTCGTGGAGTCGCCGGACCGGGAGGCGGCGCGCGAGCTCATGCGCATGAACGGACTGGTGGACGTGCTCATCCCGCGCGGAGGAGCCGGCCTGATCCAGAGCATCATCGAGAACGCGACCGTGCCGGTGATCGAGACCGGCACTGGCAACTGCCACACCTACGTGGACGCCTCCGCGGACTTGGACAAGGCGGTGGAGATCGTGGTGAACGCCAAGTGCTCCCGGCCCTCGGTGTGCAACGCCATGGAGACGCTGCTCGTCCACGACGTTATCGCGGAGGAGTTCCTGCCGGTCGCGGCAGACCGGCTGCGTGCGGCCGGCGTGGAGATCCGGGGCTGCCCGCGCACCCGGGAGACAGTGCCGGACGTGGTGCCGGCAACCGAGGAGGACTGGGCAACCGAGTACCTGGACCTCATCCTGGCGGTCCGCGTGGTGGGCGGCCTGGAGGAGGCGATGGACCACATCGCGCGCTACGGGACGCGCCATAGCGAAGCCATCGTGACGGAGGACTACACCTCCGCGCGCCGCTTCACGGACGAGGTTGACTCCGCTTGCGTCTACGTCAACGCCTCCACCCGGTTCACGGACGGCTACGAGTTCGGCTTCGGCGCGGAGGTGGGCATCAGCAACCAGAAGCTCCACGCGCGGGGCCCGATGGGCCTGGCGGAACTGACAACCTACAAGTACGTGATTAGGGGAGACGGACAGATAAGAGGATAGGTGTTCAGGTGTTCAGGATTCCAGAGTTTAACACCGAATACCGAACACCCAGGCTCAGGAGACAAGCATGGACAAGGTACGGATCGGCGTGATTGGTGTTGGCGGAATGGGGTCGGGGCACTGCGCGTCTATGGCGCAGATCGAAGAAGCGGAGCTGACCGCGGTCTGCGACATCGATCCGCCCACGCTGGAGCGCGTCTCGGAGAAGTACCGGGTACCCGCCTTCCCTCAAGCCGACCACCTCCTGGACAGCGGCCTGGTGGACGCCGTGATCATCGCCACGCCGCACTACTTCCACCCGACTATCGCCATCGAGGCGTTCCGCCGCGGCCTGCACGTGCTCTCCGAGAAGCCTATCGCCGTCACCGTCGCCGGGGCGGACGCCATGATCCAGGCCGCCAGAGAGTCAGGGAAGAAGTTCGCGGTCATGTACCAGATGCGGGCGCTCGGCCGCGTCCGCGCGGCCAAGAAGGTGATCTCCGACGGTTTGCTCGGGGAGATTTACCGCACGTCGCTGGTGATGGGCTGGTACCGCAGCCAGGCGTACTACGACTCCGGCGGATGGCGGGCCACCTGGGCCGGCGAAGGCGGCGGCGTGCTCATCAACCAGGCGCCCCACTTCCTGGACCTCTACAGCTACCTGGCGGGCATGCCTTCCCGTCTGACCGGCACGACCCGTACGCGGATGCACAATATCGAAGTGGAGGACGAGGCGTTCGCGACATTAGAGTACGCGAACGGCGCGCACGGCTATCTCTACGCCAGCACCACGGAGATGCCGCAGCACGAGATGCTGGAGATCTGCGGCGACAAGGGCAAGCTGGTCCTGCACGGCTCCAGCCTGAGGGTATTCCGGGTCAACCCGGCTATCCGCACCCATTCGTCCGAAACTACCGAGATGTGGGGCGGGCCCCAGGTGGAGGAGCTGGAGATAGAGCAGCCGGAGGGCGCCGGGAGCCACAGCGACATCACGCGCAGCTTCTGCCGGGCCATCCTCTACAACGAGCCGCTGATCTCACCCGGTGAAGAGGGTCTGAACGCAGTGGAGCTGATCGACGCGGTGATCCTCTCCAGCCACATCGGCCGCCCCGTGGACATCCCGGTGGACCGCGCCGCCTACGATAAGCTCATCGCGGAGCTGCAGCGCACGTCCCGGGCCAAAGAATCCGTCCGCGAGCAGCGCGTAACGGACCCAAAGGTCGCCAGCGTGAGCTAGACGCCGGACGCACGCACAACTGGCTCGACGGAATGAGCCTGGGGCACGTCCGCTGGATCCAATGCATTCAGCGCCGAACGGAACGTGAGTCGTCACACACCTCAAGCTGCTCGTTTTGGCGACCGACGATGAGGCACTAAGTGGGCGTTTTCAAGCTCTTTAGCCGCACCCAGTAGGTGACCGAATCCGTAGCGCTCAATCAGGTCATGGAGAGTTCGCAAGTATGTCCATCCGACCGAATCGTGCTGCACGAGAAGGGCCTTAGCGCGGAGAAGACACTCCTGTACCCTTTGGGCGGGACACCAGTCTTCGCCGTCGGGCATAGCTTCGAGAGCCGCCCCCGGGTCGCCGCTGTCCAGCAGGATATGCGCCTCGACGTATTTTGCCAACCGAACGCCTGCCGGATCAGTGTGCTCGGCGGCTCGGATTGCTTGAGCGATTAGACTCTTCGCCAGATCGAACTGCCCCCACATCCGAGCATAGTTAGCTGCGTCCCGGTAGATTGCTTCCTTCGCTGCGTATGTGGACGCATCGCCTGTCCACCCCGACATTATGCGATAAGCATACTCCGGGCTGCCCCTACGCGCAGCTAAGCGGGCTTTGAGGTAGACCACTCTAGGCCAGTTCGGAGTGAGCCTATTGGAGCGAGTCAACTCACGATCAAGCTCGTGTGCGGCACGCTTCACGAGAGGTCCAATCTCTGGCTCCCTCCCATACCTGGCGAGCCACTCGGCGTGCCTTGTGAGCACCTCAATCGTAGTAGTGCAGCGGAGGGCGGGCAGCTCTATCATTCGTCGCTCGACGGCGCGAAAGATGAGATCTCCGGGAAGAACAGCTCCGGCGTCAATCTCTGTAACGAACTCTTCCACCGCGTTCTCAAGTTGCTCGGCTGAACGGATCAAGTCCTCTATATCGCGGCCAGAGCTGGCTCGTCGTCGAGCAATAGCCGTGACTTCCTCGGGCCGCAAAGCGAGAACCTCTCCCAGCGCAGAGATACGCCGATCAGGTACCATACGACCGGATTTGTACTGACCCCATGTGTACTGGCTAACACCAGCGGCCCGCGCAATTATCTCGGTCGTGAACGACACCCGATCCTGAGCCGCCACCAGCAAGTCACCGAGCGAGAGGCAGGAAAGCCTACAGGCAGACGGCCCGGCCGATCCCTCCAGTGCTCGCTCTGCTCGCGGTGCATTCATGAGGCGAAGCACGTCCGGGTAGTCCTCGACTCTGCCGAGGACCTCCAAGACTCGCATCACATCGTCATCGCCGCGCCCAGAATCATCCACATAAGGCAAGCGGCCAACTTCCCAAGCCGCCAGGGAGGATCTTGGAACCCCGCTCATCTCGGCTACACGCGACAAAGTTAGGCGCATGCGGCGACGGTGAAGCCGCAGGTAGTCGCCAACGGTCTGTGGGCTGGATGGAATGATTGAATCCATGTTCCCGCTTTTCCCTGTCGCCATTCTATAGCTCGTCCCGGGTTTTTGCAACAGATTTGACGTCTGATAATGCCCGCGCTAGACTTGCCGTGTGGCACCAAGCTTTGGACTAAGGCCGATCGTCCCCCGGACCGGAGACAACACATGGTGTGCCGGACGCGAACACCGGCAGAGGAGGCAGAGCTTATGAAGACTTCACTGACACGTGCCGCGCTGGCAGGAAGATGCAGGCTCGGGGCTTCACCGTCTGTCCGCGTAGCGCTAGTTATAGCACTTGCCTTCTTAGGTGGCGCGCGGCAAGTCGAGGCACAGTACCGCGTTACTCTCGAGAGCTGCTACAACACCTGGGTTTCGTGTCAACCCGGTGGCGAAGTTCACGTCGACCGCAACAGGCCCTTCCGGTGGGAACAGCTCGCGATGGATGACTTGAGCGGAGGAATGCTCTGGAGCGGTGACACTGTGACGCTGCGCTCGTGGACGGGAAAGTACCTGTGCGCCGACTATTCACGTGGCAACATTGTCATAGCCAACAGAGATGCGGCCTTTGCCTGGGAGCACTTCCGTGTCTGGAAGGTTTGGGGCGCATACATTCTTACTAACTTCCCGATCTTCCCTGGCGACCAGGTAGCACTCCAGGCGTCATCGGGCCAGTGGCTTACGGCGGACTTTTCCAAGGCGAACAACCAGATGATGTGCGACCGCTGGGGCCGGGGACTCTGGGAGACCTTTACCATGGGGTGGTACCGGCCAGACCTTGCCGTGAACTACGCCTACCAGTACGCGCAAGGCCATAACTCTGCATATGCCTACTATCCCTACTACTTCGGGTTGCCCGACTGCACGAATTTTGCCGGGCAGACGCTGGTTGCGGGTGGGTGGCAGATGGTCTGGGGACCCCGCCCATCCACGCGTACTTGGTTCTACGCCGGATTCCCGTGGCAGAACTCTTATACATGGGGCGCAGCGGCAAACCTAGACGCTTTCTTGGCCCAAGGCAATCGCGGATATGGGGTTGGCAGCGCCTGGGACCTTGAACTCGGCGATATTATCGTCGCCGACTGGGGCGGGGGCGACGGCTGGAGCCACACAATGATAATCACCGGCTGGGACTGGCGCGGCCCCTTGGTGAGCTATCATACTCCGAACACGCAGAACCGCGCCTTCCGAGACGTACTCAACGAGCCCCAGAACAGCCGTGCCAGCTACCACTACTGGCACATCCAGGGAGGATTCTAGACCTGCGTCTGTACAGACACACTCTTGTGCGAACCGTCACCGGAACGCGCATTGGCCTTTCTACATCCGGCAGCCTGTATAGTTCTTGCACAGGCTGCCGGCAGCTTCTCTGGAGGCGAAGCCTTCAGTGTCCTATGCGACCTCAAGCAGTCAACGCCCAGCCGGTGTCCTCCATTGTGCCATGCGCTCACGTAGCTCCGCGTGGGTGAGCACGCGCCGTTCGTCAACGTCGCGCAGTCCTCGCTCTACCTGCTCCTTGAAGTAAAGCTCATCCATGATGTCCTGAACGGTCGCGTCATCCAGCAGCTTCTGAATGAGCTCCGTTGCCTCGTCGTTCTGGGCGGGCATGCTGGCTTTCTCCTTGTGAATCCGCTCTTTCGTCGAGCAGGTTAGTCGACGTAGGTGATCTGCGAACCCGCGGGCGTCTTAATCACCTCAATGCGGGTGGGGAAGGCGTCCTTGAGCTCCTCCACGTGCGTGATGACCAGGATCAGCTCGAACTCATCCTGCACGCTCTCGATGGCCTCCACCAGCCGCTCCCGGCCCTTCGCGTCCTGCGTTCCGAAGCCCTCATCCAGAATAAGCGTCTGGAGACGCGCGCGGGCGCGGTGGGCCAGCAGCCGGGAGAGGGCGATGCGGATGGCGAAGTTCACGCGGAAGGCCTCGCCACCGCTGTACATTTCGTAGGGGCGGGTGCCGGCGTCGTCCGTGATGCGGATATCCAGCGTCTCAATCTGCCCGCCGCCCGTGCGCTTGTCCCGGAGCGTGTCCAGCGTCACCTGCATGGCGTTGTCGGTCATGCGGGCGAGCAGCCGGTTCGCCTCCTCCTGCACCTCCGGCAGCGCGTTGGCGATGATGAGCGCCTGCACGCCCTTCTTGCCGAACGCGGCCGCCAGCTCCAGATAGGCCTGCCGGTCCTTTGCGACCCGGTCTCGCTCTGAGGACTTGCTCTTCGCCTGCTCCTTCGCCGTCGCGCAGTCCTCTAACAGGCGCTTCAGCCCCGCAACGTGATTGCGGGAGGAGTCGCAGGCGGTTGCAGCCTCCTGAGACGCCTCCTCCGCCCCACGCGCCGCCTCACGTACGGATGCGTGCGATGCGAGTTCCGCGCGCAGAGCGGCCAGCGCATTCCGCTCGACCTCGATCTGCCCGCGGCGGCGCCCCCGCGCCTGCTCGCGCTGGCGGAGCTCTGTCGCGAGCTGCGCGCGCGCGGTCTCCGCCTCGCTAAGCTGGGCGTATAGGACCTCTACGCGGCCTTCGACTAGCTCCTTGAGAGCCGCGCGCGCCGCCTCAAACTGCCGTGCCCCCGCCTCTAGGCTCGCGATGCGGGCGTCGAGCCGCTGTAGCTCCTGCCGCTCCTCGCCGCCGTACTCTTCGGCCCGCCAGCGCCGGTCCAGCTCCGCCAGGCGCTCGCAAACCTGTTCGGCGCCTGTATTCAGCCGCACGGCCTCGTCCAGCGACTTGCGCCATTCTATCTGCTGCGCCCGGAGCGCCGCCGCTCCCCGGAGCTGCGCTTCCAGCGCGGACGCTCGCTCCTGGAGCTCGTCGCGCCGCCGCTTGCACGCGGCGCCATCGCGCTTGACGTCCGCCAGAATGGCGTGCAGCGACTTCAGCTTGCCATTCTGCTTGAGGATCACCGCCTCCTGACGGCCGCCGGAGAGGTCCGACTCGCAAACCGGACAGGCCGGTTTTGGTCGAGCCAGCAGCTCCAGGACCTCCTCCACCTCCGCAATCTCCGTCTTGAGCTTTCCATTCTGCGCGCCGAGGTCGGCAAACGACTGCTGGGCCTCGGCAAGTTGCCGGCGCACTCCATCGAGCTCCTCCTCCGCCCGCTCCAGGAGCTTCAGCTTGGGGCCGGCATCCGCCAACTGCGCGTCCAGCTCCTGAATGCGGACGCGGCGCTCCTCTACGGCCTTCCAGTCCGCCTCCGCCTGGGCGAGGGCGGTGCGGAGCTCCTGCTTCCGCAGCGCCAGGCGGCCCGCAACCTCCGTCCGCGCGCGCTGCGCCTCGTGAAGTAGGCCAACTTCCTTCTCGAGCCGCTCCACCAGCGTGCGGGTCTCGCCGAGCCGGCGATGGTCCGCCTCGATCTGCTCCCGCCGCGCGAGCAGCGTGTCACATTGGGCAATTCTTACCTGGAGCCGGCCGATCTGCTCGTCCGCCTCCGCCAGGTCCCGCTCCGCTTCGCGCAGGCGGTCCTCGCCGTCGCACAGCCGCTGCGCCTTCTCGTCCAGGACGGCCTGCTGAGCGCGGAGCGTTGATAGCCTCGATTCGCGCGCCGTGCGCTCGGCATTCCAGTGGGCCAGCGCCTCTTCATGCTCCGCCAGCCGCGCTCGGAACTCCGGCTCCTCTGCTACCCGCGCCTCCAGGTGCCGGATCTCCCCTTCCAGGTCCTTGATGTCTAGCTCGCACTGGTTCTTGCGCTCCTTGGCCATATCCTCCAGACGGTCGTACCGCTTGAGGTCCAGGATTTCGGCCAGGATCCGCTTGCGGGCGTCCGGCTTCTGACGGGTGAACTCGTCCGCGTGGCCCTGCCGGATGTAGGCGGAGTTGAGGAACGTCTCGTACTCCATGTGGAGGAGGCGGACCAGGTGGCACCCCGTCTCCGGCATGCTGGAGCCGCCCACCGGCCGCCACTCGCCGGAGTTATCACTGAGGTGCACCTGCCACTCGCCGGTATGGGTGCGGCGGTTGCGTTTGCGGATGGCGCGGTACAGGTCGTCCCCCAGCCGGAACTCTAGCTGGACCTCCATCTCCTCGGCCCCGAGCCGCACCAGATCGTCCTCGCCGCTGGCCTGGAAGCCGGAGGCGCGCGTCTTGCCCCAGAGCGCGTACGTGATAGCGTCCAGCAGCGCGGACTTGCCGTTGCCGTTATCGCCCGAGAGGCAGGCTACGTGCATCCCGCTAAAGTCGAGCACCGTCGGCTCGCTGCCATAGCTCATGAAGTTGCGGAGGGTGAGTTTGACCGGAATCACTGGAAGGCCTCTTCACGGCGGAGCTCGTCCATCAGGAGCTCCGCGTACGGCATCAGCTCCGGCTTGCGCTTGCGGCCCTTCTCCGTGGTGTCCAGGAAGTGCCCGAGGGCCGCCAGCGGCTCCAGCGTCTCCGTCAGGAGGCGGCTGCGCGCCACCTGGTCCCGCCGCACGTCCGCGCGAACCGCGACAATCAGGAACGCCGGGGCGAGCGCCTCCCGGACCTCCTTCTCCCGCACGAGCGGCACGCGCTCCGGCGAGAGATGATATGTCAGCCGCACGATGTTGTTGCGCAGCTCATGGCGGCCGATCTCCTCCAGAATGGTCTCCGTGGGCGTGTCATTGTCCGCCTCTGCGTCGATCTCGACGAGCCTCCGCGCTCCCTCAATCTCCACGCGCCCATAGGTGGTGTTCCCCTTCGCCAGCTCTACCAGCACGTACCCCTTCTTCTCATCCCGCTCGCCGAAGTCGATACAGTCGGGGCTGCCGGCGTAGACGACCGGCGGCTGCTGGCCCTTGTTGAGGTCCTGGTACTTGTGGATATGGCCCAGTGCCACGTAGTCGAACACCCCGGGGCGGGCGAGCTCGCTCACGGGCACCTGCGGCTCGTTTACGTTGAAGTAGCCCTGCTGCCAGGAGGAGAGGCGGGCGTTGCGCACCCAGAAGTGGCCCATCAGCACGGTGGGCAGGCTCTTATCCACCTCTTCCGCCAAACCTTCGATGTAGCCCGCGTACCGCTCCTCCATGAGCGCGCGGACTTCGTCCACCGTCTTGCCTAGGTACTCCTCCCGCGCCAGCATGAACCCTTTCATGAGGTAGGGCATGGCGGCGATCTGCACCGGCCCGCCGGACGTGTCAACGACGATCACCTCCGGCTTCTGGAGGATGTGGACGTTGCTGACGCCCAGCGTCCGGTATATCTCCATGGCGTGGGCCCGGCCCCGGACGTTCGGAACGTCGTGGTTGCCGGTGAGCATCACCACGGGCACGCCCCTGTCCGTGAGGCGGCGGATGCACCGGGCGAACTCCCGCTGGTGCGTCTGGCTCGGATCGCGGCTCTTGTAGGCATCGCCTGCAAAGAGCGCGAGCTGAACTCCCTGCTCCAGCCCGGAATCGATGGCGCGGCAGAGCGATTCGCGGAAGTCGAGGAGACGCGTGTTGAGGCCCGTGGAGGGATCCAGCCGCCCATACGTCTCCACGCCGAAGTGCGTGTCGGCGAAGTGCATCAGCCGAATTGGCGCGCTCATCCCGGCCCTTTCACGCAATGAGAGTAGTAGACAATTATACTACTGTTTCGTCGGAACAGCAACCGCTCCGGCATATGGACCACAGACAGCAGACCACAAAGCCGGGCAAGCCGACCACCGTCTTCACGGCAACCGCGGAGCCGGCCCAGAGCAGGTTGATCAGCGCCAGCGGGCCGGCATCGCGGGCGGAGACGGCAGGAGGACCAGTGGAATCGGCGGTGGCAGAGGGTGTGAGGAACTCCTCGCTCACGCATGGCGAGGGACAAACGGCAGCGCCGCGACAGTCAGGGTCTCCGGCGTGCCCGTGCGGAGCACCGTGCCCGGCTCCCGGTATTCGTGTCGTAGGTAGCCCAATGCGATGGAGCGCTTGAGCGAAGGGGAGTGGGTAGCGCTGGTGATCCACCCCACCTCCCGGGTGGCATCCCCATCGACGGGGTAGATCTTGTCCCCGCGCTCCGGCAGCTCCGCGTGCTCCACGAAGAAGCCCGTGAGTGCCCGGTTGGTGTGGCCGCGTGAGCTGATGCGCGCGATGATCTCCTGGCCCACGTAACAGCCCTTGTTCTCACTCACGTGGGTCTCGCCCAGATTGCACTCCAGCGGGATGGTGGTCTCGTCCATATCCTTCCCGTAGACCGGAATTCCCGCCTCGATTCTGAGCGCATCGACTGCGGATTCGCCTACCGGCTGTATGCCCGAATCGACGAGGCGCGTCCAGAGATCCGCAGCCTGGTCCGCCTTGACGTAAAGGTCGAACCCGCCTTCGCCGGTGTAGTCGGCCGGGCTCACCGTCGCCGACTCGGCCACCCGCTGCCGCACCCATGCTTCCGTCGCCGTGGGCCCCTGGAGCGAGATGCAGGCCAACCCGTCGCTCTGGTCGACGATTTCAACGTCCTCCGTGATGATAAACTGCTGGAGGATCTCGTAGACCTTGCGGCCATTCTCCCACGCCATATCCAACAGCAAACTGTCCGGTCGGTTTACGACAGTAACGTCCGCAAGTACATGGCCCGTGGAGTTAAGGACGCACGCGCAGACGGACGGTGCCCCTGACTCGAGCCGGGTGACATCGTTGGAGATCATCCCCTGGAGCCACTTGAAGCGGTCCTTGCCCGTAACGGCCAGTCGAGCACGGGCACAGCGGTCCACCAGGCCCACGTCCTCGCGGACCGCCTTGTGCTCAACAAGGCAGTCCTCGTACTCCACCGCCAGCTCCCACTCACCAGCATCGGTGAAGCTGGCCCCCCGGTCCCGTTGGACGTTGTATAGCACGGTACGACGCATGATACTTATCCAGTCTGAGGCCGCGGACTGAGCAGGCTGTCATTCCGAGCACAGGTGAGCCGCGTCTTGGCCGCGAAAGCGGACAGCGGCGAGGGCCGGGCCCTGGGGAGGAATCTGCTTTACGGCATCTGTGTGCAATCTGCCGCGGAACAGCAGATCCCTCGCAATGCTCGGGATGACTGAGTGCCGCGCTCGACTTATCTCATCTCCGACGCGAGCTGAGTGAGGGTAACGAACCGGGCGCCTTTCTCCCGGCAGTAGGCGATAGTGCGAGCCAGGGTCTTTGCGTTGTCCACGTGGTCGCTCAGGGCAAGGTTAGTCACCTGGTTCTTGGCCAGGCTCGCGTCGAGAAGCGGTTGGATCCGTTCCCACCCAAAGTCCAGGTACCCCGAGATGCCCTGGAAGCAGGTGAGTGGCGCCTCGAGCAGGCGTGCATTTCCTCCCTCACTTAGATGTTCATACGAGGGATGGTACGGATCCGTGGGGCCGTCCGGCCAGGCGACGCCGCTCTTGGCGCTCCCGCCAGGACTAGCCGTGGCATCTACCAGGATGCCTATATCCTCCAGCGCTCGCAAGTCCGTAGGCTGCAGGTCGGCCCGGTGGGCGCGGCAGCTCGTCGGCTTGATGTGGCGCGACTTGATCGTATCTTTGCCGATCCGGATTAAGTCCCCCCGGTCCTTGGGATCGGACATGTAGCCCAGACTGTTCTCAAAGCTCAGCAGCAGCCCGATCTCGTGCCAGGAGGGAATCCGGTGAAAGAACTCATTGTAGTAGAGGTCAATATTGGAGGTGGGGTCTTTCTCAGAGAGGAATAACAACCAGGTCAGGGGGATGGTGTGCTCTTCACCGACGTGGATCAGCTCTTTGGAGTAGCACTTCCCGATGTGCGCGGACTCACAGTCCACGCTGATTGCAACCACGGGCATAACGAACCTCCCCTTCATGACGAATGTTACGTTGCGGCACCTTTCCACGGCCCAGGAACCGTTTCCTGCGCCTGGAATTCGTCTAGCCGTACTGTATAAGCGCCCGGACGTCGTACCCCTGTAGCGCCTTTCGGCCGGGCAGAAACGCCAGCTCAATGACAAATGAGAAGCCGGCCACCACGCCTCCCAACCGCTCCACCAGCCTTGCGGCGGCGGCGGCCGTCCCTCCAGTAGCCAGCAGATCGTCGATGATCAGGACGCGCTGCCCCTGATGTACGCTGTCCGAGTGCATCTCCACCGTGTTGGTGCCGTACTCCAGTGCGTACTCCTCCGCAACCCGGTCGTATGGAAGCTTCCCGAGCTTCCGGATCGGAGCGAAGCCGACGCCCAGCGCCAGTGCTACGGGCACGCCGAAGATGAAGCCCCGCGACTCAATACCCACGACCAGGTCCGGCGCAAGCGTGCGGCCGTGCTCAACCATTCTGTCTACGACTTCCCGCAGGGCTTCGGCGTCTGCGAGCACCGGCGTGATGTCCTTGAATACGATGCCTGGCTTGGGAAAGTCCGGTACGTCCCGCACCAACCGCTCCGCCTTCAGTTCACCGCTCACTGCTCACCTCTTTGGCCAACCGTAACAGGTTCTCCCCGTACGGGGGATAGACTACCCCACGTTCGGTAATAATCGCCGCGATGAGGTGGTGGGGGGTCACGTCGAAAGCGGGATTCAGTACGGGAACCCCTTCCGGGGCGATCCGCTGCGTGCCGACGTGCGTCATCTCCATCGTGTCCCGCTCCTCGATGGGGATGAGCCCGCCGTGCTCCAACGATAGGTCTACTGTAGAGAACGGCGCGGCCACGTAGAATGGGACTTCATGGTAGCACGCCAGGACCGCGAGGCCGTAGGTGCCGATCTTGTTGGCGGCGTCGCCGTTCGCAGCGATCCGGTCCGCCCCGACAACGACACAGTCGACCGTCCCGTCCCGCATCATCACCGCCGCCATGTTGTCCGCGATAATGCTTACAGGGATACCGTCCTGGTGCAGCTCCCAGGCCGTCAGCTTCATCCCCTGCAGCCTGGGGCGGGTCTCATCGGCCAGCACGCGGATCTGCTTGCCGGCCTCCACCGCTGCCCGTATCACGCCCAGCGCGGTGCCATAGCCGGCAGCGCAGAGCGCCCCGGCATTGCAGTGGGTCAGCACCGTCCCCTGCGCCGGGAGGAGCCGCGCTCCATACCGGCCCAGCGCGCGGTTGGCCTCCAGATCCTCTTGCAGCATGCCTGCGGCTTCCCGCACCATCCGATCCGCCCGTTCCGAGGGATTGCCGGATGACCGTTCCATCACGCGCATCAGCCGGTCCACTGCCCAGGAGAGGTTTACGGCAGTCGGCCGCGCCTGGCGGAAGCGCTCCGCTACCTCACACATCCTCTCCTCAAACCGCTCCGGCTCGGAGTGCGCCGTCTGCCGAGCGGCCAGGGCCATGCCCAGACCGGCCGCGCATCCGATGGCGGGGGCTCCGCGCACCACCATGGTCCGGATGGCGTCGACCACCTGCCGCCAATCGAACAGCTCTACGTACTCCAGCCGCTCCGGCAGGATCGTCTGGTCGATGAGCCGGACCGCCTCGCCGGTCCAGCCGACGGTCTCTATGTCGCTGCGGTCCTTCATGGGGAGACCTTCGCGTGCTCAAGCACGTGGTGGCAGGGGCTGTCCAGGTCCAGCGGTATCCGCTTCACCAGGTCCAGCACTACCTCTTTGATCCGGTGCGAGTTCTTCACGAATACCTCGAACACCTCGACGGCGGTCACGGGTTGGATCTCGCCTTGCGCGAAGAGGGCGGCGTCATAGTCCGTGATCAGTGAGATGTTCACCACGGCCATCGCGAGCTCCAGCGCCAGGTAGGCCTCCGGGTACTGGGTCATGCTGATGACCTCCCATCCCTGGTCCGAGAACCACTTGCTCTCGGCCTTGGTGGAGAAGCGCGGTCCGTTGATGACCACCACGGTCCCGCGGTCATGCACAGTGATGCCGTGCTCCCGGGTCACTTCGATCGCGAGCCGCCGGAGATGCGGGCAGTAAGGCTCGGCCGGGCTTACGTGGTACACCTCGGGCCCCTCGTAAAACGTGTCCGCCCGCCCCCGGGTGCGGTCCACGTACTGGTCGCACACCACGAAGTGCTCAGGCTTCACGTGCGGCTGCAGGCTGCCGGCGGCGCACGGGCTGATCAGGTAGCGGACACCCAGCGAGTGGAGCGCCCAGATATTGGCGCGGTAGTTTATGCGGTGCGGCGGGATAGAGTGGTGCCGGCCATGCCGTGGCACGAAGGCGACGCCGCGGCCCTCCAACTCGGCCACGAAGATGCTGTCGCTTGGCGGCCCGTAGGGTGTCTCCACCGGAACTTCACGGACGTTGTCCAGCAAGCTATAGAACCCGCTTCCCCCAATGACCCCGATCTGCGCCTTCTCCGCCATGCCGCCCCCCGCTAGTCTCCTGCAGCCGCCGGCTGCCCGCCGCCTGCTTCCACAGCCTCCAGGGCCGCCTTGGCCGCGGCCTGTTCCGCTTCCTTCTTGCTTCTGCCGGTACCTTCTCCGATGACGCGCTGCCCGCTCATGGCGTGCGCTACAAAGGTCTTGTCGTGCTCTGCGCCCATCTCTTCCACGATGCGGTAGTGTGGGGTCTTGCGCTCAGTCGCCTGAAGACGCTCCTGGAGGACCGATTTGAAGTCGCGCTGGTATTCGTCGCGCATGACCTCTTCCATCGCGGCCTCCAGAGCCGAGCGCACTGTCTTGCGCGCCGTCGCGAAGCCACGGTCCAGAAAGACGGCGGCAACGACCGCCTCAAAGGCGTCCGAAACGATGGAGCGCCGCGCCCGTCCGCCGGACGCCTCCTCACCCGCGCTCATCTCCAGGGCTTCCTCAAGTCCAAGGGCCTGTCCCGCGGCGGCGAGCGTCGGCTCGCTAACCAGGTAGGCCTTGGCTTTGGCCAGGTCGCCCTCACTCGCGTCGGGATAGTGGGAATAGAGGTACTCGCACACAACCACGCCGACAATGGAGTCCCCCAGAAACTCCATACGCTCGTTGCTCTCCCGCGGCCGGTCCAGAACAGCCGACCGGTGCCGCAGGGCCTGTTCCAGCCGCTCACGCTGGCGGAACTCCACGCCGAGCCGCTGCTCCAGCTCGGAAAGCGCCTCCGGACTACGCATCCGTCGCCGCGTCTGTCATGCTCGTTTACCCGTGCTCAGTGTAAAGTGTCGGTCGTTGACCCCAAGAGCGCGCCACCCGCACCCGCTATCGCGGTGGCAATGGTAAGCCAGAAAGTGATTTTGGCCCACGCGGCCCAGATATTCTGCACGACCTCAAACTGTTCTACGCTCTGGAAGTCCCGGTATCGCCACGCCCATCCGTTGCCCCGCATACCAAACCATATACAGAACGGCAGTCCGGCCACCCAGAAAACGAGCAGCGTCACCAGAGGCGCCGCCAGCACATTCGGGTGCCGGATGAGCAGGACGGTGGAGACGATCCCGCTCAGCACGGCAAACATAAGGACGATGAGCGTCTGATACGCGTGATGGTTGAGGCCCCAGAGAAAGGGCAGCCAGAAAGCGCCCCAGTTCCAGCGACGCTCGAGCGAAGGCGGCAGGGGAGGCTTCTCCCGATTCCGCCCGTCCGGGGCGGCCCACGGCGCGGGCGGACGGACGGAATCGACTGGAGCGAAGGTACCCGGCACCTCGGCGTTGGGATCCACAACCATTCCACGCGGCGCCCGGCAGCGGCCACACACCAGGTCGTACGGACCCAGCATGTAGGCGCAGACCAGGCAGGCGTAGGGCTGGAACGGTCCTGCCATCGGCCGCGGAGGAGGAGCGGGCGGCGGAACCGGGGGCGGCTGCGGTACCAGGAAGCTCCCACAGTGCAGGCAGTAAGTGGAATAGTCCAGGTTCTCGGTTCCGCAGTTCTTGCACCTTACCAGCCTGTGTTCCCTCCCGGTGGACCTTAATTACGCCCGTATTATGACATGCAGGCCCCTACCCCTAACCCCCTGGCAGGGGGAACTGTCGCAAGCGCAGTCACAACCTACAACATCGCGGAAGTACCTTCACGGTGCCATGACGTTGCGCAATCGTGTACGGCAGAGTGGG
>CAYNFH010000010.1:0-2033 GCA_964396385.1 uncultured Chthonomonadaceae bacterium | reverse complement strand
ATGAAAGTTCCCCCTACCAGGAGATCAGGGGGTCCCACAGGCAAGGAAGGAGCGGATGGACGAGGCCGTATCTTCCATCCAGGGCGCTCCGTGGCCGGCGAGGAGCGCGGACGGGCCGATTTCCGCTATCCGCCTAGCGGAGCGGCGGCCCTCCGCCAGGTCCATGGAGAAGACCGGCAACGGCAGGCAAAGGCCGCGGCGGCGGATCCAGGGCACAATGGTCAGAAGCGCGTCCCCGGAGAAGAGCCACCCCTCCTTCTCCTGCAGATACGAGACGTGGCCGGCCGTGTGGCCGGGTGTGAACAGCACGCGCAGCGGTCCGATGGGGCTCTCCACGGTATCTCCGTCGGCAACTACTGCGTCTACAGGCCTGCGCTTGACCGGGAACAGGACCTCTCCCGCCCCAAACAGCAGGCCACTGAGGCTGAACCGGCGCGGCCCGGGAGGTACGTAGGTCCTGGGTGTCGCGATATAGGGTACTTCCAGCGCGTGTGCGTGAATCCGGGCCCCGAAGGTCTCCCCGAGGTAGGCGGCATTGCCTGAGTGGTCACAGTGGCCGTGGGTCAGCAGGACGGAGCTCAAGCGGAAACCGCTAGGGAGGACGGATTTGAGCGCGGACAGAAGGCGCTGTCGGTCACGGCAGGTGCCCGTATCGATCAGGACGGCTTCGCCTCCGTGATGGAGGATCCACGCGTTCGTCCATGGCAGCTTGATCCAGGATACGCCGGGCAGTACCGCGCGGGCGGGCATCGGTCAAGGTATGGGGGTGTGGGAGTGTGGGAGTGTGGGGGCAAGCTCACCTATACACCCATACACCCATACTCCCATACTCACTCTACCTTCCGCAGGATGATGGTCGCGTTGTGGCCGCCAAAACCGAATGAGTTGGACATAACGGTGCTGATAGCCAGCGGCCGCATACGGTTTGGCGTGTAGTCGAGGTCGCACTCCGGGTCCGGCGTGCAGTAGTTGATAGTGGGCGGCGCTACCTGGTCGCGTATGGCCAGCGAGCAGATCACCGCCTCTACCGCCCCGGCCGCTCCCAGCAGGTGTCCCGTCATGGACTTGGTGGAACTGATGGCAACCTTTCGCGCCGCGTCGCCGAACACCGTCTTGATGGCGGCCGTCTCCAGGCGGTCGTTGGGTATGGTGGAAGTGCCGTGGGCGTTGATGTAGTCCACGCGGTCCGGCCGGATCCCCGCGCTCCGCAGCGCCAGCCGCATGGCGCGTGCCGCGCCCTCGCCCTCCGGGGCGGGCTGGGTGATGTGGTACGCGTCCCCGGTGAGACCGTAGCCCAGGAGCTCCGCGTAGATGGACGCCCCCCGCCTTCGGGCGCTAGCCAGGGACTCCAGGATCACGACCCCAGCACCCTCTCCCATAACAAACCCATCCCGCGTCGCGTCAAACGGGCGGCTGGCGCGCTCCGGCTCGTCATTCCTCGTGGAGAGCGCCCGCGCCGCGCAGAAGCCGCCCAGTCCCAGCTTGGAGATAGCCGCCTCGGCGCCACCCGCAATCATGGCATCGGCGTCACCCCGGCGGATCATGTGGAACGCGTCGCCTAAGGCGTGCGTGCCCGTCGCGCAGGCCGTCACCACCGTGGTGTTGGGTCCTTTGGCGCCGGTAAGGATGGAAACCTGCCCGGACGCCATGTCCGAGATGAGCATGGGAATGAGAAACGGGCTCAGCCTATCCGGCCCCTTGTCCAGGAGCACGTGGAACTGCTGCTCGATAGTGAGGATGCCGCCGATGCCGCTCCCGATGAGCACGCCCACCCGCTCCGCATTCTCGGGAGTGATGCAGAGGCCGGAGTCCTCCAGAGCCATTCGCGTGGCCCCAACAGCGAACTGCACGAAGCGGTCCATGCGCCGCGCCTCTTTGCGCTCGGCGAACTGCTCCGGGTCCCACTCCTTGATCTCGGCCGCGATCTGCGTGGTGAAACCGCTCGGGTCGAAGTTGGAGATGCGGCTGACCCCTGACTTGCCGGCCAGGATATTCTCCCAGAACCGGTCCACGCCGATGCCGAGGGATGTTAC
>CAYNFH010000009.1:42243-60717 GCA_964396385.1 uncultured Chthonomonadaceae bacterium | reverse complement strand
GTCCATGACGGTTTCGACCAGCCCGCCGACCCGGGTGGCGATTACTGGCCTGCGCGCCGCCATGGCTTCCAGAGCGACGATACCCTGTCCCTCCTCCAGGGACGGAATGGCGACAATGTCGGCCGCGGCAAGGAAGGACGGAACGTCCTCTACCCGCCCGGCCAGCGTCGCAGTCAGGCTGAGGCCGAGGGATCGGATGTGCTCTTCCAGCGCATGCTTCTGCGGTCCCGCGCCCGCGATCGCGAAAGTCACATTGGACATTTGGGCGTGGACATAGGCGGCGGATTCGATAAGGTCCCAAAACCCCTTCTCCGGCGAGAGCCGTCCCAGGGCGCCGACCATATAGTGGCCGTGCGGGACCGCCAACGCCATGCGGGTAGCTGTGGGGTTCACCGGCCGGTCGAACGGAGAGAGGTCGATACCGTTTGGGATAACCGTGAAGCGATCCTCCGGGATGCCGAAGCGGTCAAAGCTGCGGGCCACGGCGTGTGAGACGGCGATGGCGGCGGTGGCGGGCTCCAGCGCCCGGCGGACGATTAGGCGAGGCAGCCATCCGGCACGGGGAGCGAGGTTGTGGGCGGTCCAAAGGTAGGGCTTGCCGGCGCGCTTCGCGGCGATTGTCGCTACCTGCGCCGCGCGGATCCCGTGCGCGTGGAGGAGGTCGAACTCGCCGGCGCGATGGCTGATGGCCCCTGCGGCGCGGAAGTCGGCAAGGGGGTTCGGGCGCGCGGCGATGTCCGCCTCAAACAGCTCCACGCCGGCCGCATCCTCCAGCGAGAAGCCGGACGGCGCGGCGACGGCCACGTGGATCTCGTGCTCCGACAGTCCGCGGCGTAGCAGCGAGAGGTGGCGCCGCATACCTCCCGCGGCCGGGCGGATGACCTGAAGGACACGCATGCGAGTTTGACAGGCGGTACGGCTTGCCGCATAATTTGGGGCAACCGGGAGGGGAGTCCTGCAAGTCGACAGTCGTGAGTCGTGAGTCGTGAGACCGGAATCCGAAATCGAGAGTCGAGAGGCCGGACTCAGGTGTTCAGGTGTTCAGGTGTTCAGGTGTTCGGGGGACGGAGGGGAGGAGCGGCGCATGCGGCTGGGAATCCTGGGGGGGACGTTCGATCCCATCCACCAGGTCCACCTGTTTATCGGTGAGGAGGCGCGGGTCCGGCTGAAGCTGGACCGTGTGGTCTTCGTGCCGAACAGCGTCCCGCCGCATAAGCGGCCTCGCTGCATCGCTTCCGCCGAGGAGCGGTACGAGATGACGGTACTCGCCACGCGGTCCAACCCGCACTTCGGCTGCTCCCGCGTGGAGCTGGACCGCCCCGGCCCCTCCTATACCGTGGATACGCTGAGAGCGCTCCAGACGGAGCATCCGTCCGCGGAGCTGTTCTTCATCATCGGGCTGGACGCGGCGGCGGAGATCAGTACATGGAGGCAGCCGGAGGAGGTGATCCGGCTGGCGCGGCTGGTGACGATCCCGCGGCCGGGCTACACCGCCGAGGAGCTCCGGGCCGCCATTCCCCCGGCCTACCGGACGCGGATGGAAATGCTGGAGACGCCGGAGCTGGGCATCTCGTCCACGATGATCCGCGAGCGGGTGGGCGCGGGCTTGCCCATCCGCTACCTGACCCCGGATGCGGTGGTGGAGTACATTGCCGAGCGCGGATTGTACGGCTGCTATAGGAATGCGGCTGCCTCCCGGTGAATCTGGCCGCAGGCCCACCCACGCTCCGTTCTACGCACCTGTACGCCGTACACCCTCCCTGCCAGGGAGGGGCGCTATGTAGTTCGGAAGAGGCGGTGAGTGCGCCGGATGAAACCCGCCGAAGGAAAGGGTCAGCCGCTTCATGTTTGACGAGCTGCGCGCGCAGGTCCAGGGCGCAGGCCAGGGATTCCCCTTCGTCCCATCCCCCACCTATTCGACCGATCAGGGCACGCCGTATCTCACCAGACCGGGCGTCCATCTCATCGCCAGGCCGCAGGTTTCGCTGGACAGCCTCCGCGCGTTCCTGGAGGGGTTCGACCCGGCGCTGGAGTTCCCCGCCTACCTGGACGACCCTACGGCACTGCCGGGCGGCGCGCAGCTCTGCAAACTGGCCGGGCAGGTGTGTTACGCCAGCTTTGGTCCCAGGCGGACCTACAACGCGGACGCGGCCCGCTACTTCAACAACATCAAGGAGTCCGGGCATGGGTCCGTGCTGGAGCACGCCTGCTTCTCCTTTCTGTTCTATGGCATCTCGCGCAGCGTAACGCACGAGCTAATACGGCATAGAGCAGGAATGTCGTACTCGCAAGCGAGTCAGCGGTATATCTCCGGAAAAGTGTTGCGGTTTGTGGAGCGGCCGGAGTTCGTGGATGACGCGGAGATGCACGGGCTCTTCGTTGAGCGGATAGACCGGGCGGCGCGGGAGTACGACGCCCTGGCACAGACCCTTCTGCAGAGGCAGAAGGAGGGGGCGGAGATCCTGGGCGCCCAGGCGCGCACGGACCTGCGCAAGAAGGTGCAGCAGACGGCCAGAGCGGTTCTACCGAACGAGACGGAAGCGCCGATTGTGGTGACGGGCAACGCACGCGCCTGGCGGCACTTCCTGGAAATGCGCGCCAATCCGCACGCGGAGACGGAAATACGCGCGCTGGCCTTCGCCACGTATCTCTGCCTCGCCGCCGCGGATCCCATCCTGTTCTCGGACTACGAGATCGTGGCGGAGCCGGACGGGACGTACACGGTGCAGAACACCTATAGGAAGGTCTAAAGAAGGGTGTTCAGGTATTCAGGTATTCAGGTCCGGAATCCGAAACACCTGAACACCTGAACACCTGAATACCTGAACACCACCATGCCTTTGACCTACTCCAACCCCGTCTGGCCGGGGTATATGGCCGATCCGTTCGTGTTGAAGTGGCGGGGCGAGTACTACGCGTACGGCACGGGCGGGCCGGAGAACAACGGCCTGCAGGGGGACGGCCGCATGTTCCCCCTGCTCCATTCGACGGACCTGGCCCACTGGGCGCTGCTGGGCGGGGCACTTGTCCCACTGAACGATCCGGACAAGCCGTCCTACTGGGCACCGGAGGTGGTGAAACGGGACGGCCGGTTCTTCCTCTACTATTCGGCCGGGGGCTGCGAGGGCGAGGGCCACCAGCTTCGGATAGCGACGGCTGACAACCCCGCCGGGCCGTTCCGGGACGAAGGCCGCGTGCTCATGCCGGAAGAGCCGTTCTCTATCGACGCGCACCCATTCCGGGATCCGACGGACGGCCGCTGGTATCTCTTTTTTGCCAAGGACTTCTTCGACGGGGAGCGGCCGGGAACCGGGACGGCGGTCGTCCCGCTGGCCGATGACATGGTATCGACGGCCGGTCCGGTCACCACGGTGCTGAGGGCGCAGCATGATTGGCAGGTCTTTCAGCGGGAGCGGTACTGGTACAGCCGCACGTGGAAGGCCTGGCACACCGTGGAGGGCCCCTTCGTGGTGGAGCATGAAGGGCGGTACTACTGCCTCTACAGCGGAGGGCGGTGGGAGACCATCGATTATGGTGTGGGGTTTGGCGTGGGCGACCACGTGCTGGGGCCATACGTCGACACGCAGGACGTGGACGGCCCCGTGGTGCTGAAGGGAGTACCGAACAAGGTGCTGGGGCCCGGCCACAACTCCGTAGTGATGGGTCCCGATGGGCGCACGCCGTTCATGGTGTACCACGCGTGGAATATGGAGCGCACTATGCGCCGGTTGTGCATCGATCCTTTGCGCTGGACGGAGGAGGGGCCGCGCTGCGCGGGTCCGACGACCGGTCCGCAGACCGTATAGCGGGGAAGCGCGGTCCGTTGCGGCACGAGAGGCAATGCGAGTATAATTCAGGTCTGGCGAAGAGATTCCGGAGTGGGCTGAGGGAGGCGGGAAGAGGAGAGATGCGGGAGGCGTTAGACCGCCCGCATCACCTTACCCGCCTTCAGGCACTTAACACAGACCAGAATCTTCTTGGTCGCACCCCCGTTGGCCACGCGTGCCGACTGCAGGTTGGGCATCCAGCGCCGCTTGGTGCGAGGCGCGCGGAGAGCCCATCCGCCGGAGTGGGGGTGCCGGATATTTTGTCCAAACTGCGGCTTCTTGCCGCAGACGGCGCACACCTTCATAAGAGCCTCCTGATAACGGAAAGAGCTTCCGTCCTGTATATGGCAGACAACCTTACCAATATAGCACAGAGTGCGGCGATGCCGCAATGGGCCTTCAGGCGTTCAGGTGTTCAGGTGTTCAGGTGTTCAGGCCTAGAACCTGATGCCTTGGTGGGGCAAGCGTGATGGACGGGCAGGTAATTGTGGCGCCGGAGTCGCGCACGCTCGTCCAGTGTCTGCGGCAGGTTCCGACGCTCTATCCCAGCGACAGTGTCTCCCGCGCGCTGGACGTGTTCCGGTACAGCGGGAGCGACACGCTGCCCGTGGTGGACGGCAACCACCACCTGCGGGGCGTGGTCTCCTTGCGCGACCTCCGGCCGCTCCTGAAGGACGGGGACTCGGACCGGGCGATTGTCGCGCCGGTCTCCGAGTGGATGCGTGCGCCGGGGGCCACCGGGCGGCCGGAGATGGACCTGGAGGAGGTCCGGAGCGCGATGTTGGCCAGCGGCGAGGCGGCACTGGTGATCATCGACAGCTCCGACCGCTATCTGGGCGCGGTGTCGCTGCACGAGCTGCTCTCCCCGCTGCCTGTCAAACCGCGGCCGCAGCGGATAGGCGGGATGGCGACGCCATGGGGAGTCTATCTGACCAACGGCTCACTACAGGCGGGCGTGGGCACCTTTGCCCTGATGGGCAGCGGCGCGCTGCTGGGCTTGCTGCTGGCCGCCTCCCACTACGGTGTCGGGCTGCTCGCGTGGATCGGCACCAAGCTCACCGGAGCGCCGCTGTACACCATTTGGAACAGCCCGGAGCCGAGCCACGTTACGAGCCAGGCCATCGCGTGGATGGCGCTCAACGCCCTGTCCTTGCCCCTGTTCCTCCTGCTCCTGAGGTCGCTGCCGCTGGCGCAGTTCCACGCCGCGGAGCACCAGGCGGTCCACGCGATGGAGCGCGGAGAGCCGCTGCGGCCGGAGATCGTGCGGCGCATGCCGCGGGTCCATCCGCGCTGTGGGACCAACATCATGGCGGGCGGGCTGATATTCGCGGTTGTGTTTCAGGGCATTGCCGCGCTGCCGGTCCGGTGGGTGGATGCCTCGGACGCGGCCGTGCTGGGGGCGCTTACGGCGCTCTTCACCTGGCGCAGCGTAGGCGCCTTCCTGCAGCAGCACTTCACGACGCGTGAAGCCGCCGATCGGCACATCGCGAGCGGGATCGCCGCCGCGGAGGACCTGGAGACCAAGTTCCTGCACTCCACGCCCGGCTATGCGGGCCTCACCCGCCGCATCTGGTGCATGGGGATGGTCCAGACGATGGTGGGAATTCTGGTGGCGAGCACGGTGTCCTTGTACGTTTTTGACGCGCTATTCCAGGCACTGCGGTAGCGCAAAATACCCTGCCCATTCGGGAGTTCTCTGTGATCACCGACCAGCTTGAGGCCCATCTCCGCCGGGCCGTCCAGGCCGCCAAGGAAGCGGGCGACCTGAGGATCGAGGACAGCGCCTATGAAGTCACGCTGGAGCTGCCACGCAACAAGCAGTTTGGCGACTACGCCTGTAACCTCGCGCTGACGCTGGCGCGCCGCGCCGGGCTGCCGCCACGCGAGGCGGCGCAGCGCATCGTGAAGCACCTGCCGCAGAACGGCGACCTCATCGACCGCGTGGAGATAGCGGGTCCAGGCTTCCTGAACTTCTACCTTAAGCCTACATGGCTCCAGGACACGCTTGTGCAGATCGAGCAGCAGGACCAGGCTTACGGCACGGGGCGTAACCGCGAAGGGGAGCGGACGCTCATCGAGTTCGTGAGCGCCAACCCTACAGGGCCGATCAGCGTGGTGAACGGGCGGGCTGCCGCGCTCGGCGATACACTGGCCAACCTCCTGGCCGCATGCGGGGCGCACGTCTCGCGCGAGTTCTACGTGAACGACGCGCTGAACTCCACGCAAGTCACTCTGCTGGGGGAATCGATCGCCATCCGGTACCTGCAGCTCCTGGGTCAGGACGTGCAGCTCGGACCGGACCACTACCAGGGCGAGTACGTTACCGACATCGCGCGGGATATCCTGGAGGAGTTCGGGGATCGCTTCGCGTCGGCGCCGGACCCGGTGCACTCCTCGACATTCCGCGATTTTGCGGTGCCGCGCATGGTAAACCAGCAGCGGAAAGACCTGGAGGCGTTCGGCGTTATCTTCGACACCTGGTTCTATGAGAGCGGCCTCTACGAGTCCGGCGCGGTGACGGAGGCCATCGAGGAGATCAAGGCGCGGGGATTCGCCTACGAGAAGGACGGCGCGCTCTGGCTGAAGACGACGGAGCTGGCCGGGGATGACCAGGACCGCGTGCTGGTGCGGTCCAACGACCGGGAGACCTACGTGGCGGCGGACGCCGCGTACCACAAGGACAAGTTCGACCGCGGATTCAACCGGCTCATCGACATCTGGGGCGCGGACCACCACGGCTACGTGGCGCGGCTGCAGGGCGGCGTCGCCGCGCTGGGCTACGACCCGAAGCTCTGCGAGATCGTCCTCACGCAGCTCATCATGCTGCTGCGCGACGGGGAGCCGGTGCGCGGCAGCAAGCGCATGGGCGACATTATCCCGCTGATCGACCTGGTAAACGAGATAGGCAAGGACGCGGCGCGGTTCTACTGCATGCTCAACTCATACGAGACTACGGCCTCCTTCGACCTGGAGCTGGCCAAGAAGCAGAGCGCGGACAATCCGGTGTTCTACGCCCAGTACGCCCACGCGCGGTGCGTCAACGTGCTGCGCCGGGCGGAGGAGCTGGGCGTCGTGGTCCCCCGCTCCATCGATGTGGACCGCTCGCTGCTGACTCACGAGAAGGAGCTGGACCTGCTGCGCAAGCTGGCCGACTACCCGAATGAGGTTTGGCTGGCGGCGGACCTAATCGCGCCGCACCGGCTCACCGCCTACGTGAGGGAGATCGGGCAGGCGCTCCACCAGTTCTACGAGGAGTGTCCCGCGCTCAAGGAGGGGACGGAGCCCGCGCTGCGGGACGCGCGGCTGGCGGTGTTCAACGGGACCCGTATTGTGGTCCGCAACCTCCTGGGGCTGCTCGGCGTATCCGCGCCGGACAAGATGTAGCTGGGCCAAGCCGAACGAAGTGAGGGATCTGGCTGCGGAACAGAGCGGGCCGGGACGGCGCCCGGCCCCTACAGCCCACCCGTTACGTGGCTTGCAAAGTCAGTCGTTCTCACTTGCACAGGACGTTCGCTAGCTGCATTTTGATAGATTCGGGCGTTGACCCGGCCGCCCCCGGTGTGATATACTTGGTCGTTCTTGTCGACTACCAACTGTCCCGTCGCCCGGCGGGCTACCCCCTGAAGGGAACGCACCATGAACCAGTTCCAGCAGATCAGACATCAGGTCGGTGGCCGAACCGTCGCAATCGATTCGTGGTACGATGCGAACCGCGGGACGTGGCAGGCGTGCGCGCCGGCCTTCTCCTACCTGTACTTCGCGCGTCCCACCGTGGCCCCAGTCCAGTGCGCGTCACGCAGCGAAGCCGTAACCCGGCTCGTCTGTCTTCTGAACGAGCACTTTGACGGCCTAACTCACTAGCGGCATCCCCCACTCGTGCAGCACCCCAGCCCGGAACACCGGAGCACGCCGGCCGTGTGCCGGCGGATCAAGGAGCCTTTCTGCGGCCTGTCGCATTCGGCCGGCGTGCTCCTCTCCGTGGCCGGGCTTATTGTTCTGCTGTGGGCGGCCCACGGCAGGCTGCCATACGTGCTCTGTTTCGCCGTCTATGGCGGGACCCTCATCGCACTGTACACAGCCAGCAGCCTCTACCACTCCCTGCACGCCCAGCCGCACCACGTGCAGTGGCTCCAGCGGTTCGACTACAGCGCCATCTACCTGCTGATTGCCGGCACCTACACGCCGGTTTGCGCGCTGGCGCTGCACACGGCTTGGGGCTGGGCGATGCTCGGCATCGAGTGGACCCTGGCCGCCATCGGGGTTCCGGTCACCCTCTTCACGCGCTCCGGCCCGCCCCCCTGGCTGCGCGTGGTGCTCTACCTGGCCATGGGCTGGCTCGCCATCACGGCCATCGGCCCGCTGCGGCACGCGCTGCCCCTAGCGGCCATCTGGTGGCTCTTCGCGGGCGGGCTGCTCTACACGGTGGGCACGGTGGTGTACGCCACGGAGCGCCCCAATCTCTGGCCCGGCCGCTTCTCCGCGCACGACCTCTGGCACGTATTCGTGCTGGCCGGCAGCGCGGCGCATTACGTCCTCATCCTGGTCTTCATAGCGAGAGCGTGAGCACGGACCCTATCGGACGGAGGACGGGAGACGGAGGAATCTGTCCCTGGCGTGGCGCATCTAGCCTGCTGGCCTCATCGCGCCGGCTCCGGAAGGTTGGCTCGCGCCATGCAGATCGTCACGCCCAAACAGCTCAGCAAGGTTCTCCTCAACGTCGCCCTGACGCGGCCGGTGTTCATCTGGGGACCGCCAGGCATCGGCAAGTCCGCGCTGGTGGAGCAGTTCGCCCATAATGTGGGGCTGGACTGCGTCTCTCTGCTCGGCTCGCAGCTCGCCCCGGAGGACCTGATCGGCGTTCCGCGGATAGAGGGCGACCGGTCCGTGTTCTGCCCGCCCCGCATGATCGCCCGCGGCGAGCCGTACCTCCTGTTTGTCGACGAGCTGAACGCCTGCTCCTTCGAGGTGCAGAAGGCGTTCTACAGCCTGATCAATGACCGGCGGCTGGGCGAGTACCGGCTGCCGGAGGGCTCCATCGTGGTGGGGGCGGGCAACCGGGCGCAGGACCAGGCCATTGTGAAGCCCATGTCCTCCGCGCTCATGAACCGCATGCTGCACGTGGAGCTCAAGCCGACGGTGCGCGATTGGCTGGATTGGGCCTATGCGGAGGGCATCCACGAATGGATCCTTCGCTACGTGGAGACTCGGCCGGACCACCTGGCCGTGGCCCCGCCCAAGACGGAGGAGACCTTTACAACCCCTCGATCCTGGCACATCCTGAGCGACGCCCTCGCCTCCTACGGCACCGGCGTGACTCCGGAGGAGGTGGAGATCCTCGCGTCCGGCTGCCTTTCGCCGAGCCATGCCCGCAGCTTTGGCGCGTTCGTCAAGCAGCTTCACGGCCGGCTCCAGATCGACAAGATCCTCAAGGGCGAGCAGCCTCTGCCGCGGGCGGCGGAGGACCGCGACGTGCTCTACTTCATCGTCCAGTCCGTGCGGGCGCAGCTTGCCAAGGAGCTTCCGCCGGAGCGCGAGGCCATGAAGCCGCAGCACCGGACCATGGTGATCCAGGCGAAACGGATCCTGAAGGAGCTGTGCGAGATCAATGCGGAGATGGCCACCGTCATGGTCGCGGAGGAGCATGGAGACGGGGCCCGCAACCTGCCCCCGTGGTTCCTGGTGGAGGTGGTGCGGGACCTCCCGAGACTGGCAGGGACGTTGAAATAGCCCATGGCGCGCGCCAAGAAGAGAACGGCCGCCGAGGAGCGGCTGGAGCGGAACCGCTATAACCTGTGGCAGGGCCAGCGCAAGATTGAGCGCTCTCCCCTCTCCGCGCTGCTCGAGAAGGCGGAGATCGAGGAGTGCGGACTGGAGCCTGGAAATCCCGAGACCGCCTGTGTGGACCCGGCGGAGGGAATCGTACGCGTCAACACGAGGGGTCGCGTTCTCTCCGAGGACGACTGGAGCCAGCATCTCGCGCACATGCTACTCCACCTCGGCCTGAACCACGCGGCCCGGCGCGAGGACCGGGATGCCAATATCTGGAGCCTGGCGTGCGAGGAGGGCGTCTACAACCTGCTTCCGCTGTTCGGCTTCCCGGATCGACTTTCGCAAGAGACCGGCGAGCGGGAAGAGGCCGCGTATAACCGGATAATCGCGGAGGCGGAGGAGCGGAAGCTGAAGCGGCTCAAGCCTGCCGTCCCCGTCCTGCAAACGCCCGCGGGGCGCGGCCGGCCGGACATCGTGGGCATCGGGAGGGTCCATCGATGGCGCAAGGATTACGAGCAACGGCTGGGGGAGGGAATCCGGCGTGCGCTGGAGGAAGCCATCCGAGAGGCCTCGCAGGAGCTGGCGGACGGACCAATATCCGCCGGCTGGCCGCCCGCCGAGCGGGCGCGCCGCTGGGTGATGAACGAGCTGCCTCTGCTGGGCGCGCTGGCGGCACAGATACGGGTCATCGCGGACGCGAAGCTATGTGACCGGTACGACATCGGCATCGCGGCCGTCAGCGGGTGGCTCCACGAGATGTACTTCAACCCGGACCGGCGGCTGTCCGATGGCGAAGTGCTGTTCATCTACGTACACGAGCTCCTGCACGTGGCGCTGCTGCACCACTCCCGCGTCCAGGGCCGCGACCCGGAGATCTGGAACTTCGCGACGGACTTTGTGATCAACGGCTGGCTGGTGGAGATGGGGGTGGGCCAGCTTCCCCACGTGGGCGCCCTCTACGATCCGAGGCTCCAGGGAATGCCGGCGGAAGCCGTCTATGACCTGCTGGTCCAGGACCCGCGCAGGTGAAAGGGACTGCGGGGCTTCCGTGGGAAGCTCGGAGACCTGCTGCTGGACGCTCCGGGACGGCGCATCTACCGCGATGACGTAACGACGCTGGACGACATCGTGCGGCGCGCCATGGCGGCCGGCCTGAGCTGCCCATCCCGTGGTCTTGTCCCGGCGGGACTGCTGGAGGAGGTCCGCTCTCTGTTCACGCCGCCGGTGCCGTGGGACGTGGAGCTGGCGCGCTGGATGGACGAGCACGTGCCCATGATCCGGGACCCGCTGCGCTCCTATGGTCGCGCCAGCCGCCGGCAGTCCTCCACGCCAGACATTCCCCGCCCCGCGCGCTATGTGCCGCAAGAGTGGAAGGACGCCTGCACCTTTGGCGTCGTGATGGACACGTCCGGCTCCATGGACCGTGAGCTGCTCGGCCGGGCGCTCGGGGCGATCGCCTCCTATGCCGAAGCGCGCGACGTGCCGGCGGTGCGGCTGGTACTGTGCGACGCGCAGCCGTACGACCGGGGGTTTGTGGCTCCCACGGAGCTGCGCGGCACATACCCCGTGCAGGGGCGCGGCGGCACGGTGCTCCAGCCCGCGATTAACCACTTGGTCACCCGCCCGGACCTTCCCGCGTCCGCGCCCGTGATGGTGATAACGGACGGGTGGTGCGAGGAGGAGCTGGTCATCACCCGGGACCACTGCTTCGTTCTGCCTCGCAAAGTCGCCGATACGCCTGCCCCGCCGCTCCGAACCTCGGCCCCGGTGTTCCGGGTGATGCGGCCGGAGTATGAGTAGGGACGGACGAAACGGGGACCACAGACTACAGACCACGGACCACCCCGAGACCACGGAATCCGGAGTCGTGTGTCGTCTGTGGTCTGTCGTCTCTGGTCATTCGTTCGTGGTCCGCGGTCTGCGGTCACGTGTATAATAGGCGGGATATTCCGCACCCATCCTCGTCCGCCCAGGAGCCTTCAGCGCATGCTTGATATGACCTATCCCCGCCGCAAGACCCGCGCCGTGCGCGTGGGCGACGTGACCATTGGAGGCGGCCATCCCGTGGTCGTGCAGTCCATGATCACGGAGGAGACGCACAACGTCTCCGCGGCCGTCGAGCAGATCATCGCGATGCATAAGGCGGGGGCGGAGATCGTCCGCGTCACCACGCCCAACATGCAGGAGGCCAAGTGCCTCGCGGAGATCCGGTCGGAGCTCGGGAAGCGCTACCGCGACGTGCCGCTCGTGGCGGACGTGCACCACCAGGGCAGCGACATCGCCGTAGAGGTCGCCAAGTACGTGGATAAGGTGCGGATCAACCCCGGCCTGTTTGTCTTCCACAAGCGCGTGCAGCGGGAGGTGGAGTACTCGCAGTCGGAGATAGAGGCGGAGCTGGAGGCCATCGAGCAGAGCCTGCTGCCGGTGATCCGGGCGTGCAAGGAGCACGGGGCGGCCATGCGCATTGGCGTGAACCACGGCAGCCTGGCTGAGCGGCTCACCGTTATGTACGGCGACACGCCGGAGGGGATGGTGGAGTCCGCCATGGAGTACCTCCGCATCTGCGAGCGTCACGACTTCCGGGACATCGTGATCTCCCTCAAGGCGAGCCGGGTGCCCATCATGCTGGCGGCGAACCGCCTGATGGTCCGCCGGATGGACGAGGAGGGCATGGCGTACCCGCTGCACCTGGGCGTGACGGAGGCCGGGGACGGTCAGTACGCGCGCATCAAGTCGACGGCGGGCATCGCGACGCTGCTGGCGGAGGGGATCGGCGACACGATCCGCGTCTCCCTGGCGGAGGACCCGATCGAGGAGCTGCCGGTCTGCTACGACATCCTGCAGTCGTTGGGCCTGCGGAAGACCAAGGTGGAGTTCATCGCGTGCCCAAGCTGCGGCCGCACCAAGTTCGACCTACCGACGGTATTTGGGTGGGTGAAGCAGGCGACCGGGCATCTAGTAGGTTTGGATATTGCAGTGATGGGATGTATAGTAAACGGTCCGGGAGAAATGGCTGATGCGGACTACGGGTACGTGGGGAAGGCGGGCGGGAAGATCTCGCTCTACCGCGGGCGGGAAGAGGTGAAGACCGGCATTCCGCAGGAGAAGGGCGTGGAGGAGCTGATCAACCTGATCAAAGCGGACGGCCGGTGGGTGGACCCCTACCCCGGATGGACGCTGCCCGAGCCGCCGCAGAGCCTGCAGGAGAGGATCACAGTTTCCTCGATTCCGCTAGCGTTGAAGTAACGTCGCCGGGAGAGCCGATTGTCAGTCCGAGCGCAGCGCGGAGTCTGATTTAGTCCGGCAGAGTGCGTAGCGAAACCGTAAAGCAGATCCCTCGCGGAGCTCGGGATGACGGTATGCTACTGTAGCTCATTTACAGATACAGAGTACGTACAGTTGCCGTAAAGAAGATCCCTCGCTTTGCTCCTAAGGACATGGGCGTACTTTGCGGATGTCTTTTGGCTCACCAGCAGACACAGGTCTGCTTACCGGCTCGAGATGACAGGCTGCTACGGTAGCTCCTCTACAGATACACAGTTCCCGCAGATACGGTTAAGCAGGTCCTTCGCTTTGCTCAGTATGACGGCTGGGTGCGTGCGACTAAACCGGATCGGGCTGCCCGTTGTTACTTCAGCCGTTCGACCCTTCCCTGGAACGCGGCGTCTATCGGCTCCAGGAACTCTACGGCCACGGCGTAGGCGCGGATGCCGTCCAGCATGCGGCAGGAGCGCTTCACCAGCGCCGGAAGCACGAAGGTGTCCCCCTCCAGCGCGACGCAGACGCGGATGCGCTCTCCCGCCTGCCACTGGCTGTCCGAACGGAACAGCGCTCCTCCCACGCTGATGTCCTGCACCAGAGCCTCTTCTGTATCCGGCGAGTTGTGGCGCTCAATGGTGCAGGGCAGCCAGACGGTGTGCCGCTTGTGGTGGCGGAGCTCGTCGATGACATTCTTGAAGTGGTCCGGGACGGCGTGACACGTTGTTTCGGCCGGCGAATCCAGCGGAGCGGGCACTGGCGGCGCGAGCGTTTCGCCGCACTCCAGGCAGTAGGACCGCGACGGTCTGTTCAGCGCTTGGCAGTGCGGACAGGGGATGTACTGAACGGCTGCTGCTTGCATCTTTCCCACCTCTCCGCGCCCCGCATGGGGGCTCTCTGGTTTCATTTTCGGCGCACGCTCTCCAGTTTTGGAGACGCGGACCGGCGGGTATGCTGAGGGTAACTGGCCGCTCAGGCCGTCTCAGGAGGGGGTCCCATGGCGGAGACGCTCAAGGTAGGTGTAATCGGTGTCGGTGGAATCGCGAATACGCACTTTCCCGGGTGGAAGGAGAGCGCGCACGCGGAGGTTGTCGCGCTAGCGGACGTGGCGCCGGACGTGCTGGAGCGGACCGGCAAGACGCAGGGAGTCACGCGGCTTTACACGGACCCGCAAGAGCTTATCGCGCAGAAGGACCTGGACATCGTCGACATCTGCACGCCGAACAACTACCACGCTCCGCTAGCGATTGCCGCCCTGGGCGCCGGGAAGCACGTGATCTGCGAGAAGCCGCTGGCCCCTACTCCCGCCGAGGTGCGGAAGATGATCGAGGCGCGGGACAGGAGCGGGAAGCTGCTGATGACCGCGCAGCACTTCCGCTTCCAGGGATCCGCCCGCGCGCTGAAGGCGGAGATAGAGACGGGAATGCTGGGGGAGGTGTACCATGCCCGCTCCTGGATGCTGCGGCGGGCGGGAGCGCCGACCCGGCCTGGATTCATACAGAAACAGCATTCATCCGGCGGACCCTGTATCGACATCGGCGTCCACATCCTGGACCTGACGCTCTGGATGATGGACTTCCCGAAGCCGGTTACCGTGAGCGGCGTGACGCAGGACCGGCTGGCGCACCAGCCCGGCGCGTTCAGCAGTTGGGCGGGTCCCATCCCCGGCGACCTGTTCGACGTGGAGGAGTTCGCCTCGGCGTTCGTGCGGTTCGAGAACGGGGCGACGCTGGTGCTGGAGGTCTCCTGGCTGCTGCATCACAAGACGACGGGCGAGGACATGCAGATGTGGCTCTACGGGGACAAGGCCGGGGCGCACTGGCCGAGCAATGAGCTCTTGTGGAGCAACAACCAGACTCAGCAGCAGATGAACATGCAGCTTGTGCGGGCGGCGCAGGGCGAGCCGCACGCGAAGGAGTGCATGGAGTTCGCGGAGGCTATTGTGCAGGGCAAGCCCTCGCCGGTGCCGCCGGAACAGTCGCTGGTGGTGATGACGATTCTGGACGGGCTGTACCAGAGCGCGGCCGAGCGCCGTGAAGTGCGGGTATCCGCGTGACTTCGCAAGGACTGATCCAGGGTTGGACAAGTCCGGTGTGATGGCCTGCGGGCACGACTTAGGTCTGATGGCATGTGCGCGTTGACAGTTGGTTATTATCTCTGTATAGTGAAGGACACTTCCGCTGCCAAGCACAATCGACCCAGAACTGGCCCGATATTGTTGGTGTGGTGGAGGCGGACTGATTCCTGCATTGAAGGGAGGTGCTAGGCCCGCATCAGATTCCGGATCACCCGTTGGTGCCGTCGATCCCGTCTATTTCTATTCCTGTATGCCCATGAGGGAGGAACGCATGGAACGAAAGGTGCACATCCGTGAACGCGCGTTCACGCTTATAGAGCTTCTTGTGGTTATCGCCATTATCGCCATCCTGGCCGCTATCCTGTTCCCGGTATTCGCGCAGGCCCGTGAGAAGGCCCGCGCGACGATGTGTCTCAGCAACGCCAAGCAACTCGGTCTCGGCCTGTATATGTACGCACAGGACTATGACGAGACTATGACGCCCACGCGCTTCAACTACCGCGGCAACCCGGCGCTGCCGAACCAGTGCAGAGGGGGCGGCGTAGTCGGCACGCAGTGGAACTACCGGATCCAGCCCTACATCAAGAACGAGCAGATCTTCAAGTGCCCCTCGGATTACACTCAGCCGGGCGCGGACTCCTTCGGAAAGCAGGTGCCCGCCAGCCGCAAGCGCAGCTACGTGCTTGTCGCGGGGGACCAGAGTTGGGCCAACGCCAATGGGTGCGCGCATCCGGGAGGTATCTCCGGCCCCAACTGGGGCGCCACCTTCGGTGAGATCTCCACGCCGGCAACGATGATCATGTGCTACGAGCGGTGGGAGAACGGAAGCAACCTGGACACACAGTTCTTTGTGCACCAGAACCTGCCAGGAAACGGCAAGGACTGGTGTGAGCCCACGGGGACGCCGGCGGGCTATCAGTACTCCCGCAAGAGCCGGTGGTTCAGCGCGCTTGGTCCCACGTTCGATCCGCCACACATGCTGCGGGCCACCATCATGTTCTGCGACGGGCACGCAAAACAGCTTCAGTACCGGCAGACCTTCTCGGGCGGCGGCACGGATAGCTGCACAAACATGGGTCCCCTCATATGGAGCATGTGGGACAAGCGGATTAATCCATAGCTTGTGCGCCTGAACGCCGGCTCCACGAGAAGGGGAGCCGGCCTGGAGACAAGAATGCCTCAAGTAATCCACATCGGAGGGTCCGGTGGCTCGGCGGCTCCGCCGAAGAGGCCGGCTGAAAGGAGATCCCTCTCTCGAGCGGCGATAATCGGCATCGCCGCGGTGGTGTTGGTGGTGTTGGTTGCCGTAGGTTGGCTGGTTTTTGGCGGCAGTGGCGCTCCGGCGGCCGGTACCGCATCTGTCGCTGCCTCCGGGCCGGCGACCGCGCCGTCCGGGTCCGACACATCGGCATCCGCCGCCAGTCCCACTCCTACCGCGGCCTATGCCGGCACGGCAGAGTCGCCCCCCCAGCCTGAGACGCCTATGGCGGGTCCGATGGCTACGACGGCTCCGCCCGTGCGGGGCGAGGAGCCTTCGGACCCGCCGGTAGTGTCCTCGCCGCCACCGGCCGTGCAGAGCGGCGCGTATGTGCCGTCGCCCGGGTACACTCCGCCGGCCGCATACGCTCCGTCACGCGCCGCGGCGTCTGCCTCCGCGGGCGAGAGCCGCAGTCTCCCGACCAGTCCAACGAACATGGGTGGGCAGCTTGTCCAGCAGGGGCCTGCGGAAGATCCGTAGGCCTGGAACGTAACGGCCCGTGCCCTAACACGCCCAGAGGGCAGGCATATGCCTGCCCTCTGAATCTGTGTGGAAGGTCAGCCGAGTCCTGGCGGCGGCTTCGGAGCGGAGGTGGGCCGCATGAAGAAGGCCTGTATATGGCCGGCGCCGTCTAAGCTCACCTGGATAAGCAGCTTTTTCCGTCCCCAGGCATAGGTACCGGAGTAGGTCCTTGCCCCCACGCTTTCAGACAGCCGATCTCCGATGGCTCCCTGGCGCCGTATGCCCTGAAGCAGTGCGGCTAGCTGGTTCTCCGGAATGGTTTTCGCAAGGTCCGGGGTGAACCGGGCCGCGATGGACTGCACATCGCCGGCTTTGCAGAGCTGGACAACCTCCCGCCCCTGCCGCATCGTGGCAGACTCCGGCGCAGCCGTCTCCTCCTTGTGGCTGCAGCCGGCGGCCACGAGGGCTATCACGGCGATGCCGGGCACGAAGCGCCGGAAGGGAATCATCGTGGCCTCCGCAGATGAGCGCAGGTAGCGCGCCGGCTCTCTATTCGGCGTGGACCCCGGAGCTCCTGCACGCGCTCCCTGCTTGCGAAGCTTGGTCAGGGCCTATTCGGCTCCAGCTCGTCGTCCTCGTCCTCCGGATCCTGGCGGCGGCGCGGCTCGCGATAGATACGGTTCAGGGTATTGAGGTCGCGGTCGGTTATGTGGCACTCCGTACCCATCCAGTGGACCGGGTACATGAGGTCGTGCGGGTCATCGCTGTGGCCGTCGATACCCAGGGCGTGGCCGAACTCGTGGGCCGCGGTGAACTCGACGTCACCGCGGTGGTCCCGACGCGCACCTATGACCATGTTGGCCGCAAGCAGGCGGCCGCGGGTGAACTGGACGGTGGTGTGGCCGTCGTCCGAGTAGGGATCGAAACGGACGCGCACCTGCGCGCGCGAGCGGTCGCCGGTCACCTGGAAGCCCACGTATCCATGGGTGGCGCGGACCCAGTGCTCAAAGCCGTTCACGGCCGCTTCCTGGCGCTCCCTGCTGTAGTTCTCATCGCGCACAAAGTAGACGCGCAGGGGAAAGGCGGCCCAGACCGCCTGGTGGTCTATCCGCCGGACGTAGTCCGGCCCGCCGGCAAGACCTATGGCGGAGGCGCGCGGCGCAGCGCAGAGGGAACAGAGGGCAAGGCCGGCGAGACCGAGGACGGATCGCCGGACGGACCGCGGACCACAGACCACGGACCACGGACCACGAGAGAGGGTGTTGGACACGTTACTACTCCATTCCATTAAGGTGTGACCGGCACAACGCGTCTGAACGAGCGCCCGAGCAATTCGTGACGGAATGATCGGGGCGTTCGTGTCTTCGGGCGTCGTGGCCTTCACGAGTATGGGCGTCCTGGCCCTCGAACGTTCGGACAAGTGATTCTGCCGCCTGCGGGCCGTCTTTGGTACAATAGATTGCCGTTCAAAGGGGCAGCCTCCCGCAGGCTGCGGCTCTCATCCAGGCCCGCTACGGCGGGCCATTCGTTTGTCTCGGAAGGTGGAAGAACCGCGCATGGTATCCGACGTGGTCCTCGAGGCGCTGAGGCGCCGGACCTTTGCTATTATCTCTCATCCCGACGCCGGCAAGACGACGCTGACGGAAAAACTCCTGCTCTATGCCGAGGCCATCGACCTGGCCGGCGCGGTGAAGGCCAAGAAGAACCAGCGGTCCGCCACCTCCGACTGGATGGAGCTTGAGCGGCAGCGCGGCATCTCCATCACCTCCACGGTGCTGCAGTTCGAGTACCAGGGCTACCAGGTGAACCTGCTGGACACCCCG
>CAYNFH010000009.1:2760-42233 GCA_964396385.1 uncultured Chthonomonadaceae bacterium | reverse complement strand
GAGGACACCTACCGCACACTGGCCGCCGCGGACAGCGCCGTGATGCTCATGGACGCGGCGAAGGGCGTGGAGGCGCAAACCCGCAAGCTGTTCACGGTGTGCCGCCGGCGGGCCATTCCCATCTTCACCTTCTACAACAAGATGGACCGGCCGGGCCGCGAGCCTCTGGAGCTGCTGGGAGAGATAGAGGACGTACTGGGGGTAGCCGGCTACCCCGTGAACTGGCCGCTGGGGATGGGCGAGACGTTCGTGGGCGTGTACGATCGGCTGACCCGGCAGGTGCACCGCTTCGAACGGACGGAGCACGGCCGGCACATCGCTCCGGTCCAGGTCTCCGGGCTGGATGATCCGGCGCTGAGGGAGCTGACAGATGACCGCACCTACCGACAGTTCCGCGAGGAGATAGAGCTGCTGGATCTGGCGGGCGAGGAGTTCGACGAGGAGCGGTTCCGGCGCGGCGAGCTCACGCCAGTCTACTTCGGCAGCGCGCGGACGAATTTCGGGGTGCAGCTCTTCTTCGATTCGTTCTTGAGGCGGGCGCCATCGCCGGTTGACCACGGACCACGGACCACGGACCACAAAGAGACCAATAGCAACGGGAACGGGCATAGCGGCGTGGACGGAGGACGGAGGACGGGAGACGGACGAATACCGGATCCGTCCCCATCACAGCCATTCTCAGGCTTCATCTTTAAGATCCAGGCGAATATGGACCCTCAGCACCGGGACTGTGTGGCGTTTATGCGGGTGTGCTCGGGGCGTTTCGAGCGGGACATGACGGTGACGCACCCGAGGACCGCGAAGAAGGTTCGGCTGTCTCGGGCGATGCGGCTGTTTGCGCAGGACCGGGTCTCCGTTGAGGAGGCGTATGCGGGCGACATCGTGGGGTTGATCAATCCAGGCCTCTTCGCCATTGGGGATGCGCTATCGAACGGGCAGCCGGTGGAGCTGGAGACCATCCCGCGATTCCCGCCGGAGCACTTCGCGCTGCTGCGGTGCCCGGATCCATCCAAGCGGAAGTCGTTCCTCAAGGGGCTGACGCAGCTCCAGCAGGAGGGGGCGATCCAGGTGCTGTACGGGCGCAATGAGGCGCGGGATCCGGTACTGGCGGTGGTGGGGCAACTCCAGTTCGAGGTGGCCGTGTACCGCCTGAAGTCCGAGTACAACGTGGAGACCATCCTGGAGCGGCTGAGCTACTCCTGCGCGCGCTGGCTGGACGGCCCGCCCGCCGACATTGAGGCGCTCATGCGCCTCTCTGCCGTCCGGGGCATGGAGGACGAGCAGGGACGGCCGGTCGCGCTGTTTGAGGGCGACTGGAGCCTGCGGTTCGCCCGGGAGAAGTACCCGAGTATTACGTACAGGGAGATGCCGGAGGAGTAAGGAACTGTATGGGGGTGTGGGCGTATGGGAGTATGGGCGATCCGGACTCCGGCCACTCCCACACACCCAACCGCCCATACCCCCACACGGTTCTTATGCAGCTTTGAGCCAGCTATCGAGGCCGCCGACACGGACCGGGCCCAGGGAGCGCTCGCCCGCCGTGCGGTAGTAGCTGAAGCCGTAGAAGTGCCAGGGCAGCGACTCCAGGATGCGGTAGGCGGACTCGGCCGTGATGTCCTCTGCCTCGCCCTCCTGCAGAAGCCCCCGGAACCAGCGGCCCCATCCGGCACGCGCCTCGTGATCCGTGGTGTACCGGATCCAGTTCCTCCCACACGCCTTGCACGTGTAGACGTCGACGTGGATGAGCATGCCGTCGCTTCGATCGGTGCTCACCGGCCGGACATCGAATTCGTCGGCGCTGCACTGCTCGTCCATGCATCCGCAGTATTGGTGCTTGTCCATCATAGTCTCCCTGCGGTCGTGACGGATGACCGGGGACGGGTGACAGACGGATTCCGAGTCCGTCCTCCGTCTCCCGTCCTCCGTCAGGCCGCTGACTTCATTGCACTCTCTGTCTGGCTGCGGCGCATCATCTGCTTTAGCTCCGCGATCTGCCCCGCGCACCGCAGCGCCTCTTCCTCCGTGACCGTTCCTGCGGCGAAGTAGCGGTCGAGGCACTGGTTCATAGTCTGCATTCCCCAGTAGTTCTCGATTCCGTCCTGGCGCATTGCCGAGTAAAGGTCATCCGATCGGCCGTCCTCAAGCTGCTTGGAGATGGTGGGGGTAGTGACCAGAATCTCCATGGCCACTATCCGTCCGGAACCATCGGCGCGGCGGCACAGCTTCTGTGACACCACGCCCTTGAGACACACGGAGAGCCGGAGCCACAGCATCTGGCGCTCATGCGGCGGATACATGTTGGAGATTCGGTCCAGCGTCTCAGCGGCGCTGGAGGTGTGCAGCGTGGCGAACACCAGGTGGCCTGTCTCAGCCGCCTGAAGCGCTACGTTGAGAGTCTCCTGGTCACGCATCTCGCCGATGAGGATCACGTCCGGAGTCTGCCGAAGGATCTGCTTCAACGCCTCGTGGAAGCTCACCGTGTCGATACCCACCTCGCGCTGGCTCAGTATGGCCTGCTTGTCCTCATGGACGTACTCGATGGGGTCCTCTACCGTGATGATGTTCACCGCACGGTTCTCATTCATGTGATTGATCATCGCGGCGAGGGTGGTGGTCTTGCCGGAACCGGTGGGTCCCGTCACCAGGACCAGCCCATTGTGCTGGTTCGTCAAGGAGACGATCGCCTTGGAGTCGATCTCCAACTCCGCGAGCGAGCGGACGGTGATCGGGATGAGCCGGCAGGTAGTGGCCACCGTGTTGCGCTGCTGATAGATGTTCTGGCGGATCCGGGACACTCCGGGAACGGTGAAGGAGATGTTCAGCTCGCGGTCGTTCTCGAACTGCTGGCGCTGCGCCGGAGACATGTGCTCGTAGGCCAGTCGCTTGGTATCGTGCTCGTCGAGGATCGGGAAAGCGCTGCTCTCGATCTGCCCATTTCGCTTGAAAGCGGGGCGCGCCCCGGCTTTCAGGAAGAGGTCGGACGCCTTTATGGAACCTGCGTATGCCAGTAGACCGTCAAGGGTCAGCTCATTGGACGATTGTATGGATTGCGGCTGAATCACATCCATCCGTTGTTATCCTTGCACGCTGTGGATTGCCCTTGGTCGCCGTAGGAGTTTGGGCTGGGGCCGTATGTACCAGGGAGATTATTGGCCCGGCCGGCGGCAAGGAGCAGGTAAGATTCACATATTCCCGTGATGTTACGGGGTTGGGCTTTAGGAGGACGACTCACAGCGGCTGAAGCCACGGCAACAAGTACGGAAAGTCCGCCTGCGCGGACTACTGCCCCGGGAGAAGCCGCTATTGAAGGTCGGCGGGTTCGCGGGAGAGTTTGGCGACGAGCTGGCGGAGGGCGGAGTTGGGCTCCGTGAACTGCACGCCGTAGCCGTAGAAGTGGCCGGTATCCGGGTCCACGGAGCAGCGGTGGCGGACGACGCCCTGGACGGAGTAGACCTTGCCATCCAAGGGCAGATGGAGCTGGACGCGCGCACCGAGGCGGCAAGCTACCTGGGTGGACATTCGGAGACCGAACGGGCTCACGTCGCGAACGGTTACGCGGTGTGGGATCACAACGTCGCCATCCACGGAGACATTGGGGATGATCACATCGTGGCGCGGGACCCGGCGACGCGGCAGCGGTCCGCGTCCGGAAGCTTTGGCAGCCGGGGGCCGGGCCGTCTGCCGCTTTGCGGCGCCGCCATAGAGCGGCTCATGGCACCGGTAGCAGGTCTGGCGGTGCCACATGTTCATCGCGCCACACGTTGGACAGGGACCGTACTTACCCGCACCGATGCTCATCGCGCTTGCCTCCGCTATCGATTCTATCGGCCAGCCCTGGCCGATTCTTGAGGTAGGCGAATGTGCCGGTCTTTGCCACTGAGATGCAGACGCGAGTTCTCGCCATAGACCCCGAATTACCGGATGCGGCGGCCATCTCCGAGGCAGCGGGGCTGCTGAGGGAAGGCCGTCTTGTTGCGTTTCCCACCGAGACCGTCTACGGGCTGGGAGCGAACGCGCTGGATCCGGAAGCGGTGCGGGCAATCTTCGCCGCGAAGGGACGGCCGGCCGGAAATCCCCTCATCGTCCACGTAGAGGACCCGATGACCGCGGCGGCGCTGGCTGAAGAGTGGCCGGACGTGGCGTCGGCCCTAGCGGATCGCTTCTGGCCCGGCCCACTCACGCTGGTGGTGCGGCGGCGGGACGTTATCCCGGACGTGGTGACGGCCGGAGGGCCCACGGTGGCAATCAGGGCGCCCGCCCATCCGGTAGCCGGAGCCCTGATCGCAGCAGCGGGAGTGCCCATCGCGGCGCCCAGCGCCAACCGCTCCTCGCACCTCTCCCCCACCACCGCCGCGCACGTGATGCGTGGGCTGGACGGGCGCATTGACCTGCTGCTTGACGCGGGACCCACGCCGGGCGGAATAGAGTCGACCGTCCTGGACGTGACGGAGAGTACTCCGCGAATCCTGCGGCCGGGACTTGTTACTGCGGGGGCGATAGAGCGGGTCATCGGTCCGGTATCGGTTGGGCCGCGCCTGCAGGGGCCCCCGCGCTCTCCGGGCCTGCTGGAGCGCCACTACGCCCCGTCTACCCCCCTGGAGGTGGTAGAGGACGGGCAAGAGCGGGCCCACCGTCTGCTGCAGGAGGGGAAGCGCGTAGGCTGGCTAACCTTCGATGGCGGCCCGCACGATGAGGAGGAGGGGCTGGAGATTGTGATGATGCCGCTCGACCCGTCCCAGTATGCCGCTGCGCTATATGCCGTGCTCCACACGCTGGACGGTCTCGGATTGGACCGCATCGTGGTAGAGGAACCGCCCGAGACGGACGCGTGGGCCGGGGTGCGTGACCGGCTGAACAGAGCAAGTATGAAGGATGAAGGATGAGGGATGAATCCGGAGTCCGTCGCACGTCCACTGAGGAGGGTCAAGTTACTGCTGGGGAAGCTATCCGAAGGATTCGAGAGGAAGTAGACAGGCAGCTAGCGGAGAGGCGCGCCTGCACCGCGTGGATGGCGGAGCTGCCGGAGCGCTCGGCGCTGGTGTGGCAGCCATACGGATGGATAGGGGCGGCTGAGCAGCGGCCCTTGCGGCGCGCTCTGCTTTCCGACGGTATCTACCGGGCCGTCGAATCGAGGCTCCGCGATCCGCTCCGCGCCCGAAGAGCGGAGAGCGCCGCGGCGGACCGGTTTGCGCTCCACGTCGCGCTGGACAGGCTGTTTGGGCGGCGGGAGGCAGGCAGCGGGAACCTGAAGCCCCCTCCCAGCCCTCGGACCAGTGGCGGGCTGGGTACCCTCCCCCAATACTGGGGGAGCAGCCGGAAGACGGAGCAAGAGCCCTCACCTCTCACCTCTCACCTCTCACCTAATTCCGCCTACCTCTTCCACACGCGGCTTGGGGCGCCGAAGATTGCGTTACGGGGAGCGGGGGCACAGTGGGCGCGGGAGAACGGCCTGGAGCGAGGGGAGCTGCACATCTCCTTCACACACGACGGGCAGGCGCACGTGGCGCTGGCCTGCCGCGCGCAGGGGCTGCGAGGCGTGGGGCTGGACCTTGTGCACCTGCCGAGACTGCGCGCGGAGACCCGGGGCCGAGACTATCTGCTGCGGTTCGCCCGCCAGTTCATGTCGGACGTGGAGCTGGCGGTATTCGAGGCGGCATCCGCGGAGGAAGATGCCAGGGCCACAGCGCTGCGGGTGGCGGCCCACTTCTCGCTGATGGAGTCAGCCTCAAAGGCGCTGGGGACGGGCCTCAAGATCGGCGGAGGAATGGGCAAGGCCGAGTCCCTGCCGAAGCGCTCCATCGGCGTGCTTAGGCACTCGCCCCACGTGCTGTTTACGCTGGGCGCGGAAGCGGTGGCGCGGATGGACCGACTGCGGGCCTCCCGCCTGGAAGGGCGATGTGCGGCGGACGGCGAATACCTGCTGAGCGCCGCGCTGTTGTGGGAGTGACCGCGGACCATGCGGAGACCACGGACGACAGACCACGGACCACGGGTTCCGGAGTCGTCTGCGGTCGGTGGTTTGTGGTCAATCTATGAAACCGCTCTTCCTTCCGGCCCGTATTGACGCGGTAAGCGCCTGTGCAAGGGGGAGAAGGGGACGTCCACGCTCGTAATGGAACAGACAGACGCCGTCCTGGTGCAGCGTACGCTCGACGGGGACCTGGACGCCTATGATGTGCTGGTCCACCGGTACCAGCGTCAGGTCTACAACCTGGCGTACCGGATGCTGAGCAGCTCGGAGGACGCGGGGGACCTGGTGCAGGAGACTTTCCTGCGCGCATACAACGCCCTTTCGTCGTTCCGGCAGGATGCCAGTTTCCTGACCTGGCTGTACAAGATCACCTCCAACCTCTGCATAGACCAGATGCGGGCCCGCAAGTCCAAGGGAGCCCTCTCGCTCGACTTCGAGCTGGAGGAAGGACGCGAGCCCATGGCCGACCGCACGCACGGGCCGGAAGAGACCGTGGTGCGAGGGGCGGTATCGGACATCGTGCAGCGGGAAGTGATGAACCTGCCTGAAAAGTACCGCATCGTGGTCGTGATGCGGCACCTGCAGGGGCTGAGCATCGAAGAGATCGCCGGCCAGCTTCACCTGCCGTCGGGCACGGTGAAGACTCATCTCTTCCGGGCGAGGGACATGCTCAGAGAGCGCCTGCGCCCGGTGTTAGGTATGGAAGCGGATGGAAGAATACACACTACATGAGACGCACCCGGAGGGTTACTCCCTCTGCGTGTGGGTGCGGGAGCGTCTCCCAGACCTGCACGAGGGCTTCCTCGATGCGGCGACGGCCGAGACGATCCGCGCTCACCTCTCGGTATGCTTTCTGTGCGCCCGGGAGTACAACGAAATGGAGTCCACGATCCGGCACATCGAGCACCTGCCGTTCGTGGAGCCGGTGATGGACCATGCGCCCGCGATCATGGCTGCGGTCCGCTCGCAGTCGGGCCACTCCTTTCGTTCGCCCGTGGTGGAAGTGGAGACCGAAGCGCTGAGGCGCGTCTCCGTGCCGCGAACCACCACCGGGCAGCAGCGGCAGCATGGCTACTCCCTGACGGAGCTCTCCTCGCTGTACGGCACCGGCCGCTTGAGCCGGCTGCGGCAGCGCTCCGCGGACGCGCACTTACCGCCGGGCGAACGCGCCGCAGTTGCGGTGGGTCTCGCCACCGCGTTGTTCGCACTCATACTGTCGCCCCTTGGCCGCGCCTTCCACAGCGGGCTGACCGAGGGGTGGCTTAGCGGCCCGATCGGCGCGCTCCGGCACCTGCCGGTGGCGGGACTGATCATGGCCGCGCTTTCCGCACTCTTCCAAACATCCGTGGCCGGTATCGCGCGTCTGTGGCAGACAGCGACTTCCGGTCCGGCGCTCATCATCGCGGTGCACGTGGCGCTGTACGCGGCGGTGTACCTGGCGGCCGCGCGGCGCCGGCCGCAGCTCGATTATCGGACCTGACGGGAATTGAGGATTGCGGCCGGCGTCGGGCGTTCAGGCGTCCAGGCGCTCAGGCCCTGGAGGACCGGCGATGGTACTGCACCACGACTGGTTGATGGCGCTATTGTTCCTGGTGCTCGCCGGGTGTGTGGCATCCCTGCTCGCGCTCGTCGTAGCGCCCCGCGCTTCCATGATGGCGGTTGCCGCCATCGAATCGGAGCCGGCACGCTGCCTGATTGTTGGCTTCCTAGGTATGCTAGGGCTCACGCTCATCGGTGCGGTCAACGAGGAGCTGAATCGAACCATAGTCTGGGCACCGGTGGGTGTGCTGGTAGAACTGGCGTCCGGGCTGCTATCGCTCTACAGCCTGCTGCTGGGCATCGTCTTCATGGGCGGGCGGGTGGCGCGCCGGCTCGGCGGGCGTGCGCCCGGGTTCTTCGCTCGCGCGGCGCTGGGGTTCCTGTTCCTGGGGCTGGTGGCGCTTGTGCCGGTGGTGAACGCGTTTGTGGCGTTTGTGGCGTTAGGGGCGTTCCTGCTGGGGCTCGGCGGGCTCATCGTGACCGGCTTCGGGCAGGACCCCGGTTGGCTCACGCGGTTCCTGTCGCGCAACCGGCCGGGTGGGTGGTAGGCCCCGGCGCGGCGGACACTTCCCTCCTCCGGGCCATGTACGCCCCTTCCGAGCCAGAGATTCCGCAAGCCGTGCACTCCACGCAGGAAGGCTCCCGGAACTAGCCAGGCGCAGGCGTTTCCTCTCCAAGTGCCGTTCCGAGGAGCGCTCGGGCGCGTGGGTCGAACGGCAGGTCCAGGGCCGCCTGTTGCGCGCGCACGGACATCTTCCTCCAGGTCCTTTGCAGGATGCTCACGAGTGTGTCGTCCTCATGCTGGGCGGCGAACTCTGGGAGGTAGCTCTCCAGGAATACCAGGCAGGCGCAGTCCTCCAGGGTCTGGGTCTCGGGATCGCTCTTCAGCCGTTCCTTGCGAATGAGCGCACCGACGCGTGATATGGTCTCCTGGCCGTATCCGACTTCGGTCAGAATCTCACCAGCTACCTCCGCGTGGAAGCGCGCCAAGTCCGTACGCCAGTGGTGGTAACCAGCGCGGTCCATGGGGTACCGGCTACGCGGAATCTGCCAACGGCGGATGTGTTGGGCGCGCACGGCGAGCCGCAGCGGCTCGGGCGCGGCCGGCGCCAGCCTATCGAGCCATGCGGACATGCGCCGGGAGTAGAGCACCTCCTTCGGAAGCGTGGCGCCGTCCGAGAACTCGACGTTCGGATCCTCCGCATTTGCCGCGTCGAGCCGCGCTATCGCCGCTGTGAACCGGCGATCTTGCTCAGCCGCCTCGAGTGCGGCCCCGTTATGCCGACCGGAATCCATATCCCAAACCACGCCGCGTCTCCAGGAGGGCGGCGGCGCGAGGCGGCAGTTTGGCCCGCAGCCGCCGCACGTGGATGTCCACCGTCCGCTCGCCGCCCTCGTAGTGTACTCCCCAGACCAGGTCCAGCAGGCGCTCGCGCCGGAAAAACTTGCCCTTGTGCGTAGCGAGAAACCGGAGCAGGTCATACTCGCGCGGCGTGAGGCACAGAGCCTGCCGGTTGGGGGAAAGCACGAGTCCCGCCATGAGATCGATCGTTGCCTCGCCCACGACAACGGTGCTCCTTTTCCGAACGTTGCGCGTGCGGAAAAGGAGCAGGTCGATGCGCGCGAGCACCTCCTTGCCAGAAACGGGAGCCAGCAGGAAGTCGTCGACGAGCGCCGGCCAGTCCCGCGTATCTAGATGGTGGGAACCGAGGAGCGCCAGCATCAAGGGCATGGGTACATCGTCGCCCCAGATGTCGCGGATGATGGACCTTGCGCGCTCCAAGGGCTGACAGTCGGCCGCGGAGCGCAGGTCGGCCAGCAGCAGGTCCGGCGGACGTCCACCGAACGCTCCAAGTAACGTCTCCATCGCCTCGCACGCGCTCACGCAAAGCAAGGTTCGGACCACCCTGTAGTTGGTAGACCTTAGGCTCGTCACCAGTTCGGCGGACTCCGCGGCGCCGTCCATGTCCTCAAACAGGAGTAAGTTCTGCATCACAGGGTAGGAGATTGAGCGCTATGCGGCCATCCGGAGTGACGCGCACCGGGTAGACGGTCACGCCGCAGTCGCCGGTCAATGACCTTCCCGTAGCGAGATCGAACTTCCATGCATGCAGCGGACAGGCCAGAATTGAGCCTCCTAACAGCCCATCGGCCAGCGGTCCCTGGCGGTGCGGGCAGAGCGCCTGCGTAGCGTATACCGCTCCGTTCCGTGAGCGGAACACCGCGGCGCGCCTACCTGACACCTCGAACTCGCGCCCCCCGCCGATTGGGATCTGGGAGACGGGACCAAGATCGTACTCCCCGTCCCGCAGAGTGTCCGACTCTTCTCCATCAGTGCGAGCGGGCGGGTCCTCATAGAAGGGTGTCCGGACGGTGGCCGTGGTTTCCGCCTCTTTCCACGGATCCACGTATGCCTGGACGGATAGTTGCACCTCCCTGTCCAGCCGGGCCGCCATCCCTTCGGAGTCGTCCACGATGATGGCGCGGATCTTCTCGATCCCGATCCTCTCCACAAAGCTGTAGGTGCGCTCGAGATACTTGGCGTTTTCGCGGTAGTACTGCATGAACCGTCCCATATACAGGAGCACCTGGTCATGACTATCTACCGTGCACAGCAGGTCTCCTTTGCGTACGTGGGAGCCGGCCGCTCCGCCGACGTAGATCTCCCACCGGCCGCCCTCCACCGCCACCGCACCCAGGTCCTTGACCGTAGCCTCCGAGCAGTTGCGCGGGCAACCGGCCGCGGCCAGTTTCATCTTCGCCGGGCTTTCCAGTCCCTGGAACCGCCGCTCTATCTTGATGCCCAGCCCCGTGCTGTCGCCTAATCCGTAGCGGCAGAACTCCGCTCCTACGCACGTCTTGCAGGTGCGAAACGCTTTGGCATAGGCGTGGCCCGAAGGCATGTCCAGATCACGCCAGACACCCGGAAGGTCCTCTTTCTTCACTCCCAGGAGGTCGATGCGTTGTCCCCCGGTTATCTTTACGATGGGAACGCTGTACTTCTCGGCTACGTCCGCGATGCGACGGAGCTGAGCGGGAGAAGTCACGCCGCCATAGATTCGTGGCACCACAGAGAAGGTGCGGTCCTTCTGGATGTTGGCGTGTACGCGGTCGTTGATGAAGCGGGCGTCGGGCTCTTCTTCGTAATCTCGCCCCCAGATCGTCTTTAGCAGCGAGGATAGCCCCATCTTGCTGCCCACGTCCTCCACGCCATCCGCGAGCGCGCGGAACACAGCGGACACGGACCGCAGGTCCTGCTCGCGGATGGCGCGCACCAGCTCCGGCTTGGTGAGCGGGATACCCGGAACGTAGTAGTGGACGGAAGGATCTTCCTCCACCTTGCCCTCGCAAAGCCACTCGACTAGCTCCTGGACGATGACCTTACAGGAGCCGCAGCCGGTCCCGGCGCGTGTCGCCTCCATTACCGCCTTGAGACTGCGGCGCCCGCCCATAATGCACTTGCGGATAGCGCCTTTGCTCACGCCGTTACAGTTACATATCTGTGCGTCGTCCGGCATCTCGATCATCGTGGTCTCTGTGCTGGGCCCGCCAAGGTCGAAGAGCAGCGAGGCTCGCTCTTCGGGGAGGGGCGTGCCACGGTCGAATGCCTGGAGCAGAGCGGCGGCCTTATCTGTGTCGCCGAGCAGGATAGCACCGACGAGCCTGTCGCCACGAATGATGAGCTTTTTATATACGCCCTGTTTGGGCTCACTGAACTGGACGACCTCATCTTCCTCGTCGCGCGGTACCGTCTCGCCGATGGATGCCAGCTCGACTCCCATGACCTTGAGCTTGGTGGCCAGCCGAGATCCGCGGTATGCGGCGTCCGGGTCGCTTCCGGTGAGGTGGTCGGCGAGGACGACCGCCTGCTCCCACAGGGGGGCGACAAGTCCATAGACCCGGCTGCGGTGCTGGGCGCACTCCCCAACAACGTAGATGTCCGGGTCGTCCACTGACCGCATCTGGTCGTCCACCACAATGGCCCGTTCCACAGTCAGGCCGCAATCTCGTCCTAGCTCGGCATTGGGAACGATGCCTGTCGAGAGCACTACCATGTCGCAGTCCAGCGTGGAGCCATCCTGAAAGGCGAGGCCAGAGACCCGGTCGTCACCGAGGATCTGTGTAGTGCGCCTCTCCAGGTGGACGCGCACGCCCATCCTCTCCATAGCGCTTTTGAGGATCGCGCCGGCCGGTGGGTCGAGCTGGTTCTCCATGAGGTGGCTGCACAGGTGGATGACGTCGACCTGCAGACCAAAGTTCTGGAGGCCACGCGCAGCCTCCAGCCCCAACAGTCCTCCTCCAATGACCGCAGCCCGCCGGCACTTGGTGGCGTATCCGGCTATGCGGGTGCAATCATCCAGGGTACGGAACACGAAGACGCCGGGCCGGCTTACTCCCTCCTCCGTGGTCAGCCCCCCGATGGGCGGGATGAATGGCCGGCTGCCCGTGGCAATGATCAGCTTGTCATATCGGATACGGTTGCGGCCCTGTGTCGCCACGGTACGGGTGGCCCGGTCGATTCCGGATACGCGGACCCCCGCGTGGAGCATGACGCCGTTGGCATCGTACCAGTCCAAAGGGTTCAGGAAGATGCTCCGCACGTCCTGACTGCCGTTCAGCACGCCGGAGAGCAGGATGCGGTTGTAGTTGCCGTACGGCTCGTCGCCGAAGACGGTGATCTGGAATCGCTCGGCGCCGCCCCGGGCGAGGATCTCCTCCAGCGCTCGTGCTCCGGCCATACCGTTTCCGACCACCACCAGTCTCTGTTTGCTGCTTTCGATGTGTGCCATGGCTCCTCACCGACGCGCCAAGACGGCCCGCCACACCCGTACGGAGACGCGGAGGCCGAACCCTGGTCGAGCCGAAATCAGTATTGGGATTGACTTCGATCAGAGGGCGGCGGTGCCGGAGCGGAGCTACGATGCGGTTACTGCTTGCTGCAGAGCAATCGGGGGCCGCGACTGCGCGGCTTCGGAACTTACATAGGGATTATACCGGCCGAATGTTTCCAACCGGTTTCGGTGCCCTTACTCGCGCGACCGATTCGGCCCGCTCATTCGGCCCGAGCCGGAACAGCGGCTCCGGGGACGGCGCGTGGCCGCTCTCTTTCAGTTCCCGGAGATGCATGACGATGGCTCCTTCTCCGGTTCAAGGCGGGCAGCGCAGACTTTGAACTCAGGCATTCTAGAGGTAGGGTCCAGTGCGGGATTGGTCATCACGTTGGCGCATCCCGCCCCTCCCCAGTGGAACGGCGCGAACAGGGTGTCCTGCCGGATGGCGGAGGTGACGCGGGCGCGGAGTGTCACGCTACCCCGTCGGGTCACGACACGAGCCAATCCACCATCAGAGACGCCGATGCGCCTCGCCAGCGCCGGGTGGACCTCCACGAACGGTTCCGGTGCAGCCGACTTCAGCGCCGAGACGCGCCGGGTCTGTGCGCCAGATTGGTAGTGAGGCATCACCCGCCCGGTGGTGAGATAGAGCGGGTACTCGTCATCGGGCTCCTCCGCGGCTGGACGGTGGGCGACCGGATGGAACCTGGCCCGGCCGTCCGGTGTGGCGAAGCGGTCCAGGAAGAGCCGCGGCGTGCCGTGACCGTGCGCATCCGGGCAGGGCCAGAAGACGCCGTTCTCCTCCGCGATGCGCTGATAGGTGATGCCGGCGTAGTCCGCTGCGCCGCCCGCGCTGGCGCGCCTGAGCTCCTGGAAGATGGAGGCCGCGTCCGCGGGAAAGGACGCTCCCCAGCCAAGCCGTGAGGCGAGCGCCGCCAGGACCTGCGTATCTGTGAGTACGCCCGGCGGCGGCTCCACGGCGCGCCGCCTCAGCAGTACGCGGCCCTCCAGGTTGGTCATGGTGCCCTCCTCTTCGGCCCACTGAGCAGTCGGGAGGACTACGTCGGCGCATTCGGCGGTTTCAGACAGGAAGATGTCCGAAACCGCCAGGAACTCCAGGGCGGCAAGCCGCTCCTGAATCCGTCTCGCCGCGGGCGCGGAAACGGCCGGATTGGAGCCCATCACAAGGAGCGCGCGTACGCCGTGCTCTGTGCCCATCGCCTGGAGCATCTCGTAGGCGGAGAGACCCGGTCCGGGCAGGTCCGCCGGTTCAACGCCCCAGACGGCCGCGACGTGGGACCGGTGCTCCGGATGGACTATGCTCCTGTAGCCCGGGAGCTGATCCGCCTTCTGTCCGTGCTCGCGCCCGCCCTGGCCATTGCCCTGCCCGGTGAGGCAGCCGAATCCGGAGCCCGCCGTGCCGACATTGCCGAGCGCCAGCGCCAGATTCATGAAGGCTAGTACGGTGTCTGTGCCCTTGCTCTGCTGCTCCGGCCCGCGGGCAGTGAGCACCATAGCCCGGGGGGCCTCCCCCAACGCGCGCGCGGCGTCGACGAGCTGCTTTACAGGCACTCCCGTGATGCGCTCGACGCGGTCCGGCCAGTACGATGACGCGAGCCTACGGACCGCCTCAAAGCCGGAAGTGCGGGTAGTTATGAACTCTTCGTCGACCAGCCCTTCGGCTACGGCGACGTGCAGCAGGCCGTTTGCCAACGCCAGGTCGGTTCCGGGCGTCAACTGGAGGTGCAGCGTGGCCGTCTTCGCCGTGGGCGTGGCGCGCGGATCGACGACGATGAGACGGCCCCCGCGGCGCCGCTGCGCCTCAAAATACTGCATCACCGGGGGCATGGTCTCCGCCACGTTACTGCCCACAAGGAGGATCGTGTCGGCAGCAGCGATGTCCTCCAGTGGAAAAGGGAGCCCTCTATCGATACCAAAGGCCTGGACGCCGGCGGAGGCCGCGGACGACATGCAGAAGCGCCCATTGTAGTCGATATTGCGCGTGCGCAGGGCGACGCGGGCGAACTTGCCCAGCAGATAGGCTTTCTCGTTGGTGAGGCCGCCCCCGCCGAATACGCCCACTGCATCCCGGCCGTACCGTTCCTGGACGCGTTGAATCTCGCGTACGATCCGGTCCAGCGCTTCAATCCAGTCTGCCGGCTGGAGCGCCTCGCCCCGATGCGCCCGCATCAGCGGCGTGGTCAGGCGGTCCGGATGCGTGAGTAGCTCCGCTGCGGTCCAGCCCTTCTGGCATAGCCCGCCCCGATTTGTGGGAAAGTCTGGGCGCGGGGCCACTTGAATCCGGCCACCGGACCGGACGAGGTTCATTCCGCACTGCAGCGCGCAGTACGGGCAGTGCGTGGGAGTTACATTCACAGAGCAGCGCCACCTTTCGCAAGCCGGCCGGATGTATTCAGCCGGCAGATTGGATAGAGAGGCGACGTCGCCGGAAATCAGCGTCTACGCAGGGTTCACTCGAGGGGCCGCGACTACGCGGTGATTGCGATATCGTGGGACATTATAGCAGCCGCATGTTTCCGGCGTGTTTCGGCCCGAGAGCTGTCGCAGCTACAGCGGCTGCACCCGCTCCAGTGTGAAGACGGGGATCTCGGGGCGGCAGAAGAGGCGGAGAGGGATTCCGCCGGTGCCGAGGCCGCGGCAGACGTAGAGGCGCTCCACCCCTTCGCAGTGCGGCAGCTCCCGGCGGATGGCGGTGCGATTGTACCAGCCCGCAATGAAGGCGTGGACGCGGTGCGTGTGCGTCCAGAGGCCCCCGACGCGGGGCAGGCAGACCTGGCCGCCGTGGGTGTGGCCGCACAGCATGAGGTCCGCGCGCTGGGTAGTCAGGGCGGCCAAGCCGTCCGGCGAGTGGCTGAGGAGCAGCGTCCAGAGGGCGGGGTCCGCCCCGGCGTAGGCCGCCTGGATATCGCAGTGGTGCGTGTGAGGGTCGTCGGTACCGACCACCTGGATCTCACCGCCATGCACCGGGAGGCGGAGTGAGGCGTTGCTCAGAACCTGAATCCCTCGCCCGGCGAAGCCGTCCAGCACGTCCTGCGTGCGCACGAAGGACTTGTGCTCCGCGTTGCCGAGAATCGCCACGGCGGGCCTCAGCCTATCCCCGTGCGAGTCCAGCCAGCGGAAGAAGACCGGTATGGCGTCCGGCCCATAGATCATGTCGCCGGTGAAGACGTAGAGGTCCGCCTGCACCTGCTCCAGCGCGCGGGTAATGGCGCGCTCGTTGCGGCGGTGGGGGCTCACGTGCAGGTCCGAGATCTGGCAGATGGTGAGCCCGTCCAGCTCCGAAGGCAGCTCCGTCGACTCCACCTGGTGGCGCGTGACCTCCACCTGGCAGGGCTCCTCCCTGGTGCCGTAGCGCCAGAGGCGGGCGCCGCCTGCCGCCGCCAGTCCCGCGCCGCCCGCAAGCGCGCTCAGGGTGACAACCGCAGGAGTCATGGCTGCGTGCCGACCACGGACCGCCGACGACGGACGACGGAGGACGGAAGACGGAAGACGGAAGACGGAGGGAAACTGCCAATCATGGGCGCTCCGCCATACAGAAGACGGTGACGCCGAAGGGCAGGCGCAGGCGGCGCACGAGGGCGTTCTCCGCGTCCAGCAACCCCACCAGCAGACGGTTGACGAAGCCCGGCACGGGCACGAGCGACGCCCTGGGCTCCGCGTCCTTGCGGGAGAAGAGATGGCGCACCATCCACACCACGGGATAGAGCAGCGTCATGGCGTAGGAGAGCTTTTCCACGCGCAGCTTCGCGGCGACGAAGCGGTCCCGTACCTCTCGCGCCACGTAGCGGCGGAAGTGCATCAGCGCCACGTCGTGTCCGCTCCAGAGCGACTGGTAGGCCGGCACGGTGGCGATAACCCGGCCGCCCGGTTTGAGCACCCGATAGAACTCGCGGAGCGCAGCCTCGTCGTCCGGGAGGTGCTCCAGGATGTCCAGCGCCACGATCACGTCAAAGGAGCCGTCCCGGAAAGGCAGGCGCATGGCGTCCGAGACGCAGAGCCGGCGCAGGCTGCGGCGGCGGCTGTAGGAGAGGGCGAGGGGGCTAAAGTCCGCGGAGATCACGCTGCCCCACCGAGCCAGCTTCTGGGACATGGCGCCGGTGCCGCAGCCGATGTCCAGGATGGTGAGGTCCTTCCGGTCTCCATACTTGGCGTCGAGGAAGCTCAGGACCAGGTGGTGGCGGCCCACGAACCACCAGTAGGAGTCCTCCAGCCGGTACATGCGCTCGTATTCTTGGGTGTTCATGGAATTTTCAATTTTCTATTTTCAATTTTCAATTGGCAGGAAGCAAAATTGAAAATCGAAAATTGAAAATCAGCTTACCGAACGGTTGACCTCTTTGGATCCGTCCGTTTGAGCCGGTAGTCTGTGGCCTTGATGCGGAAGAGCGTACCGACCATACGGATGCCGTCACGCAGGAAGCGGACCTTGCTCCCCTCCTGGTGCTCCCACGTTACCGGCACCTCCACGATGGAGTATCCGAGCTGGCGCGCAAGGTAGAGGACCTCTACGTCGAACGAGAAGTTATCGATCTGGCAGTGGCTGAAGACGTTCCGCGCCGCCGCCCGGGTGAAAAGCTTGAAACCGCACTGGGTATCGTGGATACCGGGGACCGCGATGCGCTGGACGCAGCGGTTGAAGAGCTTGCCCCCCAGCTCGCGCAGCGGCGCCTGGTGCTTGACCAGCCGGGCGCCGACGATGTCCCGGGAGCCGATGGCCACTTCCCTGCCCTGGCGCAGCTCCGCGTACAGCTTCTCGAACTCCTCGATGGGAGTGGCGAGGTCCGCGTCCGAGAAGAGGACGTAGTCGCCTGCGGCCTGAAGCATTCCGTAGCGGACCGCGTAGCCCTTGCCGCGGTTCGTGTCGTAGCTCAGGAGCCGGACGTTGTGGCGGTCGCCCGCATGCTGCGTTACCACTTCACACGTGCGGTCGGTGCTGCCGTCATCCACGACGAGCATCTCGTACGAGAACGTCTGCGCGTCCAGGTACTCGAGCATGCGGTCCAGCGCCGCGCCGATCCGGGCCTCCTCGTTGTAGGCGGGCACCACCACCGTCAGGTGCGGCACGCCGGGCTCGGTGGCGGAGACACGGTCACTGGACAACGGGCAACTCCTCAATCAGGTGTTCAGGTATTCAGGCGTTGCCCCCGACTCCCATTTCTGAGGGAGGGGGTATTCAGGTGTTCAGGGCCTGAAAGCCTGCAATTCTGTTTATGCCATCTAAACCGGATTAGTATAACCCAGGGCTATGGGAGCGTCAACGCACGGAGCGGACGAACCGGCACTTCCTCCAGCAGTACCGCATCCGGCCCTCCGGAGCCCTGGCGCCTCGAACGGTTGGACGCCCAAACGCCCGTTCCGCCCCTGGGTATAATCCCTTGCGTCCTGATTACGGCGCGCGTGGAGCAGCGGTTTCGATGTGGCTGGTGGTGGGGTTGGGCAATCCGGGAGGCGAGTACGCGGGCACCCGGCACAACGTGGGATATGAGGTGGTCGACATCCTGGCGGAGCGCCACCACATCCCGGTGCGGAAGCGGACGCTGCGCTCGGTGCTGGGAGATGGGACCATCGAGGGCCAGCGCGTGATGCTCGCCCGGCCGATGACCTACATGAACCTGTCCGGCGAGGCGGTCGGGGCGATCACGCGGATGTACCGAATCCCGCCCGAGCAGGTGATCGTGGTCGTGGACGACATCAACCTGCCGCTGGGCGCGCTGCGGTTGCGGCTCAAGGGCTCGTCCGGCGGCCACAACGGCCTAGATTCCATCGAGCACCACTTGCACACGCGCGACTATCCCCGAATCCGCATCGGCGTGGGAGGCGCACGACCGGGCGGCATGGTGGACCACGTTCTAGGCCGCTTTCGGCGCGAAGAGCGCGAGGCCATCGCGGACGCCCTCCAGCGCGCGGCGGATGCCGTAGAGACCGTCCTCTGGGACGGATTTGAGAAGGCGATGAATGTGTACAACGGGAAGTAAACGGGTAAATGGGTAAATGGGTGTACTGCGGATTCCGGAAGGTACACCCATTTACCCATTTGCTCTTTGGGCGGCGATGACATAGGAATCGTAGCGACGGACCCGAAAGGGTTGACGAAGCAGTATCCCCTTAGCTGAGAGAGGAGCAGCGCATGCCCGGAATCCGTAACGTCATCTCCACCCTGCTGCCGGACGGCCAGGAAGTGATGGGCCCCGACGTCCTCCTGTGGCACTATCCGAACAACGACATCATGAACGGCTCCCTGCTTACGGTAGAGAGCAACCACTTCTGCGTGCTCAAGAGCCGTGGAGCCATCCTGAACGTGTACGAGACAGGCCAGTACACGGTGGAGACGCCGCAGCAGCCGCTCTTCGGTACGCTGCAGCAGGCGTTCTACGGCGGTCAGAGCCCCTGGCAGTACGAGGCACTCTACGTCAACCGGGCGAAGCTCGTGCTGAAGACGAACGGGTTGGCCCTCTCGCGGGAGATGGCGGAGCTCACCTACGTGGTGGACTACTACATCCACGTGGAGACGGCGCAGGACGCGGTGCTGCTGGTACAGCACATGCCCTACAAGGGGCACGCGCTGACCGGCGAGGACGTGACCAACTATGCCGGGCCGGTCATAGAGCAGGCCATCAACCAGCTCGTGCAGGTGACGCCGCTGGAGTCCATCAACGAGAAGATCCACGATCTCACGGCGCTAGTGGCGCAGCACCTCCAGGAATTCCTCGGCGGCTACGGAATCCACCTGGACACGGTGAAGGTGCTTGTGATGCCGCGCGACGAGCGGATGCGGTCGCTCATCTCGCTGAAGGCGTTCGGACTGTCCGAGCTAGACGCGGTGAGGTACTACACGGCGATGGTGCTGGCGGACCGCGGCGTGGTCTCCGCGCCGAACATGGCGATCGGCGCGCCGTTCAACATCGGCGGAGCGGTGCCGACCACTCCGGTAGGTCCACTCACCGCGGCGAGCCCCGGTCCACGGGCCCAGGCGGACGGCGAGCGGCGTGGGTAGTGTACGCGGCGGGACGTGCGCACGAGGGCACGCGCGCACGGACCAAGGTCCGGCGCTGGGTGGCCGATGGCCCAGTGTCGGCCTGCGCCGACACGAGTCGGAGCGGAGCCATGGAAGACCAGAAGTGGCTGTCGCAGCAGCTTGAGCTTCTGCTGACGGCATACGGGTACAACCTGTACAACGACGCGAACCGTGCCCGCGCGGATGACCTGCTGGTGCGCCAGCGGGCGTCCGAGGCGCTGGGCCGGGCAGTCGGGCACCTCTCGCGGCTGGAGTCGGAGTTCTCCGCCCGCTTCGTGCCGCCCGCGACGCGTGAGCAGCCCTTCCCGCCCGCCGACGTGCTGGCGCGGCTGAAGCGGATAGAAGGACTGCGCGCGGAGACCTCGCTGCTGTCGTCCCGCATACGAGGCATGTCCGCGCCCACCCAGGACCGCACGTGGGCCAGGTTCCGCCAGGAGGTCCCCCTGCTCCAGGAGCTGCTCCACTCGGACTACCGGCTCATCACCGCCGCCGACGCGCTGGAGCAGCACACGGCCTCGCTGCAGGCGGAATCCTGGACGTACCAGCAGGCGGAAGAGCTGCGCAGCCAGCTCCAGGGAGTCGAGGAGCTCGCCCGCGCCCGGGAGGAGCTGCTGACGCGCGGGCTGTAGAGGCAGATTCTAGAGAGTTGGTCGGGGTGGCCGGATTTGAACCGGCGACCACTCGCTCCCAAAGCGAGTGCGCTACCAGGCTGCGCTACACCCCGACACGCGAGATTATAGGCGACAACCTTCTGCGGCGTCAAGGCTGCCGGCGGCTCGGCCGGATTCGCGGAACATGGATGGGCAGCGGGCCGTTGTTCCACGGGTAAAGCAACCTAAACCCGCGAAGGAACGGAGCAGTAGCATGGACGAAGACACCCGAGACCGGCTGATTCGCTACCTGGACGATGCCTGGGCCGTGGAGAAGGCCCTGGTAAGCACCCTCAGAGACATGGCGGATGAAGTGAACGATGCGCAGGTGCGCGACTGCTTCCTGCAGCACAGCGATGAAACGCACCAACAGGAGGAGAGCCTGGAAGCCCGCATCCGCGCGATGGGCGAGGAGCCCTCGGGCTCCAAGGGCTTCTTCAACCAGTTAATGGGCACGCTCGGCGACATAATGCACGCCGCGCACGACCCGTACGACAAAACGACCCAGGACCTGGTGAAGGGTTACGCGACCGAGAACTTCGAGATCGCGATGTACGAGGCCCTGTCCGCGTTCGCGGAGTCGGTCGGCGACACTGAGACAGCGCAGCTCGCCCGGACCATCCAGCAGCAGGAGCAGGCGGCGGCGCAGAAGGTATGGGCGCTCATCCGCCCCACGGCCACCAGCGCGGTGCAGCCGGTGGAGCGGGCGGCGTAGTCGATTTTCAGTTTTCAATTTCCAATTTGCAGTTGGAAACCCTGAAGGAATCGGGCCGCGCGGGGCAGCCTCACGCGGCCCGACTTGCGTCCAGGAACGCCGTATCAAGCGGAGATGAGCTCCTGGACCGGCTTCCCTTTCTCGGTAATTGCGATAGGGCGGCCGACGGGGGTCATGAAGGTCTTGGCCGGATCCATGCCGAGTAGGGTCGCCACGGTAGCGAAGAAGTCCGGGACAATGACCGGTTTGTCCACTACCTTTGCGCCCTCCGCATCCGTCTGTCCGTGGGCGTACCCGCCCCGCGTGCCGCCGCCGGCGAGTACGGCGTTCCACGCCTGGGGGTAGTGGTCGCGCCCCTCGTTGCCATTGATGCGCGGGGTGCGGCCGAACTCGCCCATCCAGATGATGAGCGTGCTGTCCAGGAGCTTGCGCTGGTCGAGGTCCTTGATGAGCATCGCCATGGCCGGATCCAGCGTGCCGGTCAGCGTAGTCACGCGGTTGAAGTTGTCCTGGTGCGTGTCCCAGCCGTCCAGGACCACTTCCACGAACTTAACGCCCGACTCCACCAGCCGGCGCGCCATGAGGCAGCCGCGGCCGAAGTTGTTGTCACCGTAGGCCGCCTTCACCGCCTCCGGTTCCTCGGTCAGGTCGAACGCCTTGAGGCGCGGCGACTTCATCATTCGCACGGCCTTGTCGTAGACGGCATCGCGGCCCTTAACCTTGATGTCGACGGTCTGTGAGGCGAACTCCGACTCCATCATCTCCAGCGCGCTGTGGCGGAGCTGGAACCGGCCATCGTCCACGTTGCGGGCGTAGGCGATGTTCTGGGGGGGCTGCGCCGGGTTCTGTACCACGAAGGGGCCGTGCTGCACACCCAGGAACGCCGCACCGATGCTGGGCCCGCTGATGCTCACGAAGTTGGGCAGATCGAAGTCCGGGCTGCCCAGCTCCTCGCTGACCCAAGCCCCCAGCGACGGGTGCGTGACGCTGCCGGTGGGAGCGTAACCCGTGTGCATCAGGTACTGGGCGCGCTGATGGTTGCCTTCGCGGCTGGTCATGCCGCGGACGATGGCCAGGTGGTGCGCCTGGTCCGCCAGGTTGGGCAGGTGCTCGCAGATCTCGATCCCCTGTGCGCTGGTCTTGATGGACTTGAACGGCCCGCCGGTGTCCGCGCCCGGCTTGGGATCGAAGGTGTCCAAGTGGCTGGGTCCGCCGTTCATCCAGAGCAGAATGCAGGCTTTCGCCTTTGGAGGCTTCCCTTCGGCGTAGGCGATGCGGGGATCGAGCCACTGGGCCATTAGCAGGCTCAGCAGCCCGCCAACTCCTACCTTGATGAAGCCGCGGCGGCCCATTGTGGTGGTCCACAGGTCCACGGGGCCGGGACAGCAGCCGAACTCCTCGCGCGTGCGCTCCTCTTCCAGGTCGCGAAGTTCTTCAAGTTCCTTACTCTTAGAATCATATGCGGTCATAGCTGTATACTCCGGGCGTTCAGGCGTTCGGGCGTTCAGGTGATTGGCCTCTGGGCTAAGCAGCCCTTGACGTTCCTGCTCGCACCCGGTCCTATCGGTTCAATCGCCTGAACGCCTGAACGCCTGAATGCCATCCTTCTAGTGGTTGAACGCGAACTCGCTGCAGTTCAGGAGCGTCCAGAACATGTCTTCGTACGCCTGTTCCTCCGCCGTAGGCGTTCCACCCGCGAAGCGGTTGGCTACGCGGGCCAGCGGATCCGGCCCGTTACCCTGCCGTATCGCCTTTCGTCCCATTCGCAACTGGGCGCGCGCCTGCGGCTGTTCCGCGACGGTGTCGGTTACCACGGCATCGCGGGGCGCGTGGAGGAACTCGCTCCACTTGGCGACCTCAGCCGGAGTGGGCTTGCGCGAGAGCGTTCGGAGGTAGAGCGCCTCTATCTTCGCTGCGTCGCCGCCGGGCATCGCCAGCACTTCCGCCAGCGCCGTGCCGGGAATCGGGCTCGCGCCGCGGTTCACCAGGTTGCCGTTCAGGAGCATGAGCGCCTGCGGGATGGTCCCCTCGAAGTCCTTCTGTTCGCTTTCCTCGTCCGTGTCGAAGAGAAATGTGAACTGGCGATTGATAGCGAACTTCAGCGCCTCCAAGTTGGCGCCAGCCACCTTTTCCAGCACCGGCTGCATGTTGGTGGCCTGTACCAGCGCGCCGACCAGCTCTTCCGGTCCCAGCGGTTTCAGACGGAAGCGGGCCCAGTACTTGTTCTCCGGATCGACGTTCTTGCCCGGCGCGGCGGAGAGCTGGTAGACCTCGGTGGACGTGATCTGGTTGATGAGCCGCTTCAGGTCGTAGCCGTGGGAGGCAAAGTCATCTGCCATCTGCTTGAAGAGCTCCGGCTTGGCGGGCGGGTTGGAAGGACGGAGATCGTCCACCGGGTTCACGAAGCCTCGGCCCAGGAAGTGGGCCCACATACGGTTTACGATGGCTTCCGCGAACCACGGGTTATCCCGCGCGGTCATCCAGTCCGCCAGCGCCTTGCGCCGGTTGGCCGTATCTATCTCCTTGCCGTCCAGGGTGGCCGGCGGCACGCTGAGGTACTCGGCAAAACCCTGGGCGTTCTTGCCGAACCGCATTACGGGCCGGTTCACGTCCTCCACGTCCACGCGGCGGAGGCCCTTGACCATGCCGCGGTCTAGCGGAAACGGGCGCACGGCCACGAAGCAGGCGGTGAAGCGGCGGAAGTCCTCCTGCTTCCACTTCTCGGTCTTATGGTCGTGACACTGGGCGCACTGGATCTGCACGCCCAGGAAGATCTTGGAAGCGTTGCCGGAAAGGTCGGCCGGGGCCTGGGCGTACTTCAGGTACCAGTTGACCGCGCCGTTTACCTTGGCCGCGTCCTCCGGATGATCCTGGGCCTGCGCCCCCCGGCCCCCAATACTGGGGGAGTTGGGACGCATCATCGCCGGAGCATTCATCAGACCGGCGATCTTGCTATAGCCGCCGCCGGTGCTGTTCTGGCCGGTAGCGGTGAGCAGGTCGTAGACCATCTTGTTCCATGGCACGTTTTGCTCGAACTGCTTGTGCAGCCACTCGCGCCATGCCACGCGATCCAGCACCTGCGAGCGGGCGGAGCGACCCATGAGCACGTTGTCCCAGTAGTTGGTCCAGTTCTCGGCGTAGTCCGGGCTGCTGAGCAGCCTCTCGACCAGCCGGACGCGCTTGTCCGGAGCATTGTCCGCGAGGAAGGCCGTGACCTCGGAGGCGGTAGGAATCTTCCCGACCACATCCAGGTAGACGCGCCGCATGAACCGGGCGTCATCGACCGGCGGGGCGGGTACGGTGTTATCCGCCGCCCACTGGGCGCGGATCTGACGGTCGATGACCGATGCGGTGAGGCTGGAATCCGCGCCGGCCGGCATGGCGGCCAGACAAACCGCGAGAGCTAAGAACCACTTCATAGGCATGGCCCCCTGTGGGAGTGTACGGGAGTAAATGGGTAAATGGGTGTACCTTCGGATTCCTGGCGGACACCCGTTTACCCATTTACCGGTTTACTTTTCTGCATGGGCGGTTAGACGATGGAGCCGATCAATTGTTCAGCCCACCGAACGAAGATTATCGGGCGCATGGAGCAAACGCCACAGAATCCGCTGCGGCGATCCGGCGGCGCCGTAGGAATAGCCGGCGGAGCGCTGGAAGCACGTGATGGAAGGATTCGACAAACGGGGGCCGCATTCCGCGAGATCGGGCCTTATGGCCGGCCGCTCCTGGAGCTGGCGCCCAGAGAGGTGACCTAGAATGGCGGACGTTCAGGCCGGTATTGCCCGTGCGGTTATCACGCCGCCCGTGGGAATCGCGATGATAGGTTTTGCCGGTCGGGGTCCGGCGACCGGAATCCACGACGAGCTGACGGCAACGGCCCTAGCGCTTGAGTGCGGCAACTCGCGCGCAGTGATCGTGGCAGGCGACCTGCTGTGGTTCCCGGACCGGTTCGCGCGGGAAACGCGGGAGGAGATCGCACGGCAGACCGGCGTGGGCGCCGGGAGCGTCCTCCTTTGCGCCTCGCACACGCACTACGGGCCGGCCATGGGCGGTGACGATCCGGGGTCGGATCCGCCCGACGTGGCGGCTTACCTCGGGAATCTGAAGTACCTGGTGGCGGGCGCTGCGCGCGAGGCTCTTTCAGCGCTCCAGCCGGTGCGGCTTGGGTTCGGTCGAGGCGAATCGCGGATCGGCATTAATCGCCGGGAGCGGAGGCCGGACGGACAGATCATCCTCGGCCAGAACCCCGACGGGCCGTGCGAGCGGGAGGTGAGGGTAGTGCGGCTGAATGCGCCGGATGGCGCGCCTCTGGCGTGCGTGGTGAACTTTGCCTGCCATCCGGTGAGCGCGGCCCACAACTCTACCCTGTTCTCGCCGGACTGGGTGGGCGAGTCGCGGAAGCTGGTGGAAAGCGCTACCGGCGCGCGATGTGTCTTCCTCCAGGGTGCCGCGGGCAACATTAACCCCATCGAGATGCGGCCCTCGTACGAGCCGGCGCGGCGGCTGGGGGTGATGCTGGGCGGCGAGGTAGCCAAGGTGTTCGAGAGTACGTCCACGGAGCCTGTCTCCGGACTGGCCGCCGGCTGCCGGCAGGTGGAGCTTCCCGCGATGCGGTTCGATTCCGTGGATGAGGCGGACCGGACGGTGGAGGAGCGGCGGAAGATGGTGGAGATGCTGAAAGCGAAAGGCTCAACCGGCGGCGATCTCTTCTGGGGCGAGAGGCTGCTGTCATCTGCGGAGCGGATGCGAGAGAGCCTCCGATCCGGCCAGCCGCTTCCCGGAATCCCGGCGGAGCTGTGCGCGCTCCGCTTTGGAGACGTGGCGCTGGCGACCTCTCCCGGCGAGATCTTCACGCAGACGGGGATGGCGATTACCCAGCAATCGCCCATCTCGAACACGCTGTTCGCCGGCTATACCAATGGCTCCATCGGCTACGTGCCGGTACCGTCCGCCTATCCGGAAGGCGGCTACGAGGTCACCCACGCCTGCCGCGTAGCGGCGGAGGCGGCCGGCATCATCGAATCCACCGCGCTGACGCTACTGGCGGAGGTCCGGAGCTAAACTCTCACCAGCTCCCGCGTGTGGATTTTGGTGCCGGTGTAGGTGCGGTCGGTGGGCGGGGCGGCGGTGGTGGGATCGGAACGCTCATTGTGGCCGAGTTTTTACCGGAGAGTAGGATGCCGGATCTATATTCGCGGAGAGCCGGCGTGTGGAGGTGACACGAGGGAGGGGTAGTTGGCGGCTATCCAGTCCTCGACGGTGTTCCGGAATGCCTGCGCGGCTTCGAGCAGCTCCGCGGCCTCCGTTTCGCTGGCAACGGACGCGGCGTCGTACTCAATGGTGTTGCGCTTGCGGCGGCAGGTTTCGAAGAAGGCGGCTTCCTTGTGGACGGCTGAGCCCATGGCCAGCTCGACCGCCTCGAAGGTGGTGGCGTGTGCTCCTAGGCCTGTGACGCGGTAGCCCGCACAGGCGACTGCCATCTTGCAGAGTTGGAGCACGGCATTGTACGCGGTGGCGAAGCGTCGGTCCGCGGAGAGGTCCGGCAGCGCCGCGTCGGCCAAGTCACGGTCCACTATCGCCCGGAGCCCAGACAGTTCCGCCAGGGAGGTGCTGTGGCGTCTGATGGATCCGTTGTTGAGCAAGTCTTGCCAGGTCATGGTCATCTCCGATGAGGAAGAGCTTGGGCGCGGCCATTACGCTCGATAGAAAGTGGGAGTGTCCGTTTAGCTTTGTCGCGAGCTCTTCGCGGCTATATAGCGACGGATTCACCTCGCGTCCCAGGTCTTTCTCTAGAGATCTTAGCTGCTCCACAATGGCCGTGAGGGTGACGTCGCCAATCACCATGAGGTCCACATCGCTGCTTGGATTCTCCTCCCCGCTTGCAATGGAGCCGTAGACGAATGCGATGTCGATTCGGTCTCTCAGGCTGGAGAGAGCCTCTCGCACTCTGTCTGCGAGGGCAACGGTTTTGGTGAGGAGCGCTCTGAGCTCGGGAAGAATTGGGCATGCGGGGTCAGGGGCAAAGTAGGTACGGTTGCCCTGCCGCCAGACGCGCAGGATGCCAGCGTGATGGAGGGCGGTGATTTCGCGCTGAAGGGTGGCGTGGTGTAGGCGCAGCCGCTTGCCGAGATCGGCGATGTACCATTCTCGCGGGGGCTCTACCAGCGTTGCGGTCAAGACCTGTTGCCGTACTCGCGGCATCAAGTAGTCCAGGGGTCGTTTCTGCTGCATTATGCAGCGATTATGCTGCGTGATGCAGCGGTTGTCAAGTGGCATCGTTACACCTCAACCAGCTCCCGCGTGTGAATTTTGGTGCCCGTGTAGGTGCGGTCCGCGGGCGGGGCGGCGATGAGGTCGCGTCGCTCGTTGGGGAGGAAGTCCTGGAAGCGCAGGGGCTTGGCCTTCTCGATATGCAGCATCACCGCCCGGCCCTTCCGCTCGATAATTCCGCGCACGAACACCGCCGGCGAGGTGAGGAAGGTGCTGGTGGTCTCCCAGATCACCTCTTTGAGCGCCACGGCCTGGAGCATCTCCGTCTCGTCCTCAATCAGCGTAAACAGCACGGGATTCCCGCTCACCGTGCGGGGCCGGTGCGGGCGGATGTTGAGTCCGGCCACCGTAACGCGCGTGCCGTGGCGCATATGCTGCGCGTCGTAGGTGGTGGTGACGCCGTACCGCCGCAGCTCCTCCCGCAGGTGGGCGAAGACGTGCGCCTCCGCCGCCACCCCCACAATGCGCCAGGTCCAGAGGAACCGGTCCCACGGGCTGAAATCCGCGATGTCCCACGCCACGGGCGTCTGAACGGCGCGGGCATCTCCGAAGTGGAATGAGGGGGTGAGGGCGGAGTCGTGAGTCGTGAGTCGTGAGTCGTAAGAGCAGATTCCGGAGTCGAGAGTCGAGAGACCGGATTCCGTAAACGCCGTATCATCCACTCGCCCACTCGCCGAGGTGTCTGCTGCCCGGTACGTTGCGGCGAGGCCGAGGGTCTCGTCCAGGCGCCAGAGGAGACCGCGGCGGTGCTCGTGGAGCAAATCGAACGCGCCGCAGAGGATTAAGTTTTCCAAACGATCTCGGTGCAGCGGGACGCGGGCGCAGAAGTCCAGCAGGGAGACGAAGGGACCCTGCTCCATGCGGGCCGCCTCGATGGCCTGGATGTCCTCCTCTCGCAGCCCCTGGACGAGCCGCAGTCCCAGGCGAATCGCATTTGGATTTTCAATTTTCAATTTTCTATTTTCAATTTGAAACTGGGTCTCTTCAATTGAAAATTGAAAATTTGAAATTGAAAATTCGGCTGCATGGCACTTGTCCCGGCTGGCGTTGATGTCTACCGGCAGGATCTGAACACCGCGATGGCGGGCCTCCGTAGCCAGCGTGTTGGCGTTGAAGAAGCCCATGGGCTGGTGGTTCATCTCCCCGGCGAAGAACTCCGCCGGATGGTGCACGGAGAGGTAGGCGCTCTTGTAGCCGGTGAGGGCGAAGCTCGCCGCGTGCCCCTCCGTGAACCCGTAGCCAGCCCAGCCCTGGATCTGATCGAAGAGGGCGTTGGCGCGGTCCTCGTCAAAGTCTAGACGGTAGGCGCGGGAGCGCTGTACGAACTGTGCGCGCAGCTCCTCCATGGTGCCGCGCTTGGTGTGCTGGGTGATGCTTTTGCGGAACCGGTCCGCCTCCGCATCCGAGCAGCCGGTCATGGCGACTACCACGTCGTTCACCTGCTCCTGGAAGACGATGCAGCCGTAGGTCTTGGCCAGGGTCTGGCGGAGGCACGGGTGCAGGATGTCCGCGCGCATCCAGCCGTTGCGGCACGCCACGAAGCGGTTGACCACGTGCCCCTGGATGGGGCCGGGGCGGATGAGCGCCACCGCCGCCACCAGATCCTCAAAGTGCTCCGGCTGGAGCGTAGCCGCCAGGGCCATCTGGGCCGCACTCTCAAACTGGAAGGTCCCCACCGCCTTGCCGGCGCGGATCATCTTGTAGGTCTTCGGATCGTTGAGGAGGAGGCGATCGTAGGCAAAGCTCGGGTCCGTGCGCGCGATGTCCCGCTCGGCGTCGCCGATGGCGGAGAGCATCCGCAGGGAGAGCACATCCAGCTTAATCGCGCCGATGGTCTCGGCGTCGTCCTTGTCCAGCTCCCATATCTGCATGATGCCGCGGGCGGAGGGCTGGAGGGGCGCGATGCCGTGGAGCGGCACGCGGCTGATGACGATGCCGGAGCTGTGTGTGGCGATGTGCCTGGGAAAGCCGGCTATTTTGCCGGCGCAATCGAATAACAGCTTGAAGCGGTCCTTCATGTGCTGGAACGGCCGCAGCTCGGCGTACTTGCCGAACGCCTCCTCCACCCTATCCGCGCGGATGAAGCCGCTCAGGTTGTCCGACAGCCACTCCAGCGCCTCCGGCGGGATAGACAGGACCTTGCCTAGGTCGCGCACGGCGCTCTTGGCCCAGTAGGTGGAGAAGGTGCAGACCATGCCGGTATGCTCTTCGCCGTACTTGGCCACGATGTAGCGGAACACGTCATCCCGGCGGTCACTGGGGAAATCCAGGTCGATGTCCGGCTTCTTGCCTTCCGCCAGGAATCGGGCGAAGGGCAGGTGGCGCTGGATCACGTCCACGTCTGTGAGGGTAAGGCAGTAGGCCACGCAGCTATCCGCGGCGGAGCCCCGGCCGGTGCAGCGGATGCCCTGCTTGCGCGCCCACCGGGCAATCTCCCAGCACATGAGGAAGTAGTCCGCATAACCCAGCCGGCAGATCACCTCCAGCTCGTGGTCGATGCGGGCCTGTACCTTGTCATTAATGCCTCTATACCGGTGCTTACCGCCTTTAATGGTGAGGTAGCGCAGGTAGGCGGCGGCGTCCTCATGGGTGCCCGGAATGGAATAGCTGGGGGTGATGTCTCCGGGATCCGGCAGGACGTCCTGGCACTGCTCGGCGATACGCATGGTTCCCTCCAGCGCCTCCGGGCACCAGCCGAACAGCTCGGCCATCTCTCGGGGGGATTTCAGATACTGCTCGCCGTTGAGAGGCCGCTCCTGGTTATGCTCCTCCAGGGTGCATCTGGCGTGGACGCAGCGCAGCATGTCGTGCGCCAGATACCCCTCCGGAGTGGCGTAGTGGACGTTGTTGGTGGCCACCACGCCCACCTCCAGCCGCCGGGCCAGCATGGCCAGCTCCCTGCAGATGCGCTGCGAGTCCGGCGTGAAGTCGTCCTGCAGCTCGATGAAGAACCGGTCCGGCCCGAACGCCTCCTTCAGCTTGACGGCGGTATTCCACGCCTCCTGATACCGGTAGTTGCGGATGAACCAGGAGAGGGCGCCGCGGCGGCAGCCGGACAAGCAAAAGACATGAGGGGGTGAGGGGGTGAGGGGGTGAAGGGGTGAATCCGAACTTCGGACTTCGGACTTCGGACCGCCGTTTCCGGCATCCTGCTGCCTGCCGCCTGCCGCCTGCCGACTGACTACCGGCACTTCCCACCCTTCAATCCCCAGCGCGGACCAGGGGAGGCGGGGGGTGAGGCGGCCGCCGTGGGCGTAGGCCAGGGAGAGGAGCCGGCAGAGGTGCCCGTACCCGTCGCGGTTTTGGGCCAGGAGGGTAAGGTGGGTGTTATCCTCCATGGTCACCTCCGCGCCCAGGATGGGCCGGACGTGGTAGCCCCGGCAGAGGTGGGTGAACTTCACCGCCGCGCAGACGTTGTCGTGGTCCGTCAGCGCCAGGGCAGGCATGCCGAGCTGTGCGGCGCGCTGCACCAGCGGCTCCAGATCGCTTGCCCCATCCAGGAAGCTGTAGGGGCTATGGGTGTGGAGATGAACAAACACCGGAAGGGACCCTCAGATGCCACCATGACCGGGCACGTCACCGAAAGCGAAGGCTCTCACAGATTACGGAGCACGTTGCCTAGAAGGCTCCGGCTCCAGAACGTAGTTAGCCTCTGGAAGGTTCCCAGACACTGATTGGCACCTAATTTGTATCGACTGTGCACAGCCATAGATTGTAGAGAAAGGACAGTCTACGGCTGCCAGGCACATCTGCGAATTCGTCGGGCCCCGTAGCGTGCCTTTCCCTGGTAAGTGACAGAACGCAAGTGGCGCTGCTGCCGTCCCACAGCGTGACCCACAGTTCGCGGTTTTGTACGGGGCGCGCGTCAAGCATCGGAATCCAGCCGTTCCAGAGTCTAATGTACAGTTGCCTGGTCGGGAAGTTCGCGGCACCCGGGACCCGGTTTCCAGTAAGCCGCTCGACTGGCCGTCACGTATTCCTTCCTCAAGGTACCCATCCGATGGCCCGCTCAAACTGCCGGTGGCGTTTAGGTGTGCGGTGAGGCTCGTAGCCCCGAATAAACACGGCGCCATAGCCAGAACACGACGAGGCACGTTACAAACAAGAGCGTTTGCAGGATTGGCAGGGAGATCCAGGAGAGAGCATTCATCAGGCCTCTTTCGGACAGTCCCTTCGGGTCGGTAAGAAACATCGCGGGCAGACCTAATGCCGACACCGGATTGACGAAGCAATAGAGTAAGAGTATCGCTCGGCGCCAGCGTGGATAGAGTCCCACCAGCCCTCCGACTACGAGTCCTTCGACGGCGACCAGCCCGGTCAGTATCGCTCTGTCCGGCATTCTTAGATGGTCGCTCGCCTGCCGAGCCAAACCCCACGGATGAATCATCTGGTTCGCGTTGTACAAGGGTATCGCCCAGGAGCAAACCAAGATCCCGCAGGCAGCGCAGAGCAGCCCGAGGCATGCCGCGGGCCAGAGCCGGTGCCTGATTACCAGAGTCGTCTGCATGGTGGGTGAGCCCGTCACCGTTCTGCTCCTTCCTGGGCCACTGGCCCAGGAAGGAGGCCGGCAACGATCCTACTCTTGAATCAGAATGGCCAGGGCGCTCCCGGAACCGTTCCCAGCCCCGGAGAACAAAACCAAGCGGCAATCTGGCCCGCAACGAGCTGACAGTTTCTAGGATTGGACGCCGAGCTGCATCCTCCCAGGAGGCAACCCAACGCTGCGCTGCACAGGTTGTTGTCGCAGGACCTGCGCCGCCCGGGAACCAAAAAGCACCACCAGGAGCGCAGGCACCAGTCGTGGGAACAGCAAGCTTTGTCGACGCAATCTACTCCGTCTGACGGTTGGGGAGGACCGTCATGGCTATAGGTCTTTGTCAGCCCACAGCATGTACCGTAATTCCAGGCGGGCGGAGGAGGCGGTGGAGGCGGCGGCAGATGTAAGCGGCCGCAGAGATAAAGGCAAGGGAGGTTTAACGGGAAGGGCAAAGGGTCGCATGCCGAGCACGGAATGAGGCCGGACGGATCAGTCTCGTTCGTTGGCCGGTTCCCTACGTATCGGTACGCGTTCAGGTCGAATGAGAAACGGCGAATGGGGTCCGGAGTTGTCCATTGTCCCCGTGAACCATGAAAATGCCGTGCTCGAACGTAGATTGTCTGCTGCGTATCGGTGTGATAGCCGCGGCTCCCTACGAACCGAAACGGTGTGGCCGTAGTCCCCGTTCGACTCCTTTCCTCCCCGTAGGGCCAATAGGTGAACATGTCCGTCTGCGTTTGCGTGTTGTCCAACAGCGCCACGGTCGAGCCGAGCGGGTCCGGCACGTAGCTGCGGCGGACACCGTTTCTCTTCTCGGCGACTACTTCTCCGTCGATCACGGTATACCTCGCTGTCATGGGCATGGCGGTCTCTCCTTCCTCGGGCGCGGCAGCTTACCGGAACGGCATGATCGCCGGTTCCTCGCAATGGCGCCCCGTACAGGTATAAACACGCCGGGAACGATTAACGTTAGGGCGTGGCCAGAAGAAATGTGAAGACTGCAAGCTGCAGGCCCCTTCAGTCTGCCACTCCATTGAGTCTCCACTCCACCCCCAGGCGGTGGAGCTCGAAGAGGCCGTCCGGATTGGTCTCTACGCGGAAGACGGTGCGCTCGGAGCGGCTGCCCCAGAACCACTCGGTCTCCTTCCAGCGGTTCTGGATGCGGCGCACCTCCCGGCGGGTCACCTGCCCGTCCCCGCCGCGCCGCCAGTAGCGCACCGGCGCTCCACTGCGATCCGTGGCGACCTCTACCGGCTCGGAGCAGCGGTGCGTGAGGGCGTAGGTCCAGAGCCCGATGCGGCGGGCCTCTTTCAGCATGCGGAGCGGCACCACGGCCCCGATTCCGAACCGCTTGCGCAGGTAGGCCAGGGTCTCCTCCAACCGGGCGCGCCGCTCGTGCGGCAGCCCCTGCCCATAGCGGTTCTCGTCCAGCAGGGCGAGCTGCACGCCGGAGCCCACGCCCAGGTCGGACATCTTGAGCGCCGCCTCCGCCACCGGTTGCTCCACGCGGAGCCGCCCCAGCAGCCGGAGGGCGGAGCGGTAGATGGGCTCCGTCCCATCCAGTGGCTGGGCCAGCCGCTCCGCCGCGTGGAGCCGGCTCTCGTCTGCCAGGCCGATGGTGAGCGCCAGCGCGCGGCCGTACGTGCGCCGCTTCTCCAGCGCCACCGCTATCTCTGAAGCGAGCCGGTGGAGCGCCTGCTCCAGGGGCTCACGGGTAACTACCTCGTCCTCAAAGCGGAACGTCCGCTCGATGCTGGGCGGGGGCCAGAGGGGACGCACCGGCTCGCCGTCCTCCCCCATCGCCAGGCGATGGAGCAGGTGGCCCACGCCACGCAGATGGCGGCGCAGCTCGGAAGGGGGCAGCGCCAGCACGTCACCCAGCGTGCGGACTCCCAGCTTGTCCAGCCGCTGCCGCAGCTTGAAGTCCAGCCGGGGAATCTGTGCGAGGGGGACAGAGGAGAGGAGGGCTGCCTCCTCTCCAAAGGAGACGGAGACCACCTGGGCATCCCGACTAGTCCGGGCGGCCTGACGCGCCAGCAGCTTGGTCCGCGCCAGGCCCACCTGTACGGGGACGCGCACGCAGCGAGCGATCTCCCGGGCCAGGCAGCGGACCCGCTCCGGCACGTCCGATCCACGCATCCCCACGTAGCAGACCTCCGGGCAGACCGGCTCGACTACGCTGCTTTCGACGGCCAGAACGTTCCAGAGGAGCTGGGCCGCTTCATCGTAGGCAGGCCGGTCGTAGGGCAGAACGGTGAGGCCGGGGCAGAGGGAGCGCGCTCCGGAGATGGGCTGCCCCACCCGCACCCCAAAGCGCTGCGCCTCTTCCGAGACGGCTGCGACGATGGTAAGGCGCTGGAGAGGAGTCGTGAGTCGTGAGTCGTGAGTCGTGAGACCGGAGGCCGGAGTTGAGAGTTGAGAGTCGAGAGTCGAGAGACCGGAATTCTGCTGTCTGAGGGCTGATGACTGATGACTGACGACTGGCGACTGTCCTCCGTCCGGCATAGTAAGGGCCACGGGCTCCCCCCAGAGGGAGGGGCAGCGCGTGCGCTCCACGGCGATTGCAAACTGCGGTAGTGCAAAGCAGGCCACCCACACAGGCATTCCTCCGCGGATTCCGGTCCTGGCCATCCGGACACCGTTTTGCATTTGATGGGGACTTCGGACTTGGGTCCGCCGTCCCGGGCCACTTATGTAGACATACTTACTCAGTAGACATTATGACGCCGAAATCATAGTAACAGTTCGATCGCTTGCATGTCAAGCGGAGGGAGAAAAGCAGGAAGGAGTGCCGGGGCTCATGCTGTAGGGATTGCGGGCCGCCCCAGTAGCGTTCGAGTACGATGAGAGTGGAAGGAGGGCAAGGGTGAGAGGAATCCCCAATCACCGAATTCCGAACTCACCGTGGAGGATTGCGACGTCTATGGTGACCGGAGTCTTTGTGGATGCGACCGGCCTCGGCGTCATGGCAGGGTGTGAGGTGGCCGGAAACGGCCAGCGCGGACTGGAGGCACAGCCAGGCAGCCGGCTCTCCATAACCGATTCCCACGTGCAATAGGCCGACCCTCCTCCGTGCCAGAAATCCCTGGAACTTTTTCCCGCGATCCCCTTGACAGACTCCAGGGACCTATGTTATAGTCCTGACAACGTGGTACGGCACACGTGTGCTGGATACAGCAAACGTGTGCATTGAGCCATCGTCTCCGTTCTGAATCCTGCCCGCCGAGCGCGGCGCGGAACCTGGATACTCCACCGAATGCGCGTCACCATCAAACAGATCGCCAGCGAGCTCGGGATCTCCCACTCCACCGTCTCGCGGGTCCTGAACAATAAGGAGAACGCCCTCATCTCCGAGGCCACGCGTGACAGGGTCGTGGAGATGGCGACGCGCATGGGGTACCGGCCCAGCCGGTTTGCGCAGGGGCTGCGTGGAGACAGCACCCAGCTCGTGGGCATCTTCGTGCCGGAGGGACGGGACTACTTTTTCCAGGACGTAGTCGCCAATATGAGGCGGATCGTAGAAGCCAACGAGTACGAAGTCCTGCCCCTGGTGAGCACCCACGATATTCTGCGAAGCTGGCAGCGCCTGCTTCGCTGGGACCTAGACGGCATCTTCGTGTTCGACTACATGTTCTACGTGGAGCGCCTGCGGGAGGCGCTCCTACACCATGCGGGGCACATCCCGGCGGTGGTTGGCCTGTTCAGCCACGAGACTCGGCTGAAGGAGTTCGTAGCGGTCACCTTTGAGGAGGCGATGGTCGCCCTAGTCGACCACTTGTACGGTCAGCGCTGCCGTAGGCTGGGCTACGTCGGTCCGGCGGGCAGCTTCATTCCGGGCGAGGAGCGGTATGCCGTCTGCAAAGCGCGCGCGGAGGGCTACGGAATGCAGTTCGAGCCCATCGGAATCTCGCTGGAAGGCGATCTGTGTGAAGCGGCCCGCGTCCGGGTGCTTTCATACGTGGCGGAGCACCCCGGCCCGAGCGGACCGGATCTGCCGGATGCCATCTTCTGCCAGAACGACGAGATCGCGTTCGGCGCCTACCGCGCGTTGAGCGAGCTGGGCGTGGACATCCCGAACCGCGTCTGCCTGGCCGGATGCGACGACATCCCCTATGTCAAGTACCTGCCCGTTCCGCTGACTTCCATCACTCTACCGGTAAAGGAGGTGTGTTCAGAGGCCTGGCATATCTTGCAAGACCGCATCGCGAACCCGGACGCCGCTCCCCGGCATGCGGCTTATTCCGCCAAGCTGCAGCTTCGCGCGTCCACTCAGAGAGCCACTACGTCCGGATAGTCCGGACAAGCCAGTCCGGGCGCGACCCCGGACATTGCCAGTACGGAGGATAACATGGAAAGGCGCAAGGCATTTACGCTGATCGAGCTGCTCGTAGTAATCGCCATAATCGCGATCCTGGCGGCTATTCTCTTCCCCGTGTTTGCCCAGGCTCGCGAGAAGGCACGCACCATCTCCTGCCTGTCCAACACCAAGCAGGTGGGTCTTGCCACGATGATGTACGTGCAGGACTACGACGAGACGTTCTACTCCCAGCCCTGGCCCGGCGGCTGCCCGAACAATGGCTACTGGACGTACCAGCAGGGCCTGCCCGTGCAGCATTGGGCCACGCTCATCTATCCCTACGTAAAGAACGGCCAGCTCTTCAAGTGCCCCAGCTTCCGGGGAACCACCTACACGGCCGCGTTCTCCCTGTTCAACTGCTACGACCCGAACAAGGTGCCGATTGTCCCGGAGGTGGACTACGGCCTGAACGAGTGGATTATCTACCAGCCCACGGCCCTAGCCTCCATTGGCTCGCCGGCCTCGACCGGCCTGGGCTCTGACGCCACCTACATCTTCGATGGCCCCTCCCCCTGTGTGGGAGGCAAGCTGTACTTCATCCGCTCCATCGTTGCATTCGGCGGCAACATTGACTGGTGGGGCAACTCGGTCCGTCATACCGGCGGCAACAACTTCTTCTACTGCGACGGGCACTCCAAGTGGGCGAAGGCGAGCGACCCCATCAATCCGGGGACCCGTGTGTATAACGCCGGTTCCGACGGTGTTTCCGACAGCGGGCTGAATACCTCGTCCACCGTCTTCGGCTTCTGGCCGGTGCAGACTACGGACCTGCAGTGTAAGCCGTGATTGGTTGAGGGTTGAGGGTTGAAGGTTGAAACAGTGCTCTTCAAGGCGGCTCTGCCCGCTTCTGAAGTGACTCCAGAGGTAGAACGTGCCGAACAGATCCGGCCTTCAACCTTCAACCCTCAACCTTCAACCCGGCCCTTTGGGAGAGTGAAATGGGACAGAGGGAAGTATCCCCCGTGGTGGTCGCAGTGGTGGTGGTAATAGTAGCCGCTGTGGCCGTCTTCTTCCTGTACAAAGGGGCGACCGGCGGCGTGGTAACCAACGGCACGCCCGGAAAGGTAGAGGCGTCTCCGCCGATGCCGGATGCCGCAAAGCAGGAGATGCTCCGACAGCACGGCATGCTCAGGAGGTAGCCCCAAGCGCCCGCAGTGTCAATCCGGCCGAAGGCAGGAACGAGCTTCCTCCCTCGGCTCGGAATGACAACATGGTGTTCTGTTGGGATTGTTGTGTGGTATCGTACTTCCAGCATGGCCGCCCCCAACCTCCCACCAGACATCCCGCCGGAAGTCGTGCCATTCCTCAGCGAGGCCGGCTATCTGGATTCGGACCGGCTTGCCGTAGGCGATGTTGCCCCCGATCTGCCGGTTTTCACACTGGACGGCCGTGCTGCCCGGCTGGGTGATCTCTGGCGGGAACGGCCCGCCGTGCTCCTATTTGGCAGCTACACTTGACCTCCATTCCGTCGCCAGGCTGGCGATCTCGAGCGTGTCTACCAGGCCTTCCGCGACTACGCTGAGTTCGCCCTGATCTACATCAACGAGGCGCACCCCTCAGATGGCTGGACGCTGGACAGCAATCAGCAGGCCGGCGTTGACCTGGCGAATCCACGAACGCTGGAAACTCGCAGCGAAGTCGCACAAACGTGCGCCCTGCGCCTCAGCCTCTCCATACCGGTGCTGGTGGACGGCATGGACAATGCAGTAGACCGGGCTTTCAATGCATGGCCGGAGCGCCTCTACGCAATCGCACGAGGAGGGCGGGTAGCATACCAGGGCGGTAAAGGGCCATACGGCTTTGATCCAGCGGAGCTGGGTCGGTTTCTCGACGGGTGGCTACCAGCGCGTGAGCAGATTGGGTGACGGAAACCCGGAGGGCCGTTGCGGCATGATGAAGCCTCCCATCTGGGAGGCGAGGGAGAAGCGCTGCCCGTCCAGCCAAGTGGGAGCGAACGGCGGAACCTTCGGTATAGCCGTAGCCTGAGCAGCGGGATGTGTGGCTACCGGCGATGTGAACGGTGTCGCTGGCACCGGGGTTGGTGTTGCCGTTATGGCAATAGCAGGCTGGGGTGTCATGGGCGAAGCGATTGCGGGGGCACCCGCCGAGGGCTCCATCCTCGGCATCTCCGGCGGCCGGCCGCCCCAGGGAATCAGGATCAGCGCCAGCACCGTTGCAAGCACCGCTCCAACCCCGGCAACCGCTTGATTCCGTGACCGCGCGTCCCTAGTGACCCCACCGCGGACGACGGGCTTCCGGTGGAGCTGCTGCGTGCGGTTGAGCCACTCCTGGGTCTTATCGAGGTCGTACACTTCCATAGACTATGGCGATTCAGCCCTTTTTATCCATTACGCTTCTGAAATACCGGATGTCACGCCGGGTTTGATCCACCAGGTCCTGCCCCTTCAGGTGGTCGTACTCACTATGGAATGTCAGGGGGCCCTGGTAGTCGCGGTCCCTCAGAGCCTGAACTACACCCGCCCAGTCTACGAGTCCCTCGCCTACGGGGCCGAACTCCGCCCGAGGCCGCTTGCCGGGCTCCATTATCCAGCGCGGGTCCTTCACCGCAAGGAGCGACAGGTACTCTCCTGCAATGCTCACCGCCATGTGGGGCGGCTCTCCACATAGGGAGAGGTGGCCCGGATCCAGGTAAAGGCCGATGGAGCCCGGGGCCAATCCACGTGCCAGGTGCATTGCGCTCGAAGCGTTCAACCCCAGGTTCGCGCCGCTGTGCGTATGAAGGCACGCCTGGACGCCGAAGCGGGAGGCCAGCTTCTCAAACCCCTCAATGTCCGTGCGAGCCGAGTCTACCTGCTTCCAGTAGTCCGGCCCCTTGTACGGCCAGTACCCTACCTTTACGTGCGGTACGCCCGCGTCGTGACACGCGGCGAAGAGCGTCTCTGCCTCCTGGGTCGAGGGGTCGGTCAGTCCGGTCGAAGCCGTGACCATGGGTACCGCCAGTCCCGCCTCCTGGAATCGCCGCACGGCTTTGGGAAGCTCCGCTCGTGCATTAGCAGGACTGACCGGGTACCCCTCCCGAACGCACAGGTCGGCGCCCTCTGCCCCCACCGCGTGGATGGTCTCTATGAGCCCTTCCACTGGCTGCCCTTTGAACATTTTGGTGAATAGGATGAGCTTCATTCAGTCTCCTATGGTACCCATGTCCCCGCCCACCCAGCGCAGGAAAAGCCAGACGGCCGCGATAAGCGTAGCGATCGCGATGGGCCCGGCGATGATAGCGGGAGTGTATAGGAACAGGAAGCAGACCACAAACAGGGCGGTTGCCGTGACGATCCAGCCGCGGATAAGCATGCGCGGCCCACCTTGCGAGGCTACCTGCTGCCTCACCCCTGCCCGCGTACCGAACGCGGCCCCGCAGTTCTCGCAGCTTACCGCGTTCCAGGCGTTCTCCGCATGGCATATATGACAGATGACGGGTGGAACTGTGTCCTCCCGCTCCTTCTCGCGCCTCCACGAGTCTAGCTGCGGGCGGATGCGCATGGAGAGAGAAGGGAACGCCTGGAGTGTCCAGGTGAGGTGCTTGATGGCCTGGTCTCGCTCTC